>JAQXEX010000087.1 GCA_029250625.1 Candidatus Poseidonia sp. | reverse complement strand
CAGGGCTCATCACTGCGGCGCGAGCTGTTAATCGATCCATGCCAAACCACGTTGCTCAAGTCTTGATTGACATCCTATGGAAAGCAGGGTTGTCTGCAGAGAGCACAAAAGTTCTGCTCCTCGGATGGTCGTACAAGGCCGAAGTGGGCGACCCCCGTGAAACGCCTGCTGAGCCGCTGGCTGAAGCACTCCAAAACCGAGGCATTGAGGTCGGTGTGTTTGACCCGCATCTTAGCGAAGAATCCCTTCCAGACTCAGTTGAGTTCATCGGAGATATTGGAGAAGCAAAAGGCTTCAATCTCGCCGTTCTTGTCACAGCCCACAAAGTGTGTGTTGACCTTGATTGGGGCGCCTTGGCTTCAAACATGAACACCCCGATTTTGTACGATGGAAGGAGAGTTCTCGATATTGAGGCCATTGGTGCTCAAGGCTGGGAATGCTATGCAGTCGGGCGCCCGCTTTGAAAACAAGCCTATATTCTAAGACATAGCTGTGTTGGATGCAATGGTTCTTCATGCGCAGATTCAAAGAAGAGGTGACGACTCGGAGGGTTGAGGCGTGAACATGGTAGGGACCGAATGGATTGAAGCAGAAGTGCTCAAAGCAGTCCCAGACGCCACTGTTGAAGTCATTGACCTGCATGGCTCCGGTGACCATTTTCATGTCCGGATCATCTCTCCTTCGTTTGACGGAATGCGCCCTCTTCAACGCCAAAAGCAAGTTCTTGCAGTCATGAAAGAGCACATCCCGCACCCCATTCACGCACTTGACCTCAAGTGCATGACGCCCGCCCAAGCAGAAACTGCAGGGGATACCGCGTTTGACCCCCACGGTGGAGGCCAAGGGGTACACATACGACGCCTCCAAAAGAACAAGGATTGAGACACATGAACTGGACACCTGAAGAATTGCAAGCCCTCGTCGATGAACATTCAATTGTACTGTTCATGAAAGGAAACCCAAATGAGCCACAATGCGGTTTCTCAAACCGTGCCGCACAAGTTCTGCAGCAACTCGGTGAGGATTTCGCTTCGCTCAATGTGCTCAGCCACCCAACCGCAATACCGTCGGTATGTGCTTGGTCTGACTTCCCAACCATGCCTCAAATCTTCGTTAACGGAGAACTCATTGGCGGGTCAGACATCGCTATGGAGATGCTTCAGGATGGAAGTCTTCGTCAGATGTACGACGAAGGCCGTACAGCTTGAGTTCTAACGAACCCTTGTACTCTACAAAGATTCATCAGCGCTTGGCGTGACAACCATTCATGGCTCGGCCATCTCGTTGGAGTGAAGAGCGCAACGCTCTTCGCGAACAAGCGAATTGGATTGTAGGCTGGTTGCGACTGAACGGGCCAGCATCGACCATCGAAATTATCACAGCCCTCGAACGAGAAGGGCGCGAAGTTCGCGCTCACATTCTTCAGCGTGCGTTACGCAAGTCACCCTTTATTCATCAGAAGGGTCGTACGGAAGGAGAAAAAGGAAAGGTCAGCATTTGGGAGTGGCGGGTGGAGGAATGACCACGGACTGCAAAAATGTACGCAGGGCTTGAAAGCGGCGAACACCAGCAGCGAACATGGGCGCTCCAGCACCACCTCGCCGCCCATCAAGCGGACGAGATGCAGGATGGCTTGTCGGAGCCGACCTGGTGGCAGTTGCTCTTGCCTTCATCGGGCAGATCGTTCTCACTCACGCTTTGCTTGCTGAGCATTACGGATGGATGGTCCTTGCCATCGACTTGTTTGCATCGCTGTTTCTTGTCATTGACCTGGGGCTCCCCACTCTTCTTGCAAGGGACGGTAGCCGTGCGCCAGAATTAGTCCGACCAGCAATTTGGAGAATCTACCGTCTGCAATTGCTGATGAGCGTCCCCTTTGTGGTTATCGCTCTGGTTCTTCATCCGCAAAATTGGATCAATCTCAATCCTCCATCATCGGTGCTGATTTTTGCCGGACTGATCGCCCTGGCTCACGTTGCATCTTATGCTCCACGAAGTGGATTGAGGGTCTTGGGCGAGGCGCGCCTAGAAGCAGTTTCGAAAGTTGTAGAGCGTTTGGTAACTGCCCTTGGTTACGTGACGCTCTTCTATCAGGGAAGCACATCGGTCGTCGCCTACACGGCCGTGTTCTTTGCTGGGGCTGTGGTTGGATGGCTCCTTGCACTCGTACTGGTCATCCTAAGAGCGCCTGTAAACATAGGCCCAATGGATTGGAGCCGCCTTAATCCCTCGTGGGCGTCCAACAAGTGGCTCTTGTATGCAGCCCTGCCTTTTGCAATCACCCTCGGTGTTCTTCCCTATGTTGTGCGAATTGAGAAGTTCATGATCGCAGGCAGTCAGGGGAGCGAGGTCGCTGCCGTCTTCCATGTTGCGCAACTGGCTTGGCTGGCTGGGTTGGTTGTTCCCGCAGCGATGAGGGCAGCGCTGCTTCCCGTACTTGGTGCATCCAGGGGTGATGAATTTCAGTCTCGCCGGGAAATGGAAAAAGCGCTTGATATGTCGTTTGGGTTGCTTCCGTTCGGCCTTTACGGTGGTGCATTATTGGTGGCGGTATTTGCTCCAATTGCGTTTCCATCAGAATATCTTGATTCCACGTATGGAGCCTCGGCTGTAGACTTGTTCTACGTCCTCCTGTTTGGATGGGCAATGACATTGATGGCTACACCAACCTACACCGCTGTGATGGCGGGGGTAAACTCATGGCGCTTCACTCAATTCATCGTCTTGGTCTTGGTCGTCGCCGTAGTTCTCGGAGGATTGTTCATCCTCGCTGCACCATCGAATGCATCTCAACGGCTTTACGGCGCCGCTGTTGCAAGCAGTATGACAGCGTCCTGCTTGCTCGTTTTTTCATGGACAATGAGTGGGTCGTTAAATCGGGTTATTCAGCGACGTGACGATTGGTTGCTCATGCTTCTATGTACGACCTTTGCCGTTGTTGGCTTCGTAACTCACACCTACTGGTGGGTTTTCGGATTGCCGTTGTTTATGTTCGCTCCACGAGGGTGGAAAGCAATGCGCTCCACGCTTGGATGACCGTTTCATTTGAAGCAAAGGCGAGCGTTTCCTTGACCGACGCTTCCTTTGTCCATCCGTCACGTAGAGCTGCCTCAATTCCATCAGCAAGCGCTGAAGGCGTGGCTTCACACACCCATGCTTCGGGCAGATAAGTGGCGACTTCTCCAACATTGACACTGACAACAGGAGTCCCACAGAGGAGGGATTCTCTGGCCACCAGCGGCCCTGCTTCTCTCTTGGAGGTGATGAGGGTTACATCAGCCACCATCATTCGGTCATACACGATGTTACGCGGTTGTTGTTTGAGGTGCGTAACGCCAACAACCCACCCACGATGTTCCATTTCCTCTCCAGTTTCTAGGGCGAGCAAGTGCTGCTTCTCAGGCCGACGCGGGTCAGCTGGAAAGAGAATATCCAACGAATCCTTGCGCCATCGCCCACGCCAAGAACGTAAATCCCGAGCCCAATCACGACCGATCTCGGTTGAACAAGGTACGGTTCGTAGTTCTCGTGGCGGACGTTCAAGATTGGCTGCTGCATCACTGAGTCGACCGGTTACACAGACGAGAGCATCGCAATGAGCTACGGCGCGTCGAACCTGCTTTCCAATACTTTTGTCATGCAAACCAACATCGAAGTCGTAACCGTGAACCACCCCCGTCCAAGGAACGTTCCACCGTTCGGCCAACCGTTCGGCAAGAACACCTGCAGGCCAAAGGGTGTGGCATACGATTGCGTCTGGGCGCCAATCACCCAAAAAGCGCTCAACGCTCTTGGCTTTCCGACCCAAGTTCCAGCGTGTTAGTGAGGGATAGGGATGTTCGGGCAATGCGAAAAAGCGCGGAGCGAAAATAGCCTGTTCATTTCGCACCCATGTACGCGGAGCCTTTGCGACTCCAGCATGCGTGGAGCGGCGCGCTTCTGCGAATTTAGGCATCCGCGGCAATGGATTGATGACACGGACTTCGTGACCGGCCGCACGTAGAAGTTTGACATGGTCTTCAACAAAGACGCCTCTGCTCACGTTTGTGGGCAAGGGATAGAGCAAGGTCACGACAAGCAACTTGATGTTGACCCCTCCGTCATTGCAGTGCTTCATGGATGATGGCGAGATTATCCGCCACGTTTGCGTTTTGATTGAACAAGCCTGAACCTACGACACAGTTGGTTACGCCCCATTCTCGGAGCATAGCGATGTTGTGCGCTTTTACGCCACCGTCAACTTGGATTTGGACGGGACGTCCTCCTGCAGCGACTTGGTTCTTGATGGCCTCAGAAAGGGTGCGGATTTTCTTTTCGACGCTGGGAATAAAAGACTGGCCGCCAAATCCTGGATTCACGCTCATGACGAGCACCAAATCAAGTTCGCTCAGTACTTCGAGAGCGGCCTCTATTGGGGTTCCCGGATTGAGAACAACGCCAACCGTGGCGCCCGCTTCTCGGATGGCTGTGACGGCTCGGTGCAAATGAGTGACAGCTTCAACGTGTATCGAGAGGTGATTACAACCGGCGTCAATGTATTGCTGATACGAATCTTCAGCGTTCTCGATCATCAAGTGGGCGTCAAAAACCGCATCTGGCCCCAGCGCCTTTCGTAAGGACCGAATGACCGGTGGGCCGAAGGTGAGGTTGGGGACAAAGTTCCCGTCCATGACGTCAAGATGGAGCCAATCAAGGCCTGCATCCAAGGCTTCGCGACAATCTCCAGCAAGTGCAGATAAGTTGGCCGTGAGTACACTCGGTGCAATGATCATGGTATCCCTCAGGGCAATCCAAGAGGTCGTGTCTCATGAGGCTTGCTCCCTTTCCATCCATCAGGAACAGTCCAAAGACTCATAATGGGTCTTCTCAAGGGCGTTTTGGTGAGTGAATGGGTGAAGTAAGGAACGTTACCGATAGCGAATATGATGCAGCAGTGAACGATAGCGAATGGGTCATTGTTGACTTTTGGGCACCTTGGTGCAGTCCGTGCAAGGCCATCGCGCCCGTGCTTCAGGCAGTTTCTGAAGAACGAGATATCCTCGTCGCAAAGGTGGACACAGATTCCAATTCAGGCACAGCGGGCCGACTCGGAGTTCGAAGTATCCCAGCCCTCTTCATGTACCGAAACGGAACCATTGTCGGACAAAAAACCGGCGCCATGCCTAAGAATGCTCTTCTCAAGTGGATTGACGAGCTCATGACGGCAGACGACTTCTGATCAACGAAGTTTAGCCTTTCGAGCGGTTTTGTTTTCTCCAACATCGCGCAGCAATCGTTCCTTGAGGGCTTCGTGCAGCCACATGCCCTGTTCCAATTCAAGAAGCAATCCATGCTGCAACAAATTCTCCGGAGGAGCCCCGTTCCAACCGGTGCTGTTCGCCAGCGATTCCCATTTGACAGGTGACTCTGCTACGGCAAGTGTGGAGAGCAATTCCAGTTCTGCCTCAGGCAGCCGTGCAAGAATTTCTTCGTCAAGGAACCTCAACCAATCCCGATGGGTTGGTTGGCCATAAATCTCCAGCAATTCAAGGGCCAGAGGATGACCTCCAGTGGCAGCATGAACGTCTGGAATAGGGGTGTTGTGTTCAACATCCAATGCTGAAATCCACGCTTCAGTCGCCTCAAGTGAAAGGCCAGAAAGCGGTAATTCACGCACGTTATCTCGAATATGAACGTCGCGCCGGTCGTACACATCCAATGTCGTCCGCGAGATGAACACCATTCGGAGCGGGGCTTTTTGTGCGATTTGAAGCAACGCCCCAAGCAGATGGTTGGCCTCTTTGGAAACATGGTGAATGTCATCCAAAACGATGAGCCAGTACGGCGGTGGTCCTCCAACTCTATCCTTGAACCGCTCCCGGATCGTGCTTGCGTCTGTTAAGTAAGCAAGCAGTCGACGACGCCAAGCATCAACGTCCATTTCCGCCCCCGGTGTGAGGGGTAAGGTTTCGATGAGGCGGTAAGGGTCATGCGATTCATCAATCCCAAATCGATGGAGCAAGCTTGTTGCAAGCCCTAGGGCTTGGTCCCATGGTTGACAAGGATACCAGCATACTGAGAGATTCTGATGTTGTTCCATGTGTTGTTCAAGCCAGTGTGCTACAAGGGTTGATTTCCCAATCCCCGCAATGCCATGAACGACCATGCATGGCCTTCTGTCGTCGAACCAAGTATGCAATGATTCCAATTCACTGTCACGACCGTAAACGGGGCGCGTCACAGGCGGAGAGGTGGCGTAGGTTGCGTGAACGCCAACCAGCGGCATCAACCGCCCGGGTGATGGAAACACATCGTCCTCCGCCCGACGGATGTTTCCAAACCGTATGTCGCCGTAGGTCAGCACGCCTTCGTGTTGAGCGTGGAGGAGGATCTGAAGGAGTGTCAGTTCGGTTTGAAGGTGCGAACCTGCTTCTTCCGCTTTGAGCTCCAGAAGTTCCCCGTCAACATTTCGAATGAGTATCTTAGTTTGGTTCAAGATTTCATGCCGTTCTTCCCCGAATACTTTCCCGTCTTCGGTCAACTGCCAGGTTTTTTGCCTTCGCTCTTCGCCTTGAATGGAGCGAGTGTGTTCCTCAACCATTCCATCTTTGAGTAAATTACGCATGGTTCTGCTCACGTTTGGAGGATGTTGAGCACACGCTTCAGCAATCCCGGGGCGGGTCATGGTTTGAGGCACAACATACCGGTCTGCCCAATGATGATGATTCAACAGGTGCAACAATACGCGGTCTTGGGCAGCGACATTGACCTTGGGAATGTCTCCGCCCATGAATGTGGGTGGGCGCCCCCATGTTCAAGACTTTGTGCGTTTTTCTGCAGGTTGTTGTTTGAACACAAGTACAACAAACCCTTTATGTTGAAATCACTCCCACCACCATGCCTACCAATTGGTTTGAGAGTTTTCCAACGAAAAATCGGGCGCTTTTTCTTACTCTTTTCTTCGTAACTTCCTTGTTTGCACCGATGGCTTTTGCAGCCGACTCGGACGGAGACGGCTACGACAATACCGTTGACGACTGCCCGTTTTCATACGGGACTTCTTCGGTTGACAGGGATGGTTGCCCAGACTACGACGGGGATGGGTCCTCGGATATTAACGACGGCTGGACGACCGATAATCCAAATTACCAAAATGAGTTTACAACTGCTTCGAGCGATGATTACAACGACGTAGACCACAACCCAACAGGAGAGTTCATTGTCACAGGTGACGAAAACGGCAACCTTCGCAAGTGGAACTCAAGCACTTGGACCAACGTACGTTCGGTTGCAGCGCACTCATCCGGAGGGGAAATCACTTCGGTGTCCTACTCGCCCGATGGCCTCTACATCGCCGTTGGATTGGATGACGATACCATCAACATCTACTACGATTCAAACTTCACTTCAGTTCACGGCGGAATCAGCGTGGACGTCGGTGGTGGCGATTATGTCAACGATGTTGAATTCTCACCAGACAGCAGTCTCGTTGCGGTCTCGATTGGCCGCTCGGGCAACGGCGGCACGAACGGCCAGGTCAAACTCATCAAAGTAGTGGATGGAACACAAGCTGGAAACGGAATGAATCCAAACGGTGAAGACCGGTTCTACGCATCCTCCTTTTCACCTGATGGAGAGTTGCTTGCAATGGCTGGAAACGGCAACTACTACATCGTCAACATCACCTCGAGAGCCACAGTCCATTCCATCACCGACCCACCAAATGCCATCAATGATATCGATTGGTCACCTGACGGTAATTACATCTCAATGTGCGGCGCCTGGGAAGGCTCAGGTGCGAGTTTTGACATGTACGAATACACCGGAGCATCATGGTCTCGCATCTGGCAGAAAAGCACCACGACCTCTTGCCTTTCCGCAGACTTTTCTCCTGACAGCCGACAAGTTGCTAACAGCCACTCCTACTACCAAGCCGATGGAGCATCAATCAAGGTATTCTCCAGCGATGTCGGGCTGTTAATCGACACGTTCAGTGCACCACGCCCAGGCGGATGTACCAGTGGGGGCGGAGGTAACAATTGTGGTTCAGTCTCCGGTTTGAGTTGGTCAAGCGATGGAACAGACATCGTAACCGCTCATTCTCGAAACGATGAAGGAGTCTACTATTGGTTTGCAGACATTGATGCGGATAACGATGGATACAATACCACTGACCAAGGTGACGGTGTTGTCGACGCTTTCCCAAACGATGGAACCCAATGGAACGATACAGACAACGATGGATACGGCGATAACCCTACGCCTGCAAATGAACCTGACGCTTGCCCGATCATTTTTGGAACATCAAACCAAGATCGCTTTGGCTGCCCAGATGGTGACGGTGATGGTTGGTCCGATGCAGGCGACTGGGCACCGGCAGATGTCAAGCAGTGGTCCGATGGCGACAACGACGGATACGGCGATAATTACTACTTTGACCTTGATGAATACCAATTACATCTCAATCAATCTGGAGACGCATTCCCGAACGAAGCCACGCAATGGAACGATACGGACGGCGATGGATACGGAGACAATTACGATAACATTTCATGGGAAACGCAACGCCCGAGTTTCTGGCCGGGACTCTTGCTTCAAACCGCCAACCAGCCGGATGCATTCCCACTTGAACGAAGCCAATACCTCGACAGCGATGGCGACTGGGTCGGGGACAATCCAAACAGTGACCGTCCCGACGGCTGCCCGTACACTTGGGGCGACTCGATCTACGACCGCCTTGGCTGTGCCGACACCGATGGAGATGGATATTCAGACCCTACGCCGGGATGGCCTGCTAAATCCGATTGTTATGGCGCAGACGCATTTCCAAACGATATCACCCAGTGGTGTGACGAAGACAACGACGGATTTGGCAGCAATGCAACCGGAAACAATTCGGACGAATGCCCATCCGACCCCGGCACCTCAACGATTGACCGAATAGGTTGCCCTGACCGTGATGGCGATGGTTATTCCAATGCTGGGGACCCTTTCCCCGATGACGCAACTCAGTGGGCTGACCGTGATGGAGATAACCGCGGTGACAACCCGAACGGAACCAATGCAGACATTTTCCCTGACGACACCAGTCAATGGAAGGACAGCGACGGTGATGGCTACGGCGACAACCCTGGCGGAAATAACGGCGATGCATTTTGGAATGATGCAACTCAATGGTCCGATGAAGATGGCGACGGCTACGGCGACAATGCTGACGGTACCGACGGCGACGTCTGCCCGTTCGAGTATGGAGAATCAAACAATGAAATAACCCGTGGCTGCCCAGATACTGACCTTGACGGCTACGAAGACAAAATTGACGCCTTCCCTGACGACCCCTTCCAGTGGGCTGATACCGATGGTGATGGCTACGGCGATAACGACAACGTACCCAGTGGTGATGACTGTGTAGATGTTGCAGGAAGTTCGTATGAGATGGCCCGTCAAGGATGTCCGGATGCAGACGGTGATGGTTATGCAGACGTTGATGACGCCTTCCCGAACGATGCAGCCCAATACATTGACACTGACGGTGATGGCTACGGTGACAATTACTCCTTTGTTAACGAGACAGTTGCGGACCAAGACAACCCCGGCGCATTCCTCATTCTTCGAAATCAAAGTGGAGATGCATTCCCCGACATCGGGAGTCAATGGTCGGATGTTGACGGAGATGGATGGGGAGACAACCTCAGCAGTTTCAATCGTGTTGACAACTTCCCACTCCAAGTATCGCAGTGGAATGACTTTGATGGCGATGGCTTCGGAGACAACACATTTTACACGCCTTCAGGCAGTGATGAAAATGCGACCCCCATCGCTGCATTCCACCCCGATGAGTGCGCAAAAGAGCCGGGAACATCAACCATCGATGTCTTCGGTTGCGTTGATTCTGACGGAGATGGAGTCTCCGATTTGAACGACCCGTGCGTCTGGGACCCTGAAATCTTTGAAGGAGCCCGCAGCGTCGTCACCTGTGGCATCAAGAGCGATCCGAGCATTACCAATACTGGCGATGATGATTCTGAATCGCTTCTTTCTGGTAACTTGGACACGTTGACATTGATGGGTGGAGCGATTGTCTTTTTGCTCGCCCTCATCTTTGTAGCTCAACTCGCCAAGACCGCAGGAAAGCGAAAGGCAGTACAATCAAAGCGAGATGAACAATTGGTTCAAGATGCGTTTGGTGAAGAAGAAGAACGCAGGCAAGCATGGGTTCAGCATTACCTTGCAGAAGGGAATTATGCAGAAGCACGTGCACTGGGCTGGGAAGGCGATGAAATTCCAGAGTGGAAGCGATACGAAATGCAGCAAGAAGCAGCCCAAGAAGCAGCGATTCCAACCATGCTCAGCCTTGACGATGTGCTTTGAGTTACACATGGAATGTACCGCTGACCTTTCAAGGGATGAGCATCACTCACTTCGCATGGGCGAGAGGGCGACAGGCCGCGTATCTCTTTTGGTAGGGCTTCTCCTTGCCTCCCTTCTCGTTGGCCTTTCTTCCGCGGACGCAACCGACCTTTCCCTTCAAGCGAGTCTTAACGAACCCGTTGACCAATCATGGTACAGCCCGGATCAACCGTTATCTGTAGCAACGGCCTTTGTCAACTCGGGGCCTTCTGTTTCCTTTGACAACGACCCATCATGTGATGTTGTTCTGAACGTCTACTCCTCGACCGGTGAGCAAGTCCACGACGGTGGTATTGCATGCAGGGGACTTTCCCGAGGAATCGACCTCTTTGCTGGAGAAACCAAAGCCATGAACACCTTGGAATGGGACATGAAAAACGAACAAAACCAATGGCTTCCAAGCGGCTTTTACACCGTCGAAGCATACCATCCTTCAACTGGATTGAACGCCACACAAGACATCCGAATTCAAACGCCGGTCGCTCTTCCTGAAGACATCGTATTCACGGTAACCAAGAACCACCGCACCACCGATTCAACAGGTCCTTCCCTTTTCTCAGTGAACGCCAACAACCCCACCGCTCAGAGCATTGACCTCTCAACCGTGGCCCCCTGTTTTATGGAAGTTGAAATCGGAACCCTTCGCTCAATTGGAATGGAATGCTTTGCCGGTGTTGACCTCCTCATGCCCGGGGAGCAGTTGTTCGTCGGAAACGTGCTGGTCGAACCCCAATCCGAATCCAATTTGACCCTCACGACCCCTGGCGGGGAATTTGAATACTCAACCACGGTTTCATGGAACGAAGTCCCTGTTCAAAGTCTAGATGCGATTCTTTCCATCGACCGAGAAGGACGTGTACTCGATGACTATTCCCACGGTGAGGTCCTTGCAATGTCACTTGACATGACCAGTGCCACCGGTGTCGACCAAACATTGGAATTCACCTCTACCTGTAAGGCTGAAATGTGGGTTGTTGATGACTTCGGAACGGTCGTCTTTGACAGTCGGATTGAAAACCCGTGCATGGAAATTGATTTGGAAATGCAACTTGCATCCGACAGCCAACTCAACTTTCCTTTGCCTCAATGGGGCTTCTTCAAATCAAACGGATGTCTTGTTTCACCTGGAACCTTCACCGTGGTTGTTGAGGTGCCGCAATATGCACTGAGTACGAGTACAGTAATTCACTACACCGACATGGTAGCAAACCCCTGTGCAACAAGCTCTGACCAAACTCTTATCCCAACGATTACAGCCAACGACGATACATCGATTGATGTTACCTTGAGCGTACAAAATGATGACGAGGATCTGTATTTGCGAATGGTCAGCCCGTGCACGTACACCCTTACTTTTTACGACCAAAACCAAGATATTGCGCATGAGCTTCAAACCCTTTGCAACGATTATTCGGGGCGAAAACTTCTGTTGACCTCAGGCTCCGATAACACACCGTTCTCAACCGTTCCCGTGGCCATGGTTCAAGATGGAATACCCATACTTCTGGATGGGATGTATACTCTAGAAATCGCTATTGAGAGTTCTCCTCGTCTCGTACACAGCGTTGAATTTGCTTGGCCGATGACGGACGATTCACTGGATGCACAGGACGAAGTAGAGTTGAGTGAGACCTTCGAATTAACCGGGACCTGGAGCGGCATCCTCACCGAACAAGGCACATGCTGGGTTTTGACGGCCAACGATGAACAATATCTCTTGGCTCATGCACGAGGACTGGGATCATGGCAGCCAACTTCTGAAGTGCAAGGGATCTATCTTGTTCTCACCGAACCCTCTTCTCCATCGTGTGCGGACTTTAATGCCCCTTCAGTCGGTATAGTTGAAGTTGTGATGGAACAAACCCCTCAGTCCAATGCTGAGGAGGCGTCTCAAGAAACAAAACCGATTGTTCCCGCTTCAACAACAACCCCCACTCCAGTGGTCACCGCTTTGAGCGTGGTAGCGACAACTTCCATTCTTTCGTTGGTCTTTATCGTGGCTGCTTCAAATGAAAGTCTACGCATACCTTCAACCCTTGCGGGCCTTTGGTTCCTCGGCTTGCTCGGTAAAACTCACGAAACCACAGATGGAAGGTACCAACGAGGACGGCTGATGGGATACCTAACGGCCAACCCAGGGTGTCATTTCCGTGCGCTTATGGCGGCACTGGATATGAGCAACGGCCAAATCACCCATCACCTTCGAATCCTTGAGGCAGAAGAAAACGTTTGGAGGAAAAAGGATGGCCGGCTTGTACGATTTTATCCCTTTACCAACCAACTCCACCCGAACATGATTGACGATGACCTCCCTGTCCCTCCACTCTCGCCGGATCCAAACAGTCTGCAAGGAAAAATCCTCAGCCTCTTGGATGAAGACGGACAACTAGGAGGGTTCCCAACCCAGGCGGAACTCGCCAAACGGCTAGAGAAAAGCCAGCAATTGATATCCCACCATCTCCGAACTCTGCAAAAATACGGTTTGGTTGAACGCCGAAAGATGGGAGTCAAAAACCGATACAAACTCACTCGAGAAGCAATCTTCCTGTTGGAAACCAATACCGATTTCTCACAGGATTAACTCAATGCATTCGCATTTGAGGGACTCAGTATGAATCCATTCTTTTCGCTTCTAAGGAGCGGGGAATTGATAGCGTGAAGGCGGCTGGCCAAAATCGTCCAGTGGACGGTGAACACGTATGTCAAGTGAAATGCCTCCCGTGGACGAAGTCTCCTGGCAGAAGAAATGGGCCGATGCAGACTTGTTTAAGGCGAATCTCACAGGAACAAAGCCCAAATTTTATGCTCTTGAAATGTATCCCTACCCCTCTGGTAAAATGCACATGGGGCACGTGAGAAATTACTCAATCGGCGATGCCGTAGCCCGTTACAAGCGAATGATGGGCTTTGAGGTACTCTATCCAATGGGTTTCGATTCCTTCGGGATGCCAGCAGAGAATGCGGCAATGTCAGAAGGAGGACATCCGCATGATATCACCGAGCGAAACATGGCGTCCATCACGCAGCAGATTAAGCGAATGGGATTCTCCTACGACTGGAGTCGCACCTTGAAGAGCCACGACCCGCGTTATTACAAGTGGAACCAATGGTTCTTCACAAAATTCTTTGAAAGCGGCCTAGCAAAGCAAGAATTTGCACCGGTAAATTGGTGTGAATCTTGCAATACGGTCCTCGCCAACGAGCAGGTCAAAGCCGGGCGATGCTGGCGATGCAACGGTCCCGTTGAGCAAAAAGGAATGAGCCAATGGTTCATTGACTCGCCTTCCTATGCACAAGAATTGCATGACGGTTTGGATTCCATCAAATTTCCAGACCACGTGAAGTCCCTTCAACGAGACTGGCTGGGCCGCTCAGAAGGTGCAGACATCACGTTCCAAGTGGCTGATTCCGATTTGACCTTCGAAGTGTATACTACACGCCCAGACACCCTTTTCGGAGCAACTTTTGTTACCCTTGCACCCGAACACCCGCTCTCACAGCAACTCGTTGAAGGGAGTGAACATGAAGCGGAGTGGAAGATTCTTCACGATGAAGTCGTCAACATGTCTGAATTCGACCGAATTAAGAACATGAACAAAAAGAAAGGAGTCTTTTCTGGCCGATTTGCAATCCATCCTTTGACTGGAGAAGAGGTTCCAATTTGGTTCGGAAATTTTGTCATCGCGACCTATGGAACAGGCGCCGTCATGGCCGTTCCCGGTCACGATGAACGCGACTTTGATTTCGCAAAAATGTTTGAAATCCCAATCAAGCGGGTCTTGGTGATGAAGGAAGGTGGAGATGCAGATGCTCCATTGGATGCAGCTGAAGTCGAAGACGGGTGGATGGTGAACTCCGCATTAGAGGGCTTTGATGGGTTGTACGGCCAAGATGCTCGTGATGCGGTATGCGAAGCACTCGAAGCCCAGAACATGGGTCTGCGCAGGGTTAACTGGAAAATACGCCCGTGGTTGGTTTCCCGACAGCGATACTGGGGAACTCCGATTCCAATCATCCACTGTGATGCCTGTGGCGCCGTCCCCGTACCGGAACAAGACCTTCCAGTTGAACTTCCAAGGGACGTTGTTTTCGGTCAGGGCAACCCCCTTGAAACATCAGAATCGTTCATTCATGCCCCGTGCCCAACTTGTGGGATTCAGGCTCGCAGAGAGACGGATACGATGGACACATTCATGGATTCATCCTGGTACTTTCTGCGCTATACCGATGCGCTCAACGATGAACTTTGTTTTGACAAGTCTCTAGCAGACCAGTGGATGATGGTTGATTTTTACTGCGGCGGTATTGAACACGCCCAGATGCACCTGATTTACGCTCGTTTCATGACCAAAGCATTGCGAGACCTTGGTCTAACAAGCATAGACGAACCGTTCAATGAGTTGCTCTGTCAAGGGATGGTCAACAAATCAGCTCCTTATTGTGCGTCGTGCAACATTACGCATACCGTCGACCGCGCAGGGTCACTCTGCCCCCATTGCGATCAGCCATTGACCGAACGTTCAGCCAAGATGAGCAAATCTACCGGCAACACCGTCTCTCCAGAAGCCATGATTGAGTTATACGGTGCAGATACAGTCCGCCTCTTCATCCTCTTTGCCGCCAACCCAACCGCAGGAATGGATTGGTCCGATACTGCACTGGAAGCCAATCACCGAGTTATGCTCCAACTGCAAGCCATGCCTGAGCAACTCAGCGAATGGAAGGGTGATGCAAGTTCAATGGATGCTTGGTTGGTGACACGCTTCAAAAGTCGAGTTCTCGAATTTATTGAAGCCATGGATACTTACGATTTGCGCCGTGCTGTGGAACTTTCCCATTATGAAGTCATCAAGGACATCAATTGGTACGTTCGTCGTGGCGGAGAACATTCTGATGTGGCCGCTCAAATTTTACCGCAGTGGGCGCAAATGATTTCAGTATCAACTCCACACTTGGCTGAAGAATGGTGGGCGGGATTGCAACAAAGTGAATCCTTTGCAGCCAGCAGCCATCTTCAACCACCGGCACCCGTAACCGATGACGAACATCTTATCCTCGCCGGCGAGCAATACATTCGTGATTTTTTGGAACAAGCCCGTAAGGTTCAGAATATTGCAGAACGTCATCTGGGTGGCCCGGCAAAATCTGCAACGGTGGTCCTTTCTCCTTCGTGGAAAAGAGAAATTGCTCGTTCTGCACTCGAATTCATTTCTGAAGGAGGCCACCCCAAGCAGTTCGTACCGATTCTGGCTCAAATGGCCATTGCACAAGGAGAACGAAAGGGCGAAATGATGGGATTCTGGGGGAAGAAAATGCTTCCTCAAGTGTTCAAGTGGGACGATGAATCGCGTCAGGTAATTCTGTCATCACTTGACGAAAAGGCTGTTCTTGAAGCAGCATCAGCATTTATAGCATCTGATTTAGGACTGGAGTCCATCGTGGTGGTAGAAGGTGAGAGTGAGCACGACAACACTGAGCGAGCAGGCTCGGCAATGCCTCTTTCTCCCGCTATTGTCTATGCTTGATCACTCGCTTTCATTGTCTCTGGAGTAAGGAAGCGCAATGTCTTGTGGGCGCTTGGGCGGTAGGGGTGGAAGTTCTGGCCGTCGCATGGTTGTAACCAGTGCCCACCCGCCAAGTGCTGCAGCAAGGAGGAACATGACCGTTGTCAAGGTGATTCCACCATCGTCGGATTCTCCAGATGCTCCGTCTAAATCAACGGCACATCCACGAACATCAACCACATTCCCTTGACCGGTATTCAGGCAGAAATCGTAAGCATTGCTCACTCCGTCCCCGTCATCATCAAGTTGATACTGGCTGCATCCGTTGAGGTTTGCAGTTTCTGTGGTTTTGGTGAATGGACAACTATCGAGGACATCAAGAACACCATCTTGGTCATCATCATCGTCCTCCACGGAATCGATACAACCGTCTGCATCCACGTCCTGGCCCGTTCCTGAAACTCCAATGATTCCTTTCGGGCATCGGTCAATTGGGTCTTTGAATCCATCGTTATCGTCATCATCGTCCTCCGTGCTATCAAGGCAGCCGTCTTCATCATGGTCAACCGTAGAGCCATCAAGGAACCACCCCTTTTCTCCCATCATACAGGCATCGAAGGCGTCCTTGACTCCGTCATTATCATCGTCCTCATCCATCGTTGCATCCAAGCAACCGTCTCGGTCGTAATCGTTGATGAGCGTTGAGGTCCAAGGTTCGAGGTCGTTAGGGCAAGTGTCGGCTGGAATACTGATTCCATCTCCGTCCTTATCATCATCACACGGGTCACCTGTACCGTCTCCGTCAAGATCCGCTTGGGTTGGATTAGCTACCGTGGGACAGTTGTCCAATTGGTCAACGAATCCATCCTCATCGAGGTCGACATCCGAACATCCATCGCTTTCAACATCGTTCTCGGGAGTTGAAATCCATCCAACAGGACCTTTGGGACACAGATCATTGCTGTCAAAAATTCCATCGGCATCATCATCATAATCTTCTGTTGCATCACGGCATCCATCGTCATCATGGTCGGTTATTGAATTGCTGAACCAACCAACAAAACTCATATCACAATCGTCTTCCAAGTCTGGTTTTCCATCGTTGTCATCATCATCATCACAGAGGTCACCAAAGACATCCAAGTCAAAATTGGCCTGATTCGTGTTGGCCAGTTTCGGGCAATTGTCCATTCCATCAAGAACGCCATCGGCGTCAAGGTCAGTAACATACATCCAAACCCCCATGTCATAGGAATCACGCTGGTCAAATTCATGGGTGATGATGACAGCATCAGCATTGGAAATAAACCCGACAACAGGGGACCCATCGGAGTTGAAGGCCAGTTCAAGGGCCAAGTCGTTGCCTGAGCCACCGGCTGAAATCGCCCAATCCCACGAACCGTTGGCTAACCTTTGTGCGAGAAACATGTCGTAATGTTCCGCATCGTTGTAACCGTCTTGGTCAATCAATACCTCGTCTCCCAGTTGAAAACTTCCGGTCATAAGACCAAGGATAATGGCGTCTCCTTGTGGAGTCAGTTTCAGCCCTACTGCGTGTTCAGCACCGTTTCCTCCAAACGAGTCAGCGGAGGTCCATACTCCGTCGCTGTTTATGGTGGCATCAAAGAAATCATACCACTGCGGCACCAGGGTAGACAGGTTGTCAAACATCATCTGTTGATTGAAATCTCCAACGACTCGCAGTCCACCGTTGGCTAACCCAGTACAATCCGCCAGTGTTTCATCGCCTTCTCCCCCTGCACTGTTGGCCCAGAGCCATCCGTCGACTCCGTAGTGGGCGACCGCGATATCCGTTGAACCGTTGTTGGAGACTACAGATTCATCGAAGGAAATGAATTGTTCAAAATTCAAAGCAAAATACGTTGAACCAAAACCATCTTCACAAAGGCACCCAATGGGTTCTATGGGGCCTGGGGAAAACGTCGAATGGTGGGCAATAACTTGACCGCTGGAATCGTGAACAACAACGGCTGCTTGTTCGATTTCACTGCCGGTGATGGTTCCACTGTCGACTTCAACAGAGCCTCGGTGATTGATTGCCAGGTGAATTTGACCGCTCTGTGTCGCCATGAGGTCCATTACGAACATCTCATGCTCGTTAGCGATTGAACTCGCCCATAGCCAGTCACCTTCTTGGCTCAGAGCGGCGACAAATACACCTCCTAGATTTGACTCGGTGGTTTGCAGTGGACTCAACTGACCCAAAGTCATGTTGCAGGTCTCAAGGTAGGTCAGGCCGCAGTAAATTCCAGCAACGATGATCGAACCATCGGCGAGCACGGCGGAATGGCTGATGACGTCAAGGCCAAAACTGCCTCCGGAAAGGGTTCTGTTCCAGGTACCGTTTTCATTAATCCATGCGAGGAAGAAATCTTCCCCTAAATCACTGTCATTGCTTGCATAACTTTCGACATCACCATGGAACTCAATGCTTGATTCAAAAGAACCCGTGACCAAGAATTGACCGTTATCAAGCGGAATCATGCCCCCAATTCGTTCAGCACTATCCCCTCCAGCCCCGACCATCCATCCAGCAGTACTGTTATTTCCGGTAGAATTCAAGATGAATTCCATCTCGAGGCGTTCAGGTTCTTCAGCCGTATTATCGGGTGGAATAAGGCTCACCGTGAGCAAAAAAGCCACCACAAGTGGTGATAGGGCACGGAAGAGCATGGTTCTAGCAGGTACGTCTTCCATAAGAACCCCTCGCGTTGCAGTATTTACATCAGGGTAAGCGAGGTTTCAAGGAGTGTCGCCGTTGTTGGGGGCTCATGGGTCGTCAAGGTTCTCGGGATCGGCGGTCACCGCACCGTTCCAACCAAAAAAAGAGATACGGAAGTACCCGTAAATCCTCGCTTGAAGAACGGCACCTCTCCGAAGTCAAAACGATGGATGGGAAGGCAAATCAGCGCTTTTCATCCGAACCAGCCCCGATGGGATTTCCCGCTGACATGAAAGAACCCCGGACATTTTCTTTTGATTGGACGTTGTCTCCTGTACCGCTCGCATCGGAAGAGCAAGTGGCGGGGGCGGTCATGCGCCGTGGGGAATTTGGCTGGGTTGAGGACGAACGATTGGAGGAGATTGCGGCCTTTGTTGAAGGACAGAACATGTCACTTGACCAAGCACTTTCTCTCCGCTCTGCCCTTCTTCAACAAAAAACAGTGTATTCTCATGGGAAATTGAAGTCAAAGGCCAAGAAAATGGCTGCAAAATACAGAGAAGGCGCCACGATTGTGGAACTGTCCAAGGATTTTGATTTCCCACCGATGAATGTTTTTCGCGTTGTACTGGAAGCCAACGGTTGGTCGAAAAAGAAGATCAAGGAAAGTCTTCGTTCACCCACATCGATGAAGCAACGTGAACAAGACGAGTTCAAGGCAGCAGAAGCAGCGGACCGAGTTTCAAATGTAGACCAATCTGAAACACAGGTCAGAGCCGATTTGTTTGAAGACATCCTTGCAGACTGGTTTGAAGCTCAAGGGGTTCGAATCCGAAGGCAACCTGAGATGGTTGCAGAACAGATGGCTGAACATGGCCGGCCCATCCGCACTCCCGATTTACTGTTCTTGGATCATGTCATCATCAACGGCCGCCCAGTTGCTTGGATTGATGCTAAACATTTCTATGGCGGTGACGTTGACTTTCAACGAAAGAAGACCAAGAAACAGATGCTTCGATACATCGATGAGTGGGGGAGCGGTGCTATTGTTTACCGACACGGATTTTCTGAAAACCTCTACATCCCTGGCGTAACCATGTTGGATGCTAGTCCTCTTGATCTCTCTGCTTTTGATGAGTCGTAGTGATCGGCGCAACACCGGTGAGCAACACGCCTCTCCCAGCCTTTTGTAGAAGGTCTGTAAGACGCTCATATTCCTCGATTTCAGGCACATCCTCCAACGTTCGGGGCAGGACGGCTACGGACGTTCCCAACATGCACAGTCGAACCGCAAGACGGCCTTGAAGGCCTATCTCAACCAAAGTAGTAGCAACTTTTCTGCGCAATTCTGCTCGGACAGCCTCTTCCATCATACCGGATTGTTGAGCGAATTGTTGAGATTGTTGAAGCAAATCCTTCCATCTCCCAGGTTCCCATTCACCAACCCGTAGTGTTTCCATGCATGACAATCCTGCTTGAGTTATGGAATGCTGCCATTCTGGATTGTCAATGTAATCGGAAGTGTGCTTCGCACTTCCTCCGTCCCAAACAAGCAACACTGGAATGTCAGCCGCGAAGCTTACGGCCTGACCTGGCCATCCAGGCGCTCCTGGTTGCAATCGTAATTCGACGCCACCAACAGAGGCTCCCAGTACATCGCCAAGCCCTGCCCCGTGTTGCCGCTCAATTCTGTGAGCGATTTTGTAATACTGATTCAAACGCCCACGACCCGTCAACTGATGCAGAACATTACCCATAGCCATCAGTCCAGCCGCAGACATACCAAATCCTTGGCTGAGTGGGCATTCAATACTGATCTCGGCTTCAAGACCTTCATGAGGTCGCAGTAAAGTCGCTTCTCTGCACCCCTGAATCAAGTCAAGATACAGGTTGGAGTCTTCTACAGCTCGACCGCTGGCGTCCGTGATGGTGAGGTGAATTTGTGCATCCTTGGATTGGGGCGCTTTTGCTTCCGGTTGACTTCCTGCTTGAGGTACAGGAGAGGAGCGATCACTTTGCACAAGACGTGCTTTGATAATGACGCCATGGTGAATGGTAAAGCCAGCCCCAAGACTTCCTTGTGAACGGGGCAAACGAGGCGTCTTGTCAATTGAGAACAAGAGGGTGATGTGGCCTCCACTGCGATGTTCAATCAATGGCTCACCCTGGTACGGAGACGAAGCCCCCTGTCAAGAAGGCTGTGTGAGTATTGGCTTCAAGCCAATGCTGATTTCAAGTCTTCACCGAGGTCGACGAAGCGTTGGTTTAGTTCACTAAGTGCCATGTTGAAGGCGGTGACCGGGTCCAAACTTCCATCTGTTTCGTATGAGAACACATAGGCGTTGTCAATGGTCTCCATGACGATTGCATCATCAAAGTCAACATCACGGCCAGTGCCTCCACCGACTTGGTGAAGCGCCTTCTCAAGATCAATCACGTGATTGATGTTGGTGATTTTCTTATCCTTGCCGAACAACTTTGCATCAATAGCGGAGCCGTCAGAGGTTTTGAGTCCCAAGTCGAAGAGAATGCTTGCCTTCTTTGGCTTCTTGAGAACGGCAACTTGCTGTGGTCGGAAACCAACTGCTGCTGCAGGGGTCCATTTAGCATGGTCTCGGCCTCGGCCAAGGACTGCGAATGCATAGAATTCAAGGAATTGTCCAGGGGCAAGAAGTGTAAGCGGAATTTGCTTGTGTTCAGGGAGGATGTCAAAGACGGGGTCGGAAATGGTGGTAATGTCTCCAGCATAAACGGTCTTGTAAGGTTCATCGGAATCTGCGGATGGTCCACGTGCTGAAAGGGTGTAAAGGACTTGACACATTGGGCAACCCTTGTCCTTTTCAACGACATCACGGCAGTTGTCACAATCATCAGGGAAGACAAGGCCTTCTTTTGGGTGTGTAGGAATGGGGATCATGGCCAGTCGGTGTGCAAGAACTTCATCGGGCAAAACGTTCACGGATTCCACGACATCGCCTTTGTTGTCTTGAGTAACACCTTGTGAGAAGTCAACTCGTGTAATTGCTAGCTTGGGTACATCTGCAATGAGAGCCCGGCGAATGGCGTTGACTTGTGCAGCATCAGTTTCGCTGAGCAGGATTCGGATTTCATGACCTTGAGGCCAGCCTTCTACGATTTCAGTCTTCATGGTAATCACCTGTTTTCATCAGACACGGCGTCCACGACGTCCACCTTTCTTCTTGGTGCCGTCGTGAGCGATTGGTGTAACATCCTCGATACGAGAGATGGTCATACCAGCACGGGTCAAGGCTCGGATAGCCGCTTGTGCACCGGGCCCTGTGTTGTTGGAGAGGTTGCCTCCAGGGGCTCGGTATTTGACGATTAGTTCTGTAAATTCCTTGTCGCGAAGTGCGTCTGCAAGGCGTTCTGCAGAGCGAGTTGCTGCGAATTGTCCGCCCTTGTCCTTTCCTGCCTTGACCACTTCGCCACCGTTACAGGTGACAATGGTTTCAGCTCCGGTAAGGTCGGTAGCGGTCATCAGAATGTTGTTGTATGAACTGAAGATGTTGACGATAGCTTTGCGGGACATCACTCAGCACCTCCTTCAGCTTGTTCTGCGTTTGCGGCTTCACCAGCTGCTTGAACTTCTTCAGCAAATTCTGGCGTAGCGACGGGGTCGACTTCTTCCTCTTCGTATTCAGCGGATTCACGGCGACCTTCAATGGCCTTGCGAATGGCGTGTTCTGGGTTGTTGAGTGGAGAGGAAGGATGGTAGCGCAAGTCGCCTTCTTCGTCTCGAGAAACCGGGTACGAAGGAATGGAGACCTTTTGCTCTCCAACACAGATTTGTCCGTGGGTCACGAGTTGGCGGGCTTGCTTCATAGAGCATGCAAGACCTTTGTAGTAAACCTGGGCTTGGAGTCGTCGGCTAAGAATTTCTTCTGTGCCAAGAGACAGAATGTCGTCAAGGCTAGCGTTGGATTCAATGAGTCCTTTCTTGTAAAGGGAATGAAGCAAGTCATCCATCTCACGCTTTCCGTGGCCTTCGGTGGTATCCACTGTACCGATCAAGCGCATAGCCTGACGTCGATGACGGCGGAGTTGGGACTTTGCCTTCCAAATTTCACGCATGTTCTTGAGACCATGATTGGCCTTGATGGCGTGTTCTTCTTCAATTCGTCCTGCCTTCCACGGGTGGGAAGGTGTGTCAAATTTAGGTCGTGAAAACTTTGGCTCTCCCATACTTCATTCCTCCTCATGCCTTCTTTCGGCTCACACCAAGGGTGAGTCCACCACGGCCGTTTGAACGTCCGCGCTGTCCACGGACCTTGTTGCCCGATGCGTGGCGTACACCACGGTAACACTTCATGGTACGAAGACGGTTAATGTCGTCTTCGAGAGTGAATCGTACTTGTTGGCCGGTGAGGTGAATTTCGTCGCCGGTCTCAAGGTCACGTTGTCGGTTAAGCATCCACAACGGTGCTTTTTCAGCGTAGTTCTCAATGGCCAAGCGAAGTTCTTCTTGTTGCTCGATTGAAAGGAAACCAGCGAGTTGGTGAGCGTCAAAGCCTGTGTTCTTACAGATTTGAGTAGCGGTTCGGTGACCGACTCCCTTGACTGAGGTTAGGGCGGTAGCCAGGGGCTTAAGTCCGTCCATATCGGTATCTGCCATACGTAGGATATACGAGAAGTCTTCTCCTAGCTCCTCATCCTTTGGTCGTGCCATGTTCTTTCACCTCAACGCTTACACATAGTGTCAAGCAGGCCTCCGACTTGCCTCCCGTATATGAAGACCGCGATGGTCACATTCGCGCCACTGAGTCTCAAAAGGCATGATTTGGGAGGTGGCTTGTTCACGAATCTGAATGACAAACGCACAACAGCAAGACATCCCCGTTCGGATGCTGGGTTACAAAACCATCTCGTTCCCCATGCCTTCGACTCAATTGGCGGTCAAGCGAGCCCTGCCATTTAGGTTGGTCAGCGGGGTCCAAGTTGAGGCGGAGGGTCAACGATTTCATGTTGTGCTCCAGTGCAATGTTGACCAATCCGTCAATGGTTTCATCCGAGAGCGGTTCGCGAATCAACTCCACGACTCGACCCGTTGCTTGGACCAACAATGCATGGCGTTCATCTCCTAAACGCAGGGGATGTTCGTGATGCAACTGAGGGCGGCGTCCTTCTACGCTGGCCCACCTTTTCATGGACTCCTTGGACACTTCCTCAAGCCAGGCGCCCACCAAACCGCTTTCAAGCAGAGCTGCGTCCAAAATACTCACGTATTCGCCCCGTTTTGGGGGATGGATGAGTTGTTTCGGAAGTGCAGAATCGCCGTCGTTCTTGCCCGATGTTGAAAGAATCAACGGCCGGTCTCCGAGTTTGGGTGGGATTCGAACAAATCGACGAGCGGTGTTCTTTGAGGAGGCTGCTCCGAGCCATAATGCCAGACGGTCCACCCGTCCACGCCCACGTGAGGTCCAAACCCATGTGCGTTCAATGTTCGGCCAGACGCTGTCGACCAACCCTTCTACCTCATCACGCTGGGTTGAAGTCAACCGAGGAGAAAGGTCCAGCAACAGTCCAGGTCCACGGGGGTGATCGGCAAAATACGGAGCCCAAGCTGAAAACACTGCGTCCAAGCGAGGTTGCATTTCATCCAGTCCGTGCGTCCTACTGTTGCGAGGGCGAGCCGGGTCGAGGTGGAGCAAGGCTACCGCGTTCTCTGAATCCATCTCCAAAGCAGCCAACGCCCCCGAAGCATCGGTTCCATCGCCTGATAGAATCCGACTTTCTCGGAACCATCTCTTTTGTTCTGCTTTTTGTTGGCGTGCTACGATATGCAGGTTTTTCGCACTGGCTTGAGCGCGCTGTGGAGAGAGTTCAATCCCAACAGCGGGCCTGCTGAGGACGGATGCATGTGCTGCAAGTTGAAGGCCGCTACCGCAGGCACAGTCGACAATGAGGCCTTGCGCCAAGTCGCATTGGCTGAGCATCATTGACCGAGCCGTAGCCACCTGCCAGGGTGTTGAGAGCGGTTGCCCGTCTCTTGCGTGAAAAAAGAGCATTCCGCGAGGAGCGGTCTTGTCCTGTGCTTGCTCGGTCAACCCCTCTTCGTCAACGAGAGACGGGTCGAGAACTGTATGCATTCAAACCCCTCACAAATCAGCAATGTGACTTCGGGTGAGCAAACTCTCGAAGTGAATGCCGGCTTCGGCAAACGCTTCCTCAGCCCCCTCTTCTCGGTCCACGATACTGATGACCCCAACCACTTGACATTTTGTATCGGCATGAATTCGTTCAACAGCCTTGATCGATGAACCGCCGGTGGTTGTGACGTCTTCAACAACGACAACCCTTCCGCCTCCGTCCAGCGAAGAGCCCTCGATTCCAGGCGGGTTGTTGGTCTTACGCCCCCCTCGGCCCTTGGGTTCTTTCCTGACCATGAATCCACGCAGTGCAGGAGATGCATCAGGGGAGGTGATGACAATTGCTGTGAGCGGGACTGCGCCGAGTTCCAATCCCCCCACAAAGTCGGCTTCAAGGGATTTCATCCGCACGTTGAGGAGGGACCCGAGGATGCCAGCGGCTTCGGGGTGCATCATCACTGGCTTGGTATCAAAAAACCAGCGGGAGTTCCTTCCGCTGGCGAGTGTGAACGCATCATCACTGCCTCCGTCAAGGAACGCCAGGTCGTGAACCAATGCAGCAAGTCGGTCCCATTGAGGATGAGCGAGAACGCTTTCGTGAACGGCCATGACAAAGGGTTAGGACTTCACGCCATGAACTTTCCTTACCTTGATTTTTCATCCACGTCATGCTCCTTCAAAGTTCACCGTGTTGATGATAAAGGGTCGCCAATAAGAGAAATTGAGCGACGATGGCGGCGGCGAAGAACGACGGAAAAATGGCCGAGCATAATCCGTTGCTTGGCCTCGACATCCCTCGTTTAGAGCATGAAATGGAAGTCTATCATCAATGGATGGACGAGCGCGCTGACGACGCATATCAAATTGCAGAAAACATCCGTTCGCTGGGATATGATTACCGCGACCACGTCGAGATTCCTCGGGCAGCAGACCTTGCTGGGCGAACCGAGAAACTTTTGGTTGAACATCTCCAAGGATATGAAGTCGCAGAAGACATCAGAGTCATGCTCGATGAACATGACCGTGAAACCACCTCCATCATGATGGCGCAGTCCGTCGCACGAGGGTTTCGAGAGCAAGGTTATGATTTACAGACAGCCATTGACGTGGGTTTGCGCGTCGGACTTGCAATTCTTACTGAAGCGGTTTTGGTTGCTCCATTGGAAGGAATCAGCGAAGTCCGACTTCTGAACAACGTTGACGGTTCGCAATTTGTTTCCGTCCATTTTGCAGGACCGATTCGGGCCGCAGGAGGGACTGCACAAGCCCTCGCCGTGTTGATTGCTGACATGATTCGTAGAGAGCTCAACGTGGGCCATTATCAGCCAACCGACCCAGAGGTTGAGCGGGTGAAAGAAGAGTTTGGACTCTATCGAGGGAACCTCCAATACCGCCCTTCGCCCAACGAGATTGATGAAATCGTACGCGCTTGCCCAGTGATGATCAATGGGGAATCAACCGAACGCATTGAGTGTGCAGGATACGGGCGGGTTCGCAACATTGACGAAGCCAGAATCCGCGGAGGTGTCTTGCTTGTCATCGGAGAAGGAATGTGTCTCAAGGCTCCCAAAATTCAGAAGCACACCGAGCGACTTAAGGTGCCCGGATGGGACTTTATTTCCAAATTCGCTTCTCGCGGGAAGGAAAAACAAACCGAAGAAGGTGAAGTCTTCAAATCCAGAAAAGTCCCACCCATTACAAAATTCATGAAGGACATCATTGCTGGGCGTCCGGTGTTTGGCGGACCGTTGCAAGCGGGTGGATTCCGGCTGCGATACGGGCGTGCTCGCCCATCGGGCTTGGCCGCAGCCTCAACCAACACGGCCTCAATGCTGGCTTTGGACGATTTCATCACCATCGGGACGCAAATGAAAATCGAACGACCTGGGAAGGCATGCGCCATCACCCCCTCCGACGAAACCGACGGTCCTTGGGTTGTCCTTGAAGACGGTCGTTTTGCACGCTTTGATGATGCACCAAGTTTCGCACGTGTCCGTGCGAAGGTCAAGCAAATATGGGACAATGGAGAACTTGTTATCGGATATGGGGAATTCATGGAGAACAACAAAAATCTGGTTCCAGCCGGCTATTGTACGGATTGGTGGGCCAGTGATTTGATCGAAGGACTTGCCCAGCCCGCTGATGTTGAGGCATTCGTTTCAATGTTAGGAGGCCAACGAAGCGATTGGCCCGAAGGGTGCCCAGGCATTCATCCATCAGAAGCAGAAGATGGTGATGCTCAATATCACATTCGCCGAAAGTGGCACCAAAAATTACGCAATACCACGGTTGATTGGGAGGCTGCTAAAACCATATCACGCCGCTTTGCAACATCGTTACCTCCCCCGCATAATCCTTGGTTCCTCGACCTTCCCCTCGAGTGGCTTCCGCCTGTTCTGACCATGTTTGCAGATGCTGTGATTGAGCCATTAGGAGTGGTTTCCCATTCGGTTCAACCGTTGGCTGACGACGTTGAGACCTTTCCTTTGCCTCACCATAAACAACTCCGAATTACAGGCGGTGTTCGTGGGTGGGATGTGAACAAATTGGAGGAATTGCAGCCTGAGACGACTCCAGAACTGGACCAAGCATCACTCCCCGGCCTTCCATTGCGGCCCGAACCCTCAGTCTTCGCCTCATCTGTTCCTGAAGGTTGGGCCTTGATTCAGCACGGTATGGCTAAGGCTACGGCCATGATTCTGGGGCTTCCTCACCACCACGACGGAGATGATTTGGTCATTACCGCTGGCTGGCCTGCGGCACTTGAGGGACTTGGATTTGGCATTGAAGGAGATCAACCACTGCGATTGAAGGACGGACATAAGGTGGCCTACGACCGCCTGAATCAACTCAAACAAGCCAAGGTCATTCTCGACGAAGAGCGGGAGCGATTGTCGCAATTGGAAAAAGAACGAGCTACCATTCGAATTGCCTCCGAAACGGGGGCGCGTCAACGCGGCCTAGGGATCGCTGAAACCGACAAAGTCGGACGCGAAGCGGCGGCGTCGATTCCCGATGAAGGGCCGAAGGACAAACAAGCCTATCTCACGGCGCAGCGGCTGGAAGACGACCACGCAGTGGATGGAATTCTCCCCTTGGTACGAACACTGTCAGAATTCAGGTGGGAGCACAGCGCTCCCGTTCGCGTGGGTTGTCGAATGGGCCGTCCAGAAAAAGCGGCACCACGTGTCATGAATCCAAGGACTAATGCGCTGTTCCCTATTGAACTCAATGGAGGCAATCAACGCCTTCTCAGCAACGCTATTGACAAGAGTTCGATTCGCATTCAACTTGGGCGACGGGTATGCAGTAAATGTGGAAAGGAATCGCCCTTTTTGCGATGCCACCACCGTTCAAAAGACGATTTCGGCGAAGAACGCGCGGGTGAGGCTTGCGAAGGTTCAACGAAAATGACCTCCGCTAAGGCCAATTCACGCCGACGAGGAGAAGTTCAAACGGTTCGAATTGATACCATGGTGGAAGATGCTCGGATTCGACTGGGCATTGACCGTCTACCGAATCAAGTCAAGTGCATGAAAAAACTCAGCAGTCGAGACCAAACCCCCGAGGCCATTGAAAAAGGCATTCTCAGAGCAAAACACGACTTGCCTGTGTTCCGAGATGGAACGGTCAGGTACGACATGAGCGACGTTCCAGTCACGCATTTCCGCCCACGGGAAATTGATGTTCCTTGGAAGAAACTCCTCAATCTCGGATATACCCACGATTACCTCGGAGAGCCACTGCAAGACGATGAACAAGTGTTGGAAATCTTCCCGCAGGACTTCATCGTGGCAAAAAATGCAGGTGACTTCTTTGTTCGGACCGCTCGTTACATCGATGAATTGCTGGTAAGGTATTACAAGGCTGAACCGTATTACAACGTGACAAAACCCGAAGACTTGGTTGGTCATCTCATCTGTGCCCTTGCACCACACACCAGCGGAGGGGTCCTTTCTCGTATCATCGGGTGGGCCGATTGTTCAGGCGGTTATGCGCATCCGCTCTTCCACGCAGCCAAGCGAAGAAATTGCGATGGTGACGAAGACGCCATCATGCTCTTGATGGACGGCCTGTTGAATTTCAGCAGAGAAATTTTGCCTGCAAATCGCGGTGGTCAAATGGACGCTCCACTGGTATTGACAACTCGCCTTAACCCCACAGAAGTTGACAAAGAGGCATTGAACGTTGATTCCGGGTGGTTCTATGAACGAGATTTCTATGAAACAACGCTCAACCAACCCCACCCCAAAACCATCGCTCACCGAATGGATTTCGTAGAACGTCGTCTTGGAAGCATCGCTGCAGTTCGCGGCTACGGCTACACCCATGACTGTCACTCCATCGATGAAGGTCCCGCACTTTCAGCATACAAAACGCTGGAAACCATGATCGACAAAATGAACGGCCAACTGGCTCTTGGCCATCGCCTTCGCGGCGTTGATGTGAGAACGGTTGCCTCAAGCGTGGTACGCTCTCACTTTCTCCCCGATTTACGTGGTAATTTGAATGCGTACGGTCGTCAAAAGGTTCGTTGCTTGAAATGCGCTCATTCGTACCGTAGAATGCCTCTTTCAGGGAAGTGCATCCAGCCGGAGAAGGCAAAAGGCAGGGGTCTCTCAAGTGTTGGCGTCGCCAAGTCGGAAGGAGATTTATGCGGAGGCAATCTTGCCTTGACTGTTTCCGAAGGTGCAGTTCGTAAATACATCAAGGTCACTCGCTTCGTCATGGACCATTACGGCGTGGATACCTACACGAGGCAAAACGTTGAGTGGCTCGCCGATAGCGTCGATTCGCTGTTCAACAACGACCGTGCAAAACAACTGTCGCTGTCCGATTTCTTATGATTCAACGGAGCGGTTCTCTCCAAGGAGAGTCATGTTCCGGGAGTTGGTCCAATTCTGGCATTCCTCTTGAAATTCGTTTGAACGGTGTTCGTTCAACAGGCTGCTGTTTAATGGTGTTTTGAATACGGCCTGCGAGGGCTCTAACACCTTGTTCCGCAAAGGCAAAGCCAACGAGAAGTAAACTGAGAAGGATGTGTCCTTCCAGTTGATATGCTGCAAAGGGTTTGATGTAGAGTTCTTGTTGAGCAACGATTCCCTCATCTGTGACCGTTTCAATGGTGTAGACGCCGGGTTCCAATTTTCCGTTCCATTGTGGGACTTCTTCGCCTAAATCCCCGTTCCAGGAAGTTATTTCCGTCTGATTGTTGAGAAGAATCGAGTATCCAATTTCTCCTGTATCAGTACCTCCGGCGGAGAATGTGACTGCCATTCTTGCTGGCAGTGCTCTGTCAAGGTCTGCTACAGGGGCAACAACAACTTCTCGGTAAGTTTGGGTTTGAGCGGGAGAGTTGACTTCGTTGGGGGCTTCTTGTGAGGCAACCGCAGACCACAGGCTGTTGACGACAAGAACTGCGACAAACCACATGACTGGATTAATCCATGGATTTTGCCTCGCCATGCGCCCACATTCATTCTTCACCTTCATAGCGTTATGTTCTGGGGCTAGAAAAAGAACTCCGGTCAAAAGGCACCTATTTATCACCAATAAATCGGCTAAAATCGTCATTTAAGCACGTTAAGATGGTCTGCATCCAACTTAATTTTCTAATTTTTTGTTCTTCATCGGTACTTCCAGACCACGGACCAACTCGTCCGGTTGAAAAACCGATTAATTCTACCTTACTCAGGTCAATATCCAACCAATGAAGCAAGCATGCAGCACGGTCTCCGTCCGTGAACCCCCCTGGATTGTGCATGCCGTCGTAGGATTCATTGGTTTGATGCGTTAACACCAGCGGAGGTTGCCCGTTGTCAGCCCATTGAGGTATGAGCTTCTCCCAGCGGTGTTGATTGTCACCGTGGGCATGGACTACCAGCGTCACACCATCGGCTGCAGCGCGGTCCAAATGTTCAGCACCGTCAAGGTCGGTAACGACACACAGAGGGCTCACACCCTCAGGAAATGCTCCGACGGCTCCGTCAGCGGCAATGTAAACGGTTCCATCAGGCCATTTCTGCATCAATTCATCTTTGGCTGCAGCCGCCCCAACCAACACAACATGACGAGCCTTACTCAAATCGTCTTGAAGGCGATGAAGGGTGCGCTGCCGAGCTTCTTTGGACCAATGTGAAACACCAAGGGGTTGTGACGATTGAAACAGTTTTTCAAGTTCCTTGGCGCTTTGAACATCGTCCTCATACGTCCAACCAAAGGCGGCCCGTACATCGTTTTGAATGGCGATCACTTGCGTGAGAAGTGATTCATCCATGGCGCCTCCAATCGTCACAGCCACAAGAAACCATCTCCAACATTGAACTTCATAATCCGTGGCCGCTGAGGTAGGGCCATGCCCGTCCCTACTGTACCCCCGGTTTTGACGGATGAAGTTACGTTTGCACGCTACCCGTTTCTTCCACAAGCCGCACAATGGATTCGGGATATGGCGCAGCGCCACTCAATTGATTTGAACGAATTGCTCGACGGGCCTTGGATGGAAAAGGCTCGGCAAAGAGCTCGTATCCGGCTGATTGATTCGGTACAATCCAAGGAAGGAGTTCAGGTCGTTGGAGGAGACATCCACACTGAAGAAGGACGGCTCATTGAGGCGTTTTCGTTCTATTATGCGCGTCTCGTCGTCTGCGCAAGTGAAGATGAACGCTTGATTGCGAGGTGGGCTCAAGCGGAAGCAGCGCGTGCAGAGCAACTGTTGATTCAAGATGAAGTCAATCTGCCCGTCCTCGCTGCGACTTACATCTCGGAAGCGGTACGTGCCTCACAAGCCACAGGTTCTGCGGTTCTTGCCTCCTCTTCAATGAGCATGCGTCAGTTGCGCCAAGGCAATTCCTCCATTTGGAAAATAGGCCTCTCTGATTTCATCGAAATATGCCCCAAAATTACCGGTGACCGCTGGCGCCTTCCCAACGTTGACCTCAAAGATGGCTGGGTCACGCTGCATAATGAACGGCAATACACCTCGTCCGCCAAACTCGCCCGGCTGCTGCGGGAACGAATCAAGAGAGGCATTGAACAAGAAGCGCTGGAAAAAATGGCGGAAGTAACGACAGATTTGGCTGTTCGCCTTGCTGAACCGGTAGGAATCGTTCGAAATTTAATGGCCAATAAGGCCAGTGAAGCCATTGCATTGGTTGGAGCAGAAGAGAGCGATTGGCCTCCATGCATGCAAAAAATCATTGCTGAACTCACCAATGGAGTCAACGTAAACCACTTTGGACGACTCTTTTTAGCATCAATGGCAGCGACCTTGGCTCTTCCGCAAGAGGCCTGTGTTGGCTTTTTCCGAGGCGCTCCAGATTTCAGTGAAGCAACAACCTCCTATCAGGTCGAGCATGTTTACCAGCACGAATACACTCCGGCTGGATGCGGGAAACTGAAGATCAACCACAACTGCCCCGTACTTCCTGGAGACAATCGAACGTGTGACCAACCCTGGATGGACCACCCTCTCAAGTATATTCGGGCCACTCAGCGGTGGAAAAGGCTCACATCTAAGCCTGCGGAATCGGTTCAAAAGGAACCAGCCCAGACTGAAGAATCCGCAGAAGACAAGCCCCCCTCTGATGCTGACTGAAGCCCCAACGCCGGAGATGTTGCTAAAAACTAAGGTAGACTTCCGTCCATCATGCGGTGGTTGCGAGACCCTTCTGGGAGCCAAGAATCAAAGGTTCCGCTATCGTACCGCATTGTCCGCCGATTCTACCGGTTTTTGACCAACATTTGGTTCCGAGAAATCAACATTGTTGATGACGAAAATCTCCCGCCGGAAGGTGGCCTGCTGTTCATCACATGGCATCCAAGCGGTCTTATTGACCCGATGTTGATGACGGCAGCCCTTCCTGGTAAATTGACGACCATCGCCAAACACACACTGTTTAAAATTCCCTTTCTTGGGCGCATTCTGAAGGCTTCGGGAGTGGTTCCAGTTGAGCGGCCTAGAGATTCTCACGACAAACAAGCGTCAAGAGCGAGAAATGCCGTCATGCTTTCTGAAATGTCAGTCCGTCTTGCCCACGGCGGACGGGTATTGATTTTCCCCGAAGGTACAACTCATGCGGAATCAGGCGTCAAACGCATCCGTTCGGGGGCGGCACGGATTCTTCTTCATGCACGGCGCGAAGCTCAAGAGGAGGGGTTGCCCGAGCCACAATTGGTTCCGATTGGCCTGCATTATTCGGAATCGCACACCTTTCGTGAACGGGCTGCTGTTGTGATTGAGCGGGTCATGGATTTGAATCCAATACCAGTTATTTTGGACGATTCCTTTGAACAGGACCGTTTGGACCGAATGTGGATCGATGAAGTCACAAAGGCCATTGACGTTGAACTGCAACGTGCAAATTTATCGAAGACCTCATGGAACGAGCGCACCATGATTTGGAAAGGGCGAAGTCTTGCTTACGCAGAGAAAAATCGGATTGCAGGTGGTAAATTGGTCAAACCAACTTACGCTGAATCCGTGATGGGCGCCCGACGCTTGCGTGCAGGCTGGGAATACATGATGGTTCACCAACCCGAGGAAACCAAACAATTGGCTGAAGACTGTGAAGCTCATTTCTCTGAATTAACGCGACGAGGCATCACTCCTTACGACGTTGATGCTCGCCCAGAAACGCTCTCACTGACGGGTTATGTCAAGGCCTTTGCAGTGTGGTTGTGGGCACTTGTGTGGATGTTTGGCCTTGTGACATGGAGCGCAGTGGCGGGTAACTATCCTCCTTACAAGGGCAACGGGCTACTGAGTTGGGCGATGAAAAAGCAAGACATTGATACCTCGGTCATCGGGACCATCAAAGTACTTTCAGCCATTGTGTTCTTTCCACTTTGGTGGATGGTAGCGTCGGCTTTGATCACGTGGTCGCTCCTGAGCGGCTCAAGTCCGATCAATTCCCTTCTTCTGTCCCACTGGTTGCTTGAATACGTCACGTATCTACCATCGGTTGGCGTGTTCCTCTTGTTCATGGTTTGGTGGCCAATGTCTGCTCGCTTGCATTTGAAACTCTACGCTCGACTGGTTCGTGGCTCTCGAGATTTGAAGCGATGGAAGATATGGAAAGACGAAGACACCAACTGGGATGAATTGGTAAAAGTTCAGAGGGAACTTGCTTCTCGCTTGGTGGAAACAGGCGCTGGACTCATTCTGCCTGGGGATGCTGACTGGAACGACCCTCCCTCCGGCAAAGACGATTCGGTATCGGTCCAAGTGAGGGCTGTCAATTGACCGGACCCGTGTCCAAATTCTACCGCAGAAACGGCCACCGCGCGGACGAAAACGCACAAGGTTTTGAATGAAAGGTCGTCAGTGGCCTAACAAGGAGCGGAGGTGAAGCGATGACGAGAACTCTTGTATTGACAGTTGACCGAGACAACGATCTTGGTATCAAGACCTCGATTCGAGGCCCTGTTGTCGGTCGCAGGCAAGTCCTCACCGCTGCTCTGAAACTCGGGATTGCAGATCCAGAAGAAAGCGACACCAACGCCATTCTTGGAGCATTGTCGCAACACGACGCCCTGGTTGAAGCCAAGGGAGAAGAAGATGAAATCGAAATTGCGATTCTCACCGGTGATGAAAAAGTCGGAATGCGCTCTGACCGAGCCGTTGCCGCACAACTTGAGGAAGTGGTCTCGCTGTTTCAACCGGACGAAGCCATTCTTGTCACCGACGGAGCAGAGGACGAAAGCGTGCTCCCCATCATACAATCACAAGTCAGAATTGACCACATTCAGAAAATCATCGTCAAGCAATCAAAAGGTATTGAAGGAACCTATTACTACATCGTAAAGGCTCTTGAAGACCCGAAATGGCGTTCAAAAATCATGATTCCTCTTGGCGCGGTTATGGCGATTTTGGGTCTCGGAATCATGCTACCCAATGAAATTGGAGGGATTGTTATCGGTGCACTTCCCTTGGTCTTAGGACTGTACATCTTCAGCAAAGGAGCAGGAATTGAATCCACGGTCAACCGTGTGATTCAGGAAATGCGTGAAAATGCAGACGCTGCGATGTTTTCCTCGCTTCTTTGGACGGCCACTCTATTCAGCGCCATTTTTGCCGTAGCGGAAGGATGGCGAGCATTCAGCCAGCAAGATGTGAATTCAGCGGCGCAGTCCGTCCTGTGGCTGAACGTAATACACTCATCACTCGCCTGGATTATTATCGCCTTCCTGACATCAACAGCGGGATTCATGCTTCTCCGATTGAAACGCGGGTCGTTTTCCGGAAGCCTAATCGTTCTGAGCGTGTTTGGTATGGTCGTTTATTCCTTCCTGAATACTGCCCTTGACATCGCCATTCGTGTCCTCGAAGGGCCCGGTTACGAATTCAGCGTTAACATGATTCTTGACGACTTGACAACTCCGTTGATTTGGGTTGTTGTCCTTTGGATGGTGATGACCGTTGTCCGAACGCTCCAAGCAAAACAAGCCCAAGCAGACCGTTACTGGGGAATCTGATCAAAGAATAAATCGCGGCATCACTTTTGCAAGTGTGTTGTGTCCTACGACGCCGACCAATGTCCCTTCTCGGTCAACGACTCCAATTTGGTTGAGGTCGTGGGTCAGCATCAACGCTCCAGCTTTGAGCAACGGCGTGTCTTCCCTGACGGTCAATGGCGGGTGATTCAGCAGTTGTTGAGCAGGAATTGAATGCATCCAAGCGATGTCTCTGTTAACGGTCTTTCGGGCAATTAATTTGAGCAAATCAACAGCATGAAGCCGGCCCATCGGCGCACCCTCATGGTCAACGATGAAAATGTGGTCCCAATTGTTGTGGGTCAGCGATTCCAATACCAATGCCATGGAGTCGGAATCAAGCATGGAATGCGCATGCTGCATCGTCTGTCCGCACGTGACATTTCTTGCGGCTTGGGCGCTTGGTGAACGGCGCGTGGATTTACGACTTCGGGTCTTGGTTGCCATGGTCTCTCAGCCGTGTCCCGCAAACTACCCTTTTTGAAGCCTTCCTTTTTTCCACATCCCCGAAGAAGCTTTCCGGATAACAGCAAGAAAGACATAAGCACATCACCTCAAGTGATAAATTAAAGAAACCATTGGAAGAGCCATGGGCGTTGTTCCACTGGATGAAATCAATGCACTTCGAGCCATGGAGGGTTACGAGCAAATGCTCGAAATTGACCGACTCACTCGTGTTTATCAAACAGATGAGGCATCAATAAGGAGTGCACTTTCCTCCGGTCCCGGTCAATCACCCCCTCCTTCAACACCAGCGCCAGCATGGGATAACTCTCACAAAACAAGCCCGCTACCTCCTCCCGCCGCACCATCTCATGTGGGGCCAACCATGGTGAACAAGCAGGAGTTTCGATACGAGTACGACCCCAGTCGGGAGGCTGCGGAACGACGAGAACAGATCAACCAAGCCATTCTCTGTTCTGCCTGCGGTGTTGCATTAGGCATCCCCGACATCCGACCGATCAAGGTGACTTGTCCAGCCTGCTTGTTTGAAGCAACCTACACCGAATGAACGCATCCTTGATGTGGGATGCTCAGGAGGAATGCCCATGCGTGATGGTTCTCCTCGTCTTTGGCCCTATTCTCCGGCGAATTCTCCGATTGCACTCCCCGACCGTCCGTTGTTGTGCAGCACGAACGAAGTGGTTACCCTCGTCAACTCAGCTGATGCGCCAGACTTGGCCACCACACTGGGTGGAAAAAGTCTCACGGATTACCTTGAGGGATATGGAACTGAAGAAGGCAATCTTGACGCTCTTCTAAAGGCTCAAAATGCGGCTCCAATGGCTCAACGGCGCCCCATCTTGCTTCTGGGTGAACTCGCCAATCCATATCGACTTCAAGACGTCAACATTGGCCCGTTGCCTGTTTTCCCAGTTCGAATTGAAGATGTATGCAGGACATGGGCAGACGGTTTAGATACGCGTGAAGCCTATCCGGGCGTTCATCATGTGACGCTTGCTCGTACTCCGGGTTGGTGGGAGCATTCGCATCTAGGAATGGCAACAGTGGAACAGATGAAGGCACTGATCGCCTGGCTTGAAAACGGAGTTCGCGGTTCATGGCGACCTGTCAAGTTGGCTGAAGGAAGCATTCGTCTCTCGGAAGAATCCGATTTGGAACCTCCAACGAAAGCCGACATCACATGGGACGGAGTGGTAGAGCGAGTTGAGTTAACGATGCCCGCTCCGACCGGCCCAAAGATCGACCTCATGACCCTCATGGTGCCGATTCACACGCGACAGGGGTGCTACAATCACCGCGGAAGACTTTCGCGGTGCGCTCACATGAACCAGCGAGATTTCCATGACAACCTCTTCAGAAAAGGGTCATCTCATCGTTGGGATGATGTTCTAAGCGTCCAGTGAAGTACTTCTGGTGTAGTGCTCAACGTTGTCTTCGCCCCAAACCAGTTCATTCGTCGCCATGAGTCCAGCTTTTGCGAGTACATCTGCCGAGATGTGTGATGGAACAGGTGAAACGTGCTCATGCCTGGATTGTACGAGATAAAACTCATCCACCAGCCGTTCGTCCAGGAATCTGTGAATGGTGGTCGGGCCGCCCTCAATGAGAATGCGCTGAATGTTTTGGTCGCCCAATCGATTGAGCAACGATGGCAGTCCCGCAAACGATGATTGTACCAGCATAACTTCTCCTCCATCAGTTAGAAGTTGAGCGCTTGGAGGACACCGGCCGTTCGGGTCTATGACGACTCTAAGCGGTTGCCGCTTTGGTTGGCCGATTCGGACGGTGAGAAGGGGGTCGTCACGAATGACGGTTTCAACTCCGACCAGAACAGCATCGCAGTCTTGACGCAATTCGTGAACTTTTTCGAGACAACCCGGCGAGGTAAAGCGTCCAGCATCCACTGAACGATCATCAACCGAACCGTTGGCATCAACGGCAAGCTTGACCGTCACGATGGGTTTTCGATGCTTGCACCAATGGAGGAACGGGCGCATTTGTTCCGCAGCCTCGTCGGCCATCAGTCCCAATGAAGTTGAAATTCCCGCCGCTTCAAGGACGTGCAGTCCTTTTCCACGGACGGTTGGGTTTGGGTCTTCGTGAGCGATGACCACTTCTTGAACACCAGCCCACATGAGTGCTTCTGTACATGGAGGGGTCCTTCCGAAATGGTTGCAAGGCTCTAGGGTAACATAAGCAACGGCTCCGTTCGGGGAGTGTCCTTTTGCTTCCGCATCGTGAATCGCCATTTGTTCAGCATGAAGTCCTCCGAGGTGATCGTGCCATCCTTCAGCAATGACCTTGTCGTCTTTGACCAAAACGCAGCCCACCAGTGGGTTGGGGCTCACCTGGCCACGCCCACGTTCGGCGACCAACAAGGCCCGTTCCATGAAGGAGCGGTCTTGCTCAGTCCATGTTCTGCCCATGAACGAACCAATTCGCTTTGGTTCAAGACACCTTGCATGTCTATTCCCAGGATTGTTCCACAGCGGTGTCAAACTACGTGGAAATGAGAGAAATCAAGTAAATATTCATCATGAATAATTAGTTATTCGGAACGAATATTGACGCGATGTCAAAATTCGGGGAATCCTTCAAGGCTCCAGTGCCCGTGTGATGGACATGGCCTCCGAATCTGATAAACTTCCATCTCCGGACCGCATTCAGTTTGAGGGAGACGCCGAGTCAAGAATCAAAAAGGGAGTTCACAAACCCGTTTTTGCTCCTATTTTCACAAAAAAAGGCAAAAAACCAGCTCGACCAAAACGTATCCATCTCCTCGTCAATCCGTATTCCGGTAAACGAAATGGCAGAAAGATTGCTAAGCATGTCATCGCATTGCTGCAAAACGAAGGCATCACGGTTGAGGCACATTACTCGGCTTACAGCGGCCATCTCGTCACCATTGCCTCCGAACTCACGGTCAAATCTGGTGATCTCATTGTTTCAGTCGGTGGAGATGGAACCTTTTCGGAAATTCTAACGGGCCGAATGCAGACCGAACCATCCCGAAAAGAATCGTTTGCAATTGTTCCAGCGGGTACGGGCAACTCCGTCGCATACGACCTCAAGTTAAGCGATCCCGACGTTGCCGTCAATGCCATTCTTAACGGTACAAAGCAGGCGTTGGACTTGGCTCGTGTCGAATTGACAGAAGGGCTTCCTGGTTCAGAAGGTGAACGCATGGTTCGTTACAGCCACAACCTTGTGACGTGGGGCCTCGGAGTTGACTCCAATATTAAGGCTGAAAAAATGCGATGGCTAGGACCAATTCGATACGATTTAGGCATCTTGATGGCCATCATGGCGAACGGTCGGCGTCATGCAACACTGACCCTTGATGGGGTGGAGATGGACGATGACTTCACGCTCTTTCTGATTCAGAACAGTCAAACTGGAGGCTCCGAGTTACCCCTTGCGCCGGGAGCATCACTTGACGACGGAAAAATGGACATTGGTATTTTGAAGAAAATGCACCGAAGAGGCATACTCAAAGCCTTTGGAATGTTAAAGAAAGACGGACGTCATGTGTTTCACCCGAAGGTGGATTATCACCGATTTAAACGTCTTGAAATAACAACCGAACAACCTACTGCAATCAATATTGACGGAGAAAACCTTGGTTCAACCCCGCTCACAATGGAAGTGCTGCCTTCAATTGTCAATGTCATGATTCCATGATCAGAACGAGAAGTCAGAGAAATCATCTTCAGGCTCATCATCAAAGACACGGGGTGAAGGCTCCTCAGCAACCTCAGCAGGTGCCTTTTTGACGGCCTTTCTGCGTCGTACAGGCGGCTTCTTTGCCGGAGCTTCTTGCTGGGGAGGGCCTCGGGATGAAGGGGGTGCAGACGACGATACCGAAGAGGTTCTGCGTTCACCAAAGGAAGATGGCAGTGATGAGGAACTATCGGCGCGTTGGTTCACTTGCTCCATTTCCTGGGCGGCGTCAGTGACGACAACAGAACTCTTTCGTCCTTGTGGACCACCCGCTCCCCGTGAAGGTACTGCAGTTGAGGCAAGCACGCTGTCAAGGTCAAATCCACCCAACGAATCTTTTTCGACAGGAACTGAAGCGGGAGCGTTGTTCTTTTCCTCTTTTTTCTGCTCTTTCTTGCGCTCTTTTTCCATTCGGCTCTTTCGCTCTTCCGGAGATTCCATGCCTGCTTTCTTTGCCGACTTGATGTCTTCTTTGACTTGGGCAACCTTGTCAAGACCATCTGACCCAAGCAAGGTTCGCATGGTTCCTTTTGCAGAACTAAGAACCATTCCTTTTGAAACAATAAATGCTCCAACTCCGCCGCCGATCCCAACAACGAGGAAGAACATGATGAATCCAGCACGCCCCAAGAAAGGAACGTCTCCTTGAACCCACTCGTCGTCTGCTTCACCGTTCATGCTAACGGTTGCACCATCGAGTTCAACGCCCGTAACGACGATGAAATACCTGTCAAGGTTCATTGCCTTGTCAACTCCCATTGAACAATCAGCTCTCACGAATTGGTCAAAACTATCTTTGTAGAATCCTCCACCGGATTCGTTGGCATTGACCATGTATCCGTTAACCGTTACAGGCTGATGCCATTCCCCCATGGCGGTCAATCCATCATGAACGTTCTCTGAGGCTGGAATCAATCCCAATACAAACCACTGAGATTCGGAATCACTGTTGATTTCGTCAAGGTCAATACTTCCGGCTCCTGTTTCTGGGGACAAGGGGTTTGACCATGCCTTCACGTCGATGCGTGCGCCTTCTCCATCCACAACCGTTGCAGCCTCGTCAAATGACATCTCTTGAATTGCTACCGCTGTAGTTACGCCGTAATTTACTTCTGTTCCACCCAAAAGCGGGTCGTGTGTATCATAGAATGTACTGGCGGCCAGATATCCGGTGAATGAGATTTCAGTTCCTTCTCCCACGGTTAGGTCGGGTTCATCGCCGCTGGGGTTGCATCCAACAGCTTGCATGTCAGAAACCGTAGTCTTGGAGCCAGAAAGAGTTGAAATGACATCAATATCGTCCTTTGCAAACGAGACCTTGACTGCATTTTCTCCATCCCCCCACGCTGATGTTGACGGGCCAAAGCACCCAGCAAGCATCAAACTGGCGATGAACAACAGGACGAGAGCACCTCTGCGCATGGACCTTGGAGGGGGCGTGGAGTTTGAGAAGTCTTCCCCCAGACCTCACGGTTAAACGGCCTCAAAAAACGGGTAAAATGGCGCAGTCGGAGAGATTTGAACTCCCGAGTCACGGGGACACCGGATTTCAAATCCGGCGCAATACCAGGCTATGCGACGACTGCTTTATTGGAGGCGGGAGGTTTCCCTCTTTTTCCCCTTTCGCTTGTTCACTGTCAAGTCGGCGTTCTCTTTTGGGAGCCGAACAGCGACAGCGAGGCCGAGTGCTAGAGAGGTCAAGACAAAGGTCATGCCGGGTGTTTCTAGGGGATCACTGTCGCCCAGGCCGTCCTTTTCGAGAACCTCTCTCAAGTCGGCGGTGAAGTCGGCAACCTTCCAATTATCTCCCGTCCAAACGACAAGCGGTTGTCGGTTTTCGTTGATGATGTAGGTAATGGTTGAGTGGCCGACATTGAAGTCTTCACTGACCTCTTCCACGCATGAAGTTCTGTCGCCATCGTCCCACGTGTAGCCGTCATCACACATGCAGTGCAGACCATCTCCAGTGCCCATTTCCCAGCCGTGACCGCTGCAAACTTCTTCGGTTGATTTCTTCACAGGATTTGGAATCTCAGATGAATTCACATTAGACGGAGCCCAAGCAATATGTTTTGGCTCCTCAATACCGTCCATCCCAACAGGTGATGCGTCCCATGTAGCATTGGTGGAGTTCCATTCGTAGAGCTTCCACCACCAGGAACTGTCAGAAGGCGCCTCTTCATCGCCGAGGGAAGTCATGTAGTGACCATATGAGGAGTCAGCAATGGTGACGTTAACATTGGCGTCGTTAAGGGCACCCTTTGTGATGTGGTACCCATCAAAGGAGTCAAGACCCGATTGAACTTCAGTTCCATTGCTCCATTGGATGGTCATGCTTGCTTCATTATCGGTGAGTGGGCTGGAGAGATTGGAGCGATTGAGGTTTGATGGCATCCAAGCGATATGCTGGTTTCCATCAAGTGCATCGATGTCATCAATGCCAACTTGTGAGGCCTCCCACTGGGTGGCTGATTGGTTCCACACATTGAGTTCCCAGTACCATGTGTCACCGGGTGCTTCCTCACCACCAATTCCAGTCACGTAATGCCCGTATTGTGTCATGGAGGCGTTGATCTCGATTTGATGTTGATTCGCCAGCGTTTCGGTGAGGGTCCATCCCGTAAGACCGAACATGTGGGTGGAAGCATTTCCACTGGAGTTAACAACAGTTACGGACGCCTCGCCGGGTTGGTAATCCATCACATGGGCATCGATGACACTCTCTTGCACAACGACACCAAAGGTCTTCCATACAGGAGTCAGTTCTTCGACCGTTCCAGTAAGGTGAGGCCATTCTACTCCATGGACGTCAGTGAACGCTTTCAGGCGTTCAGGTGAGTCGTACCGAGGGTCAACGGTAATAGAAATGAACGTAACATCGTCCTTTTCCGTGTCAGTAAGTTCTCCATCAACACTCTTCAAGAGTTGAGTAATCACCGGGCAAACATCAGGACAGCGAGTGAAAATAAAGGCAACGACCGTCACTTCGTTGCTGTCGTCATAGAATGAGAAATTATCCCCGGTTTGGTCGGTAAGCACGAAGTCATCAACTGGACTTCGAGCAAGTCGGCTGCCTTTGTATGCGGCTACCGGCATAAGCAGGAGACAGGTTAGAAGGACGACCAGCAAGATTCGCTTTGCGCTCATGGATTGATCTCTCTCAACGGTTGGTGGCGTAATCTGAGGAAAGCGGGGTGCACCATGCAGGTAGGCCAGTAACACCTTCTGGATTGGACAAACCAATTCCCCAAAGCATAAGCAAAACAAATACGACCGGGAACAAAGCTGTTCTAGTATAAATCCGAGGGTCGCCCTTCAAGTGCATGAAATATGCCGAAATCCCGTATCCCTTGACGATTCCGACACCGATGAGAATGGCCCAAACTGCCTTCAGGGGGATCCCTGAGAAAAAGACCGCAGCAACTTCAAACAAGGTGAATACCATGAGAACAATAAAGTTCCAAAAATAGATGTCCTTTCCAAGCAATCCGTCAAAGATGTTTTCGATAATTCCGTGTGTTTCGTGTTCTCCCATGTTTTCACCTCAATACAAGTAGAAGGCTGGGAAGATAACAACCCACGCCAAATCGACAAAGTGCCAGTACAATCCAAAGTATTCAATTCCCTGAGCATTGTCTTCATTGAACTCAACAGTGTCCGCCTTGAACACAAGATAGAGCATGACCAAAAGACCGATGAAGACGTGAAGGCCGTGGGCCCCGGTAGAGATGTAAAAGATGCTACCCGCTTGAGTTCCGATGGTGAATCCTTCAGCAACGAGGTGGCTCCACTCAATGAGTTTCAAGACGATAAACATCGAACCAAGCAATAACGTTGCGATAAGGTAGTTGCGTACAGCCGCCTTCTTGGTAGGCATGAGTTTGCCCATGAACCCTTCAGGTGCTTCCCAGTTGGCATTCTTTGCCGTCTTAAGGGCGAGGACGATGGTGTAGGATGAAATGATGAGTGCGAAGGTGTTGATGGCACCTGGTAAAAGGGTCATAAAGTCACCTTGTCCACCATATCCTCCGAGTTCAGCACCACCAGGGCGAAGGAAATCAGAGGCTGTTAGCATGTCCACTTGCTCACAGTTTCCTGCTTCTACTTGCCATCCTGTGCACCATTCCGTACGCATACGGAGGTAGGACGAAAAGAAGGTGGCGAACACCATAATCTCAGACATAATGAAGACCCACAAACCTGCTTTTCGGATGTGTTGACCTTCAAACGGAGCAGAGGTTGCAATCTGTTCACCGTTTCCGATGAACGGAAGGTCTTCTCTCCACCAGTTTGAGACACCCAAGACGATAACGAAGAGTCCGAGCATACTGAGCCCGATTCCTCCGAGTTCTGTCTCGTTGCCAGATAGCATGTCACTTAGCGTGGCTTGGAATTCGGGGAAGCCCATCAAGAACAACATGATACCAAGTGCGAAGATGATCGGAGAACCTGAACCATGATGTTCATGGTCGTCTCCTCCGTAACTGGAACTGGCATGACTGTGGTCTTCGTCAGGTTGAATTGAATTCACGAAGCCACCAAGGCCAATGAAACTGGCATAGGTAATACACATCAAGAGAATTGTAATTCCAGCCGTTCTCCAGGTCAGGTAGGACAGGTGGGCGTCAATTTCATGATGGTGGGCTTCTTCTTTTTCGGCTTTGAGCTGAGCAATTTCTTCAGTCGAAGCATTGTTTGCTTTTGCCTCTTCATAATCGTGCTTTGCGTCCTCGTAATGATGAACGGCTTCTTCATAATCATGATGCCTGATGTTGGCCATACCAACTCCCATGGTTGCAAAGGCTAGGATACCAATGATGAGGAAGGTGCTACCCATCAATACGGCTCTCATCCAGATGCTGTTATCCACGTGTGCTTCAGAGCTGCTCATTCCTCTCCCTCCAATTTGCCGACGACTAAACTCTTCGGCTCGGCTTTCAGCAATTTGTCAATGAGTTTCCCAGTATCAGGCTTGTGATGGCCGTAGCGTTCGTTCATGTCCCCTTGTACCGGGTTCTCATGGAACGATGGAGTTGGTGGCGGCGAGGTGGTGGACCATTCAAGCGACCATCCGCCCCATGGGTCTTTGCCCACAGGTTCTCCTCGGCGAGAGGAGTAGATGATGTTCCAGAGAAGGAGGATTTGGCTCAGGCCAAAGATGAATGCAAAGGTCGATACAGCCATGTTGTACTCCGCAAATCCGGACTCAACAGTGTAACTGTGGGTTCGTCGGGGCATGCCCATAATCCCGAGTGCGTGCATGGGCCAGAAGGCTGCGTTATAGGATGCAAATCCGACGAGGAAATGCCAGAGTCCGAGGGTTTCGTTCATCTTGCGACCTGTGACCTTGGGGAACCAGTAGTAAACTCCAGAAAACAGTGCGAAGACCGTTCCGCCGATGAAGACATAGTGGAAGTGAGCCACAACGAAGTATGAATCGTGGAAGTGAATGTCCATTCCAGATACAGGGAAGAACATTCCAGAGATTCCACCGAGCGTGAACGTCACGATGAAGCCCAGAGACCAAAGCGTGTGGGTTTTCATCACGAGAGAGCCGCCCCAAAGGGTAGCAAGCCAATTGAAGATTTTAGCTCCAGTCGGTATTGCAACGAACATGGTCGTGATCATGAAAACAGCCCTCCAGAACGGGTCCATACCGGATGTGAGCATGTGGTGCCCCCATACGACGAATCCAACAATTCCGATTCCAGCCATGGCGAAGACCATTGATTTGTAGCCAAAGATCGAACGACGAGCGGAGGTTGCGAGAACCTCGGAAACGATCCCGAAGGCCGGCACAATCACGACGTACACTTCAGGATGGCCGAAGAACCAAAACAAGTGTTGGAAGAGCAGCGGGTCTCCGCCTGCAACGAAGAAGGTGGTTCCGATGGTGTGGTCAAAGAGTAAGAAAGCAACACCGATAACAAAGGCTGGAAGTGACATGTAAAGCATGAACACGCTGATGAAGACCGACCATGAGAAGAGTGGCATCTTCATCCATGTAACACCCTTCGCACGCATGGTAAACACGGTTGTGATGAAATTCACGCCACCGAGGGTCGATGAAGCACCGAGCATGAGGATGCCAGAGATAAAGGCCGTTGTTCCTGGGTTGGAACCGTAATTTGCAAGTTCTGCACCCATGTTTGACTCCGTAAGCGAAGAGTAAGGAGGATACATGACCCATGTGATGTCGGCAGCTTCTCCAGACCAAATGCCCGTGAAGATGAGTGGTGTTGAAAAGACAAGGAGCCAAAGTCCCATGGCGTTAATTCTTGGGAACGCCAAGTCTTTTGCCCCGATTTGTAGGGGGAGGACGTAGTTCATGAATCCCGCAATCATTGGCATGGCGGCAAGGAAAATCATGGTTGTTCCGTGGAGTGTGAAGTACGAGTTGTATTCGTCGTAAGTGAGGAAATCGTTCTCAGGTATTGCAAGTTGAATCCTGAACAAGAGAGCAAGAAGTCCTCCAACCAGGAAGAAAAAGAAACCAAACAAGAAGTACATAATTCCGACTTCTTTGTGATCCGTTGTGGTCAACCAAGGCTTGAGGAAATCCCAAAATCGTTGCATGGTGAACGTGTCCGGGGAGCGTCGGTAAAAGATCCAGAGAATCCCAACAAAGATGAGGCCGACAGCAAGACCGATGGCAGTAATGAAGATGACCAAGGCGCTTGCGCTTGGGGCAAGTGCACCAGCGTTGACTCCTGCGATGGAGATGAGAGCTTCGTTCCAGTAATCTCCACCAGACCCGGCGCCACCGTTCACGGCGTTCCCGTAAACGGTCATCTCAACGTTTTCATCGTCGGCCGCAGGAGCGGTCCATTCAAACGTCCATGATCGAACTGTATTTGCTTCGGTGGTGTGTGTGAGGCCGCCATCCATTTCTTGTCCGAGTGCGTTTGGAATAGCTACAACACTTCCGTGGCTGGTAAGGATGCGGTATCCGCCAGCTCGTCCGTTCCAGTCGTCGCCACCGTCGTCATGGAGTTCCATGACATCGTTGATGACGGTCACCGTGAACGTGTAAGTTTCGCTTGCGTTGTAGACGTCGGGAAGGCCATCGACTACCACACTTGTGTCAGGCGAAGCGCCACCGTGACAGGAACATCCCTGGTCACCAGCAGATCCGATTCCGGAAGGAATGGCTGTGAATTGAGGTGTTGCAACGAGGGCAAGGAGAAGGACTCCCAATATGATTGAAACTCGTGTGCGCATCAGTAGTCCCCTCCATCCTGTGAATCACCGGTCTTCTTCACACCGGTGTCTACGGAACAGTCCATTCCTTCCTGAGCGACGATTTTGACTTGACCGGTCATGTAGGCGTGCTGATTACCACAGTACTCTGCACACTTGATCGGGAACATTCCAGGGTCGTCAGGCATGACGGTCATCCAAGTTCCATCTTCAAGTCCAGGGACTAAGTCCTCTTTGACACCCCATTCAGGAAGCCAAAATGAATGTTGGACGCCGACGTAGTTCGGGTTGGATTCGTCACTTGGCTCTGATTTCATGTTGAATGCGGTGGGTATATCACAGGGCAAAATCATTGGTTCATTTGCAGCAGATGAGAACTTGTGGGATTCCGGGATGTGCATCCATGTGTGGAGCACTTCGCCATCGCCATTGCTCACTTCAACGAAGGAGAACGATGTTGGATTGAAGTAATCTACGCCGTCGCCTGCTTCAACTTCCAATGAGGAGGTAAGCTGGTCAAGTGCGAATTCATAGGCAGCACCGTCAACGGTGACCGTCACATTCGTGGCCTCAGAACCACTGGCGTTAACGTACAGATTGCCGAGGGATGGCCAATCAACATTGATGGAAGTAAGTGTCTCGTCGTCTTCCCAAGTCAGCTCGTCTTCGTATTCAAAGTCCCAAAACCACTGCTTTCCAGTGATTTTCATGTTGTGCGCTTCATCGTCAGCGGGGATGACCCAAACTGCAGCGTTTGATGATACAGCGAGAACGATGAGCCACAGGACGATGGCGGTTGGGGCCAGATAAAATATGACTTCTAATGGCGTGTTGTGTCGGTCAACCGGGAACGAACCCACTTCGATATGGTCGATGGCCGTTGTATCCGGCTCGACGCCTTGACGGTAGCGTAGGATAGCGAGGAACAACCAACCAAAGGTTAGAATTCCGACCGCAATAGACCAAAACATGAATTTATCATAGAGAACAGAGAATACCGTATCTTCCGCGACCATGCCATCACCTTGATTATCCCGCCGCATAGCCCCTCCTTAAGCGTTTGTTGCAGGGGGCTAGAAGCACCTCTTCTTTCCGTCTGTCTCGCGCGGCTCACCAGCCTTCCGTTTCGCGTATTTTTTGATATGAAAGGCCGAAAAAGCGTCACAATAAGAGGGGGAGTCTCCACGCCGCCGAGAGACAATAAAGGGCCGGCCGGAAAATGGATTATTATGGACGTCGGGACGTGCCTGACTCAGACCCTTGACGGGGCGCTCTTGATGGAGGTTGAAATTCAGCCAGGGGCATCAAAGCAGGGAATCACTGGGTTTAACCAGTGGCGCTCACGTTTGGTCATCGCCGTGAAGGCTGAGGCGCGACAGGGTCAGGCCAATCGAGCCGTGGTTCATGTCGTCGCTCAACAGTTTCACCTGAACACTGCCGATGTGGCGGTAGTAACAGGTCATCGTTCTCGAAAAAAACGATTGCGGCTTGAATCGCTTGCTCTTGATGACCTGTTGGTACGATTGAACGAGGTTTTGGAGGGCGGATGATGAGCGACGATTCCTTTCATGGTCTTCGCCGGGGTTCTGCGAATGCCGAACAGCGCTGGTGGGATGCTGCTCGAGCGCTAGCCGAGGCCCGTGAGCGCAATCGGACTTACAACTGCGCGATTCTTGTTGAAGGCTTACGTGACCGCAGGACATTGTCCCGTCTCGGGTTCACTGGCCCGATTGAATTGCTGAACCGCGGATGGAGCGTGGACGACGTACTGGTGTATTTGGTCGATACATACGGAAGAAGGCACGAGGATGACAACGGACCGACCATCATTGTGTTGATGGATTGGGACCGGACTGGAGGGCGACTTCAGAATACATGCCGCCGTAATCTTGAATCACTGGACGTAGCCTTTGATGAATCTCTGTACAAGACGCTCCTTCGTTGCTTGAAACCCGAAACAAAGACCGTTGAGGGGATGTCGGGCCTGGTGGACGTGTTGGGCCCTCTCATCGATCAGTTGGATGAGGATTCATCCGTATGAACAGGTTGGGGAAGCGAGTCCTCCTTGACCGTATTGAGGACCACATGTGTAAAAGAGCGGGCGACTCCCTCAAGCGTGAACACTGTCTTTGTTAAATTGTCCAAATCTTCTCGGTCCTTGACCCGTGCAAGAACCATTGAATCCCAGTCCCCAGTCACGTCGTAAACAGCAAAAACGCGAGGGTCGGCAGCGATCTTCTGCTGGACATCAATCATGCTTCCTTTGACAATGCGTAGGCCCGCCATGATGGTCATGGTCCAACCGATTTTTTCCGGATTGAGAACGGCCGAGTACCCCGAGATAACGCCACACTCCTCCAAGCGTTTGATGCGATTTGTAACGGTTCCTTGAGCGACACCAAGTTGTCGCGCCAATTGCCGTTGACTTTGACGTGCGTCGTCGTTGAGCAAGGAGAGTAAGCGCCGGTCGGTCTCGTCCAAATCCACGGTCATCAATCAAGAGCAACCGTGCTGTCATCTTCAACACTTCCCTCAACTGAGGTTGCCGTCAAAGGAGCAGGAAGCCAGACGTGTTGTCTCCATGCCCCCATTTCATCAACCTCTAAACCGACTTCAAATCGACAATCTTCTGTATGGAGTTGGGAGAATTGAACGGTGAATTCTTTTTGTTCCGTAGGTTGAAGCGATGGTTTGGGGGGGCGTCCTTTGAACTTCCATGGGGCTTCAACGGTCCAATCCTGTGTGCGAAACGCTAACGTTCCTGCTTGAAGTTTGACCATGAGTGTTGTTGATGATGAAGCAGACCAAACAGCTTTAATTCGAGGAATTCCTTGTTCCCGCTTTCTTGAGTTAGCGATCACAGCACTGCAAATGACAAAGGCGATGGCTATCAGAATGATCGGCGTCCACTGTCCTCCAGCAGTCGTGTGTTGATACGGAGAAGGCAACGGTCCGGATGCGAGGGCGAGTATCTTCATCGAGGAGTCATTGTCTTGTGTCTCGTTGAACATCATGAGGCTGTAACGCCACCCCGTTGAGATCTGTCGCAGGTCAACACCAGCGGCAGCCAAGTGGTCCGATGATAGAGAAAACGTTGTCTCCGTTATGTTGTTTGCTTGGAGAGAAAACCCTACTTCAGGCCGCATTTCATGAACGATATCAACGCCTCGCCGGCCGTGATGGTCTTCACTGACGTCCTCGGTGAGGACGATGTAAAGGAGCGTGTCGTTGGAGAGGTTGACGATCGGCGTAATTTCCAGGTGGAACTGAACAAACCAATATCCGACGTCTCCCGCCGTGATTTCAACATCGCCAGCGAGCGATACGAGTTCCTCCGGTTCAACAGCATGGCGATGGACATGCGGCTCATTGAGGGCTGAGAGATTCAGGCCGAGTTGTTCTGCTCTGTACATTGCATCATCGTCAGGCCAATCTGAACCGGTCGTTTCACTCCAGGACCACCAGACCCATCGAACGGTATCTTCATCCTGACTCGGAGTATAGTTTGGTGAATCTTCGGTGACAAACACTTCCTCTACCGCCCTGTATTCTGTGGTGCTGATTGGTGACGATGCGTGGACTACAAGCGGGGTTTGGGCCCAGCCTAACGGTGAAAGAAGACAGATGAGCACGGTTACAACAAGCAGGGAAGTCTTTGTCTTCATGACTTATTCCTCCTCATCTCGCCATGGAAGGTCAAGTTTTTTGCGCAGGAGGTTTTGTTCTGAAAGGTCCACCATGAGTGTGACACGAGCACCAATCCATACTGAAATCATCTCGGTTCTTGAGCCGAGATTTGTTGTCAGCAAAAAGGCGCCCTTCGGGAGTTCTTTACATCCCAATTCTTCTTCAAAATCGGCAACCATGGGCGCCCAGCCTCGCAGAAGGCGAGTGAAGGTTTCAAGATTGACATCCATGGTATTCTTTGTGATGGTATCGCTCAAAAGATACAGTGCTTCTTGGCGGGTGCGCCAGGAGTTTTTCTTCAGTGTAAATGCCGGCATACCAACATGAACGGCCCGTAATGGGTGGAAGGTTCCTTTTGGCCACAATTCCCCTTTGTTGTTGGGACATTCCCGGTCATAGAGCCGTTGTGCTACCATA
>JAQXEX010000086.1 GCA_029250625.1 Candidatus Poseidonia sp. | reverse complement strand
ATGTACGCTCTATGGTGATCAAATCGTACCGTGCGAGGGAGTCATGGACCAGTATTGCGCAAATCGCTGTAACCTGCAGGAGGACAATCACTCGGAGCTTCATGAGTTGAATCATGACCTTGAACATTCCTGGATGAGGAGCAATTTCTCGCTCAACTTCATCCTTGGTAGTCATTCCTGTTCAACTCCAATTTCGTGGTCCTTAACCGCTGAGTGTGCAAATCGGAATGCAAAGGCCGCAAACATGGCGGAGAGGAATGCGGCAACACCAACAGCCAAGTGAAGCAACGAAAGCCACTCAGGAAAATCTCCTATTTTGGCGAAGACGATGTAAGAACCGCCCACCATCACATTCAGCATCCAGATGCCTGCAGTGATTTCACCAAACCGAGTTAAGTCATTGGCTCCAGGGAGTCCACGACCCGAAACACGGAGGTTTGAGACACCCAATATGAGAATCAAACCAACAACAACGGCGCCTGCGCGGTGAATCATTTGGATGAAGATACCCGGTTCATCCAATGTTGGAAGGAATGAGCCCTGACATTTTGGCCATCCGTTGGGGAAACCGACCGAGCAGCTTTGGTTGTAATTTCCTCCCGCAGAAGAAGAAACCCAGGCGCCGAGTACAAGAAGAACGCCCACGGCTCCAGCCATTGCATTCATTCGTTTGAGGTGCTTCTGGGTATACGTTCTTGGGGAATTCAAGAAGTTCCAAGGTGTGCCTTCCGTGATTTTCATCGACATGTACTGCCAGAGCAGTCCAGCGGCAAAGATGCTTGCAAGCGAAAGATGCAGGGCAACAGTCCAATCTGCATTATCAAATCGAACGGTAATATAGCCCGCAGTAGCCTGCACTGCCAACAATACTAAAGAAAACCAAGTGACTTTATGAACGGATTCACCGTAGGTTGCCCGATGCTTTTTGGCAAAGAAGACATTGAGGATGATCGGGATTGCAATGATTCCAACCAGCAATCGGTGGAACCACTCCACAAAGATTTGGAAGGTCGTGTAACGATGGTCTTCTCCACGGGAATCGATTTGGTCTGGATTTGCATCCCAATAGGCCGATTGCTCCGCTTCAGAGATGTCAAAATGCCATGAGCCAAAGCATGTTGGCCATTCCGGACACGACTCGCCAGCATCATTGATTCGTATGCTTCCGCCTACAACAATAATGAGAAGGGCCATGATGAACAACATCAACGGCAGGGTGGACGGGCGACGCCACCAAGGCAGTTGCATGATGGGGTGTGGTAGCAGACCCCTTTTGAACAAATGCCTCCACCCCCATGCATGCGTTGGCGGTTTTCGGTCCCATTTCTGCTTGCGACACTGATGATTTTACCCGTTACACCAGCCCATGGATTTCAAGACGATACTGAAACGTACCTGCCCGGTGTTCTCCTTGACGTTCGAATATTCTCCGCTGAATGCTTGACCAATTCCTCATGTGACCTTCGTCAACCAACGCATCTTCTCGAATACTTCAGCGCAGATTGGTGCGAACCGTGTGAACAAGTTTCGCAGCAAGTGAATGTCCTCAATGAAACAGAGGCTTTCGTACTCCAACATCACCCTTCCAATCAAGATTTATCCTTCTTATCTGAATCAAAACTTCGATTTGACCAAGAATACCGTTTGTTGTTCTATCCTTCGCTTGTCGTTGACGGGACACACCTGCTGACAGGGACGCGTCAAGCCATGGACCTCAACTTCACACTGGAGAATTCCACAGCAAATTGGTCAGGATTGGAATTGATGTCAGTTGAAAACGGAACCCTTGATTGGAATGCATCAGCAGGGAATGTACTCCGCATATGGTACATCGAACCAACTCCCCATGAATCGGAAAACCGAATCCACCCTCATCTGGCACGAACGGCATGGGAATTTAATTCGTCCGTATCATCGTATAATTTGAGCCAATTTGAAACCGTTGAAAACGGTTCTTTCGCAGTGATGCTTGAACGTCCTGGAGTGAGAGATTTGACCGTATCTTCCGATGCTCCAACGGGCCGTGTCGAAGTCGATGGCCCAAACAACGAACTTGGTTCGGAGGAACAACGTCGAAATCCTGCGTGGTTGGCTGGAGTGACTGCCGGCGGACTTGCCATTATGCTCTCCCCTGCCCTTTTTATGCACCGACGTTTGATGAATAAGCCATCACATCCACCGTTTTCTGAGAGCGAATAAGCGTCCAACGATGGAGGTAGGTTCAAAAAGAGTCGGCCTGTCGGCAGATTGCGACTTTGCTCGCAGGTGTACAAAAATGGTCAAGCCCGCACGACTCCACACACGATTTGAACGAGCTAGAATTATTGGTGCACGAGCCCTCCAAATCGGAATGGGCGCTCCGCTCTACGCTACCGAAGAAGTTCTTCGCCAAGAATTCAAAGACGAGCTCATTTCACTTTACGGGCTCGAAGAAGCCTCTGCTCGTTTCGTTCTTGACCCGCTCAAGATTGCCCTTTATGAATATGAGAATCATTTGATTCCTATTGACATTGACCCCCACGAGTGAAGTTCCTTCACCCGCTTTGGGCCCTTCAAAGGCTGCTAGACTCATACTTAGTAGCCTGCGTCATGATGTTTGAGGCACGGTTGGTCTCTTTGCTGCTTTGACAACAGGCAGGGCTCAAGAAGACGAGAACCCGTAAAATTCTGCATGCTCTACATTTGGAAGTGCATCGCGTTTGACAAGCATGGTTCTAACAGCCCATAGGTCAACAAAGATACGATATTTGGTTGTGGCGTCCAAGTAATCAACACCGCTTGAACCACCAGTTCCCATCCTTCGTCCAATCATTCGCTCGACCATTCGTGCGTGGTGGGTTCTGAAGAGAAGCATGGATTCTTCCAGTTCTACGAAGCAGTCTATGAGTTTCCGAGGCCACGATAACAAAGGCAGGTCCCGATAAGATTCAATGAACAACAAACCCGCTCTGGAACGATTGACACCTTCTTCACCGATCAGGAACGAACGAGCCCCATGAACTCCAGCCTCGATTCTAGGACGGATTGTTGCTTCATCACCATGTCCTATTGAGATCATGTGCTTGATGACTGCTTCTCCATGTTCCGACATGGATTCAAGGTGCTTGTTTACATAATCAAGAACCACCTCAGCATCGTCATCTTCATCAGGAGAGGAGCCGTGAATCGGCGTTCTTCCGAGCCACGACATCAAAGCGTCATTGAGCGAAGGAAGAGAATGCGTGGCGTGGAAATCTGCAAGGGCAGAAGGTGAGACTTTACCTTCCCCTGCAAGCTTCTCCATGTGAGCAAGAGGATCCATGCCCCCCATCCGCTGCTCGTTTTCGAGTCCGAGCAGCACTTCCATTTCCCTCATCTGCCATGATTCAAAGCCTGATGAAGTACCAAGGCGGTCTCTGAATGCGAGGAAGTCTTGAGGAGTGAGTGTTTCCATGACCTTCCATTGGTTTGCAAGCAATCGAAATATTTCTGAAACCCTTTCAAGGTGATGGACAATCACGGGCACTGAAGCCTCTTGGACACGCTCAGAGATCATGATGTCTCTTGCTTCTTTCAACTCGCGCAAAATCTGTTTGAACCACAACTCAAATGTTTGATGGACGACGATAAAGTGGAGCTCATCGTTTGATGGAGCAGGAGCATATCCTTCCGGGCCGGATTGGAGTTCCAGAAGAGAATCGAGTTGCAAGTATCCCCCATAAGTCATGCGAAATGCAGGTGCGTCTTGTCCCATGCTTTCCCGTAGCCCAATCCACCACATGAACCCTTCACCCCGAATGCATGCTGGGCAGAATCCGCCTCGAAGCCTCGGAGACGGGAGATGTTGCTTCAAGATTTACAGATAGACAAAAAACCAGCATAACACTCATAGAGCGAATACGAAACCCCTCGGCATGGGCGTAGATTACGAGACTGTTCAAACTTGGCTCGCGGGCTATGATTCCAGTCAGATCACCATCGGAGTGGTCGCCTCACACTCTTCACTCCAAATCTTGCACGGAGCCCGTCAAGAAGGTTTCCGAACCCTTGGAATCGCAGTGGGTGAAAACCGCCGCCGCTTTTACAAAGCCTTCCCCGGGGCTGAACCTGATGAGTGGCTCATGCTCGATGATTACCGTGAGATGCTTGACCATGCTGAATGGTTTCGTTCAAAGAATGTCATCATCATACCTCACGGCTCCCTGGTAGAATACCTCGGTGCGACGAATTTTAGGAACCTTGAAGTCCCAACCTTTGGAAACCGCAACATCCTGCACTGGGAAAGCAGCAGAGCATTGCAACGTGAGTGGCTTGAAGAAGGCGGATGTACCATGCCAAAGGTCATTGAAGACCCCCACAACATCGCCGGCCCAGTCATTGTCAAGTATGCTGGAGCAAAGGGAGGACGTGGATATTTCATTGCCCGCGACTACCGTGATTTTAGAAGGAACGTCGACATAGAAGAAGAATTCACCATCCAAGAATACGTCCTAGGGTGTCGATATTACCTCCATTTCTTCTTTGACCCAACGGCTACCGACGGCTACCAAGTCCAAGGTCGTGGCCAACATGCGGGCAAGAACCTCGGTCGGCTTGAATTGCTCTCGATGGACCGAAGAGATGAAAGCAATGTCGATGAATTTTACAAACTCGGAAGCTTGAGAGATTTGAGAGAAATGGACCTTGAGCCGTCCTTTGTCGTAACTGGCAACCAACCTGTGGTCATACGAGAATCATTACTACCCCGGGCTTTTGAAATGGCTGAAGGTACTGTCGCTGCATCGTTCAATCTCGAAGAAGGATCACGAGGCATGCTCGGGCCGTTTTGTCTCGAGACAATCGTTACTGACCAACTTGAATTCAAAGTCTTTGAAATCAGCGCTCGTATTGTCGCTGGCTCAAACCCGTTTGTAGGTGGTTCGCCTTATTCCGACATCAATGAACGGTTCATGTCTACGGGTCGACGCATTGCTCGTTCCATTCGCAGCGGAATTGAATCGGAAAACCTGGACGATATTATTTCTTGAGGATTAATCCTCAGAATCATCGTCGCCCATGAGCAAGTCAAGGTCAGGAGCACCAGGCAACTCTCCAGAGGAGGTCATGTCATTGGACTCTTCCTCAATGTCCATAGAAGCCTTTTCTTCAACCTCTTCAGGGACGTCCTCCTCGTTGCGAGGGGCGTTCTCGGCAGCGGAGTCACCTTTTGCATCCTGTATTTGCTTCTCAAGGGCACGGCGGCGTTCTTCTCGCTCTTCGGGAGATGGAAGGACAAATTCAGTAACCATCATGATTGGGTCGCCGGTTGAAAGTTCACCACTGAATTCAAGCAAGTCGTTGCCCGCATTGACAATGAGTTGGAATTTCGTTGGGTCTTTACTTCGACGCTTGTTGTGCTTCTTGTAATAGTGAACATAAACTTGGTACTTACCTGCTGGAGCGCTTCCCTCTTGCCAGAACACGTTCTCAACGGGCTTGCGGGTTTCTGC
>JAQXEX010000085.1 GCA_029250625.1 Candidatus Poseidonia sp. | reverse complement strand
GATTACGGTGAATTTGCTGCGGCCATCGCTATCATGGGAGAAGACCCTGCTGCGTCTTGGCTGACCTATCTTGTCGTCGGCTTGGGCTTCATCATCGGGGCGGTATCCGCTCTCATCGTGCGTACTTCCAGAGAACGTTCGTTGTTGATGGAGCAATTGGCTTTTGATAAGGAGTTGGAGTCCGACCAGATGGATATGCTCCAAGCACCCGTTGAACCTCGCCTCATCCCAATTGATGAACTCCCCCCTCTTCCCATGGCTCCCGGAGGTGAACCCCATGAGTGATGCATCCAAAACCACGGCATTTGCCTTCACCATGCTTCTGTTCTTGTGCTGCATTCCCACAATGAACGGGTCAGCTGAACTCACGCCGGATGAGCGCCTTGCAGAACAAGGATTGACTTTGCTTGCCTTGCGCAATGACACCATCGATACCAATCAAGATGGAGATATTGACGCCGTCAGAGTTGTGGTTGTTCTCAATTCAACGCAACCTCAAAACGAGATGATCATCAAGTTACGTGGATTGCACAAAGAACGAGAGGTCATGGAGGTTCAAGAATTAGCATTTGAATCTCAAACCAACATCAGTTTAGTGTACGACTCATGGTCAGCCGGCGAACATGATTTGCGGCTGGACTTCTTTGACCGTGACGGTGATTTTATCGCAACATATCCTCTCCCAACGTTCCTTCTTAGACCCGCTCTACAAGTCCCACTCGTTCGTCTTGACCTTGATGCAGGACAAAGCATCCAAACGGGAGAAACCTGCACCGTCGACAGAGAATTTTCCGATGAAACCGGACCACGCTACGGTGAAACTGGGGTGCGTACCTTCACGGGTGCACCGTTCAGTGTTCTTGACACACAGCAATCTCTGGATTGTTCATCTTGGCCCGCAGGGGATTACGAACTGAAAGAAACGTACCGTAACGGCTTGGGCCAAACGACAGAATCAACGTTGAACTTCACGATTTCCAATCGCCCTCCACCGGATTTTACACTGAAGGTAATGGGCCATCAAAATACAACGGACACGCCGTGCTCTGTTATGATGAAATCCCAGCAAAGCATGGATTATTCTCCTATGGTCAAGGTATGGTCGGTTCAAGGTACAGTCGTTCCAGGCATCAACAGTACAACTTTGGATTGTTCATATTTGGGCCCAGGGGCTCATCTTGTCACACTAGAAATCATCACAGAGAAATTGATCTCATCAACTCAAGGAACCAATATTATCCGCCTTCCATCGTTGGAACTGATGGAAAACGAGAGTGCATCTCTGCCATCAACCTCACTTGGCCCTGAAACAAAAACGACATCTGTTGGCTGGGTTTCAATGGGTATTTTGGCTCTTGTCGTAACAATACTCGTCTTCCTTATGCTGGTTAGGGTTCGTGAATCTGAACCTCTAGAACTGCAGAACTTAGGGCCAGAGCCTCAAATTTTAGCGGACGGCTCTCCTGATGCTCAAGGACTCCCCACAACGGTTGATGACCAAGGCATGTTGTGGCGTCAGCATCCCGACGGCTCTGTAGACTGGTGGGACCAAGACTGGAAAATCTGGCACAAATGGTGATTGTATGGATGTGTCAGAAACAGTATTGACGGTTCTGCTAAGCCTCGCAGCGTTATTTGTTCTACGGCTTGCGTATGTTTGGTGGACTCGCATCCGCCCCCTTCGTCCAAAATTGGACCTCATCTGGGCAGCCGATTGCGAACACCTCACTACTGCTGTTGTTGACGGAAACGATATCACGTTCAAAATGGTACGAGATTTCCATTGGAGAACAACCCGGGACCGTGACGAGCGTTGGGAAGAAGAAGTCAAGGTCCGCTTGGATGAACTCAAGGATGTTTGGTTCATGGTGGACCATTTTCATGCGATTAAAGGAATGGCTCACACCTACCTCACCTTTGAATTTGAATGCGGAACATGCCTCTCCTTTTCTTTTGAAACTCGACGAGAAAAAGGTGAACGCTACCATCCTTGGGACGGTCTATGGCGTGCGTATGAACTCTACCTCTTGGTTGGGTTTGAACGCGACGTGACGGGACTTCGAACTCATGCTCGCAATAACAAGGATTACATGTTCAGAGCGATTACACCTCCCGGCAAAGATAAGATGCTTTTACTCGGTATGATTCAAAAATTGAATCAACTTTCAGTGAATCCCGAGTGGTATCATTCTTTGCTAACGACTTGCAACACTTCCATCGTCCAAATTGTTAATCGCGTCACCCCCGGAAGAATTCCGTTCTTATGGCGGAATTTTCTTCCAGGACATACGCCTCGGGCCGCATTTAAACTCAAACTGATCGAAGATTGGGGAGGGTACGAGGCCACACTCGCACGGGCCAGAATTGATGAGGTGGCTCAAAGTTGGGATGGTGCCGGGGATTATTCAGCCATGCTGAGGAATCATCTGCCCGAAGGCCCCATCACAGAAGAGATTTGATGATCACGAGAGCGCCTTTTTCAAACGAAAGCTGAATGCGATTGTTCTTGGCGATATTATGGACGCCCTGGCTGCCCATTTCCAATCGTTGCTGATGCAATTCGTAAGCGCACCCGGTGAGATGAAGTCCGTCACAAAAAGGAATTGCAAAGAGAGAAAATTCACTCCCAGGCACCATTTCTATAGAATACTTCTTGCCTTTGAGAAGGGTCTGTATCCTTTTCTTTTCATGGATCATTTCAATCTCAAGTTGGGAGGCCACACTTGTCAGGATGTTCCCCCACTCATGACCAAGGTCATGACCTAATCCACCAAAGACGACCAACCTTTTGTATCCTTTTTCAGCACAATAGGTAACGGCCTTCGAGAAGTCGTTTGAATCTTGGTTGTTGTTTTCAACAACTTCACCACCTCGCTTAAGGAATTGCATCAGCGTTCTGTCGCTGATACTGTCCATGTCTCCGATCACGGTGTTGACTGCAAGGTCAGCTTCCAGCGCTCGGTCAAGGGCTCCATCGCAAGCAATGACGTGAACAGCTTGTTCACATCGTGGCTGAATAAGAGCAATGCTCGGCCACGGTCCGTTGGCGAGAATGAGGGTGTAGGCTTCCTCCACGATGTCACCAATTGGTTTACCTTTCTCAACCAAACGGTCCTCATCATTGGCCTTTTGTCATTTGACCCCCTATGGGGGGTCAAGAAATAAGTGAACAATGATTTTCAAGGTCGGAGTGTGTGAGTGTGCTATGTCGGGCGCTCGTTTTGGAACTCCAGTGCAAAAAAGCGTGATTATTTTCCTGCTTTTTTTGCTCACATCTCTTTCGCCGATGGTGAATTACAAAGGTGCAGAACTCTTTGAAGCGTCCTCCGAAACCCCTCAGTCTTCCTCTCCTTTCACCCTCACAAGCGGGGATGGGCATGATTTTGCCGGAACGGTGATTTCATTTGATGGTCTGGAAAGTGGCACCGTCCGGGAAGAATCGGCTCTGGACCTTTGGTCAAATGTTGAGTTGAACAATTCCTCAGTTGAACATCACGGCACACCGGATATGAAACTCACCGGCTCTGACAGCGAACATTTCTGCTGGAGTACTGAAGAAGGCCCGGTCAGAACCGCAATTCATCGCCCCAGCGGTTCATGGACTTCGATGCTCGTCGATAACGTAACTTCATCCAATTCATCAGGACTTGTTGACTGTGCTATCTCAGTGACGGACAACGGGCGCCCACGTGTTCTTTACGCCGATGGGCCGGATTTGAAAATGGGGCGATACGCTGCTATGAGTCAAAATTACTGGGACGGTGCAAGGTGGCACACACGCACGATTTTTGAAGACGTCAACCCCACTCATTTGGAAATGGAAATCACTCCTGAAGGGCTCGAGTGGGGGCTCATGAGGACGCAAGACGGCGCCTTGCATCAAGTGAACTTCAGCGGCAATTATTGGACACAATACCTGCTGGACGCCGGACCCGTTGGAACCGACCTCGAGTTAGAGGTTGATTCAAACGGTGTTGCCCATATTCTTTACACCCTCAACGCCACAGGTTCAGTCGTCCTGTTGCGCATTGACGGTTGGGAGCATGAAACTCAGATTCTGTCTCAGGATACAACAACAAGTTCAGCACTTGGAATGGGGCTGGACAGCAATAACATTGAGCAAGTAGCGACGGTCTTGCAAGGCTCGTCCAGTTTTTCCATCGAATTGATTCGCTCCCTTGACGGACAGGATTCAGGACGAATTAACCCGACACCGTCCTACACTCTCTCTGGACAAGATGATGCCTCGGAAGGCTCCATGGCTATGGGTGACTTGAACGCCGATGGATTCGCAGATTTGGTGATCGCAACCCCAACAGCAGACCTGCTTGGACACACTCACAACGGCAGAGTCAATGTCCATCACGGCTCAACCGCTGGCCTTTCACCGGTTCCTGATGTCATCCTCGCCGGCGAAGGTGATGATTTCCACTTTGGGATGGGCATTGACCTTGGCGACTTTAACGGCGATGGAATTCAAGACCTTGCAGTTGGCGTTCCAGGGTGGTACAATTTGACTCAAAGTGCGGGTCAACAAGGACAGGTTCAAATTTTTGCTGGACATACAAATGGGCTGTCTTCCCAGCCCATGTACTCAATGTCTGGTTCTGGAGATGAGCGACTCGGAGACCACGTCAAGTCGCTTGAACAGAACGGCAATAATTCAACACTTGCAGCCTCTGCACAGGGGTGGAGCAACGGACTTGAAGGCAACGAAAATAAATCTGGAAAGGTCATTATCTTTGAATTTGAAACCGGAAGTATGACCCTAGAACGCAATTTGACTCAATCCTCTAACGGTAAAATGTTTGGACAAACCATGGAAGCCTGCGACATTAACGGAGATGGTTATGATGAGTTGATCGTTGCGAATACGGGGACCTACTCGAATGCGTTGTCCTATTCATCGGTTGAGTACTTTGAAGGGTCCTCGAACGGATACGATGGCACTCCAATCCACGTTGTTGTGTCCAACCAACAAGGAAGGTTGTTCGGGCATAATCTCGCTTGTTTGGGTGACGTCACGGGTGATGGTCTTGAGGACCACATCATTACAGAACCGTTTAACAGCTCAGGAGGAGGCTTTAGTGCAGGAAAACTATGGATGTACAATGGAACGACAGGACCCATGTCCGGTGAACCGGATTGGACCTTGCTTTCCTCTGAAGCAAACGCCAGAATTGGTACGGCAATAGAACCCGTCGGGGACCTCAACGACGATGGTTTTGGTGATGTCCTCATCAGTAAAGTCGGTGGAGGTAGCGGTGGCAGTATCGATATTTTCCTGGGTTCTTCAAGCGGATTACAGGCGGAATCACAATTGCTTGCTCAAGGACTTAGCTCTGAATCTCTTGGTGCCATTATCGCAGGATATGGCGACATTAACGGAGACGGGCTGAATGAAATCGTTTACTCCATGAGAAACACATCAGAAGGCACCGATTTTAGTTTGAATTATCCCGTTCTTTCTGAACGCGACTGGGAATCACTCACCTTCACCTATGATGGTATGCTCACCGGTTTGGACCTCGGAACGGCTACACGTGGAGAGACTTCAATCGTCTTTACGCTGGCCAATAACGACGGACATCAACTGATGAAACTTGAACACATGAAGGATGGAACTCCACTCGGGCAATGGGTAGAGCAATGCATTCTTTCCTCCATTGACCCTTCAACTCAGTTCATCTTCGACGTGCGCTCATCTGGTATGCCGATTATTGTGACCGAAGACAACGCGCACATGGTCCTCCATTCAGTGTCATCAATGACGGCAGTCGAAATGGACGTGGCCACCACTGGGACCATGGGGCAATACCTTGGAGCCTCATTGGATGCTGACGGTCAACAAGTGCTTGCATATACTTCAGGGACGGGTCAACAGATTTACGTGAGTCAAGAATCAACCTCCGGTTGGACTCACGAAATGGTACGTTCGGGGGCAGTTCTTGGCGGGTCGATCTCAGTTTCAGTTGACGGGGCGGGGGCGCCGCATCTGGTCTACAGGCTCACAAACAACCAACTTGAACTCGCACAACGGCCGAGCGGTTGGACTCTCACCTCTCTCGGAGATGAAGGCGAATCTGTTTCAACGCAGCATCCATCCCTCATCATGCCGGATGGAAACCTTGCGATTGCACTGGTTACTTCAGACGGTAACGCAACAAATCTCTCTCTTTGGACGTATGACGGCCAGCAATTGGAATCCTCATGGATCGCGAATCAATCTGATTTGGACGTCCAGATCTCAACTGCTTTGCTCTCAAACGGTTCCTTGTTGGTCGCCACCCTCACTTCAACAGGTGAATTGTCTTTGTTTGAACAATACCCAGGTTCAAGCGGATGGGAGAATCATTCCATCGCTCAACCAAGTGGCACTGACAATGAATACCGCTTGGACCTCTATGGCGGTCAGAATCCGGTTTTAGCTGTCCGTGCAAATTCAATCTCCGCTCTTTACACCGTGAATGAAGATGGAAACTGGACCTCGATTGCAGAACGACCTGCAGCAGCGGTTGATGGTGCCTGGGATGTTGTGCATATGGGCAGTCACTTGCTCCTCTTGACAAGTGAACCTTCTACTCAACGGGTAACGGTCAACACACTTGACCTCAACAGCATTGCGAATGCTTCTCCTTCCTGGATCAGCGCTTCGTTTGGTGACATAGAATCGTCCGGTCCAATGAACGCAATGGTTGACACCAACGGGACCGTCCATCTCTCTTATTGGGATACATCATCCGATGACGTCGTGGTCTTGAGGTTGTACGCCGACCAAGATAGAGACCTCGTGTTTGACCTCGTTGATGCTTTGCCGACGGTTGGAAATCAATGGATGAACAGCGACTCTGATGGTTATGGGGACAATCCACTGGGTCCATTGGGCGACGATTGTCCGAACACAACAGGCTCCTCAAGATATGTACTTCATGGATGCCCAGACTTTGACCTCGACGGGTTTGCAGACCAAATTGACGCTTGTCCTGATGACGTCGGTACATCTTGGATTGACCGCTTTGGCTGTGATGATGCCGACCAAGATGGCTGGTCTGATAACGGACAAGGCTACATTGACGGTGACCGATATCCTGACAATTGGAAAATTGCCCTTGACAGCGATGGGGATACCTACGGGGATAACCACGGCCCTGATTGCTGCGACAGTGAATTCGATCCTGCTGTAGGTGATGAATTCCCTTACATTTCAAGTCAATACAAAGACAGGGATGGGGACGGGTACGGCGATAACGATTCCGATTCGGTATACGGAGATTTTTGTCCCTTTGAGTGGGGCGGCTCTTACCTTGACCGTAATGGATGTCTTGACACGGATGGAGATGGTGCAAGCGACCCTTCGGACATAGGGACCTCATTGGAATGGAATGAATCTATGGGGGCTGACATGTGGCCTACTGACCCAACACAATGGGCGGACAGTGACGGTGACGGCTTCGGCGATAACGGTTCAATGAATGCAACCAACCCCGACAGCTTCCCGAACAACATCGCTGTCGCAAACGATTCAGACCAAGACGGATATCCTGACTCTTGGACGGAATTTTACAATGCCACCATGGACGATGATGATGACGGAATTGAGAACGCTTTCGATTGGTGCGGGGGCTCCATTACAAGTTCAACAGAACAGGTTGATGCAGAAGGCTGCAATGATTTTGATTCAAGACCCGTTCCTCGAGCCCCTCCCGTGTTAAACAACCTCGGCCTCACCCTCGATGGTTGTCCCGGTGAATGGGGCAATTCAACCAAACCAGCGGGTGGCTGTATTGACTCAGATGGAGACTCATGGAGCGATAACATCGATGCGTTTCCCCTTGAACCCACTCAGTGGACCGACCTCGACGGGGATGGGTTTGGGGACCAAATCAATGGCTTCCAAGGAGATGTATGTCCTGCGGAAGTGGGCGTACTTGACGGAACTGCCGGCATAGGATGTCGATTTATAGATTCGTCAGACCAAGACATTGATGGTGTCATCAACCAAGATGACGATTGCCCCCAAACGCCACCGGGTCAATCTGTAAATGCACAGGGCTGTGCAGAATCCCAACTTGATGATGACAACGACGGTGTCTTCAATGATGTTGACCTCTGTGCAGATACTGCCGCAAGTGCGAGCGTGGATAGCGATGGCTGCAGTGCATCCCAACGCGAATCTGATTCTGATGGTGATGGGCTTAACGACCCAGAAGATTCCTGTCCGGGAACCTCTGCTGGGGCGTCCGTTGATGCCAATGGATGTTCGGAAGAACAGCGCGATTCGGATGGTGATGGGATCTCAGACCTTGACGATGCTTGTGACGATACTCAATTTGAATACATTGAGTTCATCCTCCCCAACGGTTGCTTGGACGAAGCCGCTCTCGATATTGACAGCGATGGGGACGGTTATTCTGGATTGTATTCCTTCAATGTTGATCCCGATACTGGACTCCGGTACAATGAGCAAGGAGATAATTGGCCAAGTGACGCCTCACAGTGGTTTGACCGAGACGGTGACGGCTTCGGCGATAACAATTCAGGTACCGATGGAGATGATTGCCCTGAGGAAAAAGGGACTTCGTTTATTGATTACCTCGGATGTGTTGATGATGGAGATGGATGGCGAGATGAATTTGAACCCGTGAATCTACGCAACGATTCTACACAATGGCAGGATACTGATTTTGATGGATTCGGGGATAATTGGGGGGACCCATCCTGGAATTCGACACGAAACCCTACCTGGCCCGGTATTTTCGTAGAAGGCGCTACCAATGCGGACTTGTGCCCCAAGACGCTTTACCAACTGAAAGAACAGGTCGACAGCGATGGATGCCACCTCACTGAACGAGATTCAGACGGTGACGGTGTCTTTGATAACGAAGACATCTGTGTTGACAAACCCAGAGGTTCTGATGGATATTCAGACGGCTGCCCCTATGTACCGCTCTCAAACGGTGATGGTGAAGATGGTTTGTTGGGAATGAGCGGAGGAACGTTGATGATCGCTCTATCTGGCGTCGGGATTTTGGTAATCGCCGTCTTCCTCGTTGTTCTTCGCTCCTCGAATCGAGAAGATGAGGATGATGAAGACGACGATGATTATGACGACTTTATGGATGGCGATGACGATGACGACGTGTTCAAGGCACTTGACCGCAAATCGACTGCTGCATCTTCAAGGACAGCTGCTAGGGGTCCATCTCGCTCAACACAAACCGAACGAACGGGACCGACTTCTTCTCCACAGCAACGGTCGACACCGCCGCAACAGAAGCGATCTACGGGTCCACCGGGACGTTCACCGGCCTCTCGTGGCCCTCCAGGGGCGAAGAAGGAAGTTCAGAAAGTGGCTAAGAAAAAGTCAGTTTCTGCCCAAGTTGAACCTTCTGCAAAAGTTCGTAAGGCAAAAATCAGCGTCGATTTAAGCATCTTTGAAGACTGGCAGACCGACGACCGTGAATCGGCTGTTGACTGGGTGGTTGAGGCATCTGGAGACGGTGAACAGGAGCGGACTATACTCATGCAACTCCAAGAAACAGGGTGGTCTGCTGAACAGTCTCGAGCTATTTTCAATCTTGCACGAAATCGATGAGGTAACCCAGGGAAGATATCAACATCCGTGAGGTCTTAAATGCAGGACCGAAGTCGCAACGGTAGGGAGGGGTAAAATGGCTGACGAGACAAGTTCTTCGAATCAACAAACCATAGAAGTTGATGATGCCGCAGCTTACTTTGGAGCCACGACATCTTCGGACATGCTCCACACCCTCATGTCAATGCCTCCTGAACAAGCAATGATTCAGTTTTTTGACATCTTATCAGACATCGTCCTTAGCCCCGGAGACTTTGATTTTGAAGCAGCAAGCGAGCGTATGCAGTGTGAGGGCGGTGAAATCTACTACCTCGTCGCAGGCCATCTTGGACTGATGAGCATGCCCGATCCGCTCCTGGACGCATTGGGCCTTCCGAATTCATCAGGGGATACCTTGGGTGCCCGTCTCGCCTCGATTGCACCGGAGCAAGAAGGGCCTCTCACTCAACTTGCTGACCCGATGAGGATGATGAAAATATTCGCAGTCGCCCATCAAACGGGTCAAGGAGATGAGGTGATGAAGTACATGAATTCACTTCAAGGTCACTTGAATTCGGTTGAACAATCGGTTGAAGTACTTGTCAATATCAATAATGAATTGAATGCAGCGCTTGATGTAAGCGGTCACATACTTCCCCTTCCATCCCTTGCAAGTGGGTCTGCAGCACCAGCGGAACTCACCCTTCCTACGACCCCACCTCCCGTCCCATCAACCCCGAAGGCTGCCGTACCCCTACCAAGCATGGAATCACCATCGGTTCCAATCCCTTCAACAGCCACCTCTGAGCCCAGCCCTGCTCCTGCAGCCGTCCCACTTCCGAGTGAATCGGTTCAACTCCCAGTGATTGAGACTGAATCTGTACTTGAGGAAACAGTGGTGAACGTTGAAAGTGAAAAGCAAGTCGCAAGAGCAACTCAAAATGCGTTTGCTGGAGCGTTTGATATCGGAATTGGAACTGAAGAACAAGTACCTCCGGTCGCAGAACCACAGCCTGAAGAGACGCCTCCTTCAACAGCGCCTGTTCTCCAAGATGAACCTGTGGAAGAAGAATTTGTCAGTGCCGCAGAGCATTTCATCGCAGCAGATGAGGACAGCAGCGGGGCATTATCCGTTGAAGAACTCGCACTCGCCACCGGAGCATCCATCGAAGAGGCTACCGAACTGCATGCAGAAGCAGATACGGACGGAGATGGTGTCGTTACGCTTTCAGAATTTATTTCGTCTCCGGCTGGTGAACGTTCGGCATCCCTACCCAAACCCGTGGCACCGGTTCGCAAGCCATTAGGTGCTGGGCAAAAGCAAGCACCCCAACCAGTGACACAACGACCAGAGCCGCTTCCTCAACAGCCCCAGCAACCTCAGCAAAACTACCAGCAGCAACCCCAACAGTCTCAACAACCTCAGCAAAACTGGCAGCAGCAACCCCAACAGCCCCAGCAAAACTGGCAGCAGCAACCCCAGCAGCCCCAGCAAAACTGGCAGCAGCAACCCCAACAACCTCAGCAAGGATGGCCCCAACCACAGGCTCCGATGGTCCAACCGACCATACGTTCTGGCGTACACTGCAGAAATTGCGGTATTGGTTTGGATCCATATTGGCGCTTTTGCCCGGTTTGTGGCCAGCAAAATATGGGCTACTGACCTTATTTGATGATGAACTGACCATCTTTGACCAATTCAGTTTCATCCAGCCAAATGCTTGGTGAGTTCATGACGCCTGAAACATGAATCCCAACAGCGGATGCACCCCCAAGAGTCGTATTGTCTCCGATCGAGAAGTAAGCAGTCCCCATTCGTTTTTCATCTTCGAGAACACTCCCCATGAGTCTTGCTTGTGGATTCATTCCAAAGCCAAATTCGGCGACAGTCCAAACATTTTCTTGTTCCTTGCTTCGCAATCGCTTGGCTGCTTCTCCAAAGGCCTGACGGATTTGGGCTGCGGCTGTGCCTCCTTTGACATCCACGACCAATCCATCTTCGATCTGGAGAACAATTGGTTCGTCAACCAGGGCAGAGTCCCACGACCCATCAATCACAATCGTTCCGTTCATGGTCCCTTCTCTCGGAAGGGTGAATATCTTTCCAGCAGGGAGATTTGTCAACATTCTTGGTCGGTTGCATATGCCGTTGTCGTCCAACTTCCATTCCCTCCAATTGACTTCAAAGGTGACGTTGGTTCCTGCCTCAGACTTCACATTAACAATGCGTTTGCGCCTGAGAACAGGGGCCATCTCTCCCATGTTTTTCTTTATTGATGCAAAGTCAGCGGACATTCCACCGCTGGTGAACATTTCATTGGTCATTCCCGGCATGGTCGCTACTCGGGCGCCGTCTTTGATCGCTTGCCGTACAGCTCTCGTGTGGGTGAGGGAATATCGTGTGGGTGCAATCACTACCTGCTGTTGCCGCATCAAATTGACGACTGGAGCAGGTGGTTCTTCTCCGTGGTGGCGCCCTTTCGGCATTACCACCAGCAACACCCGGTCTGAGCGTTTGCTGGCGGCATTGTGCAATGCTTGTCCAATATCCGTCGTAGTGGGGTCGCACACGATGAGAATGTTTTCTCCACGACGCAGGTCCATGCATGTGTCGATGACAGTAATGGCGCTTTTTTCCATCAATTCATCCATGTCAACGTTCGCTTCTTCTGGCTCAACTTCAACGGATTCAGGCAATTCGGCAGGCGACGGTTCGCCATCCCCGAGTGCAATCACCTCGCTTTCATTGACGGCTTCATCCAAGTCAAGATCCTCGGAAGTTTTGGAGGTGCTGTCCTTGCCTTTTCGCCGGAAGGGGGACACCATGATAAGCGTAGAATTCTATTCTTCTTCAATGTGTGGTTTGTTCTCCGGGCAGAAGAGAATTTTATCTTCGTATATTTTGAAGGGAGTGTTCAAGAACACCCGAGAATTGGTAACCTCATGCAAGCCTATGACGACTTCTTGCTTCGTGTTCAAGACATTCATAAATTCAGTTCATTGCAGGGTCATCTTGGCTGGGACCAAGAGGTATTGATGCCGCCAAAGGGTGGCGAATCCCGTGGCGAAATTCTGGCATGGCTGGCTGGGAAGCGGCATGAGCATCTTACCGAACCCGAAATGGGTTCGTTGCTCCTGCGATTGGAATCGGAGGAGTTGGATGCTGACCAATCTGCAAACGTCCGAGAAATGCGCCGGGCGTACGACCAAGCAGTCAAACTCCCGAAGGAATTTGTTGAGGCATTTGCTAAGGCCCGCTCCGCTTCTCTTGTCGCATGGCAGGAAGCGAGAGCCGCATCGGACTTCTCAATGTTCAAAGAAACGCTTGAAACGCTGATTGAAATGACACGAACAAAGATTGCCTATCTCGGTGTAACAAGTACACCTTATGATGTACTGCTGGACGAATATGAGGTCGGGATGACCGTTTCCGATTATGACCCCCTCTTCCAAGGTCTCAAGGAACGCTTGGTGCCCCTGCTTCATTCGATAACCAATGCACAGCAACATCAGACAGCCCCTCAACTTCCTGATGGATTGCGTTTTTCAATTCCAGGTCAAGAGAGGTTCTGCGAAGCCATTTCATCTCGCATGGGCTTTGATTTTGAGGGGGGGCGCATGGATTCGTCAACCCACCCATTCTCAGCAGGACTGTGGCCTGGCGATACCCGCTTCACAACACGATTTGATGACAAAGACCCTTTTTCCTGCTTGTATGCCGTGATGCATGAAACAGGCCACGCGCTTTACGAGCAAGGACTTGATCGAGAACATCGCTTCACTCCACGTGGCGCCGCTGTTTCATTGGGTGTTCACGAATCTCAAAGCCGCTTTTGGGAAAATCAAATCGGGCGTACGGCCGCATTCTGGGATGTTGCTTTGCCGCTCTTTTACCAGGAGTTCCCCGAAGCACCGCAGTGGGATTCACAAACCATGAATCGGATTGCTAACAAGGTTGAGAAAGGTTTTGTCCGGGTTGAAGCTGATGAAGTCACTTATAACTTACACGTGATGCTGCGTTATGAGATTGAAAAGAAATTATTCAATGGTGACCTGTCTGTTGAAGATTTACCAAAGGCATGGAATACAATGTTCAGTGAATGGTTTGGAGTTGAAGTTCCTGAAGACCGACTCGGTTGCCTTCAAGACATTCACTGGTCGATGGGTGCCTTTGGATACTTCCCAACCTACACGCTTGGTAACCTCTACGCTGCGCAACTCCTGGAGGCAATGCGCAATGACCTCGGTGACATTGATGCGATGATTTCTTCAGGTGACTGGAGTCCAATGTTGGACTGGCTTCGGCCTAGAATTCATGAGCGTGGCAGTCAGGTGACTCCAAGTCAACTCATTGAGGATGCAACAGGAAAAGCCCCAACGCCCGAACCTTTCCTCGACTACCTCGAACAAAAATATCGAGCACTCTACCAACTTGATGAGTGATCATTCCCAAGGCGTCATGATGATTGCTTCGCCCACTTCACCGGCCTCAACCAATATTTTTCCTTTCTGCCCGGTTGCTGTGGTCCGTTCAAACACAGGAACTCCTGCAACAACGGTCACTTGGGCCCATCCCACAAGAGAATGACCTCTGAAGGGACTCCAGCCAACCCGACTCCACGAGTTCTTGTCTTCAACGACTGCTTCATTCACCATATCAACAAGGACAACATCTCCGTCGTTTCCTTCTTCCAAGAGACCCTTTCCGGACATGTTGTAGCAATCCGCTACATTCGTTGACATCCAACGTACAACGTCTTCAATCGAGCATCTGCCATCCTTCGCATGGGTGAGCATGACGGCGAGTGAGGTGTCAACGCCTGGCATACCGCTTGGGGCCTTAGGGAAACCGAGGGCCTTTGCTTCCAATGTGTGGGGCGCATGGTCTGTTGCGATGCACTGGATGGTTCCTTTTTGCATGTGATTCCAGAGCAGCTCACGGTCGTTCTTGTAACGAATGGGAGGATTCATCTTGAGTCGAGTTCCTTCCCGGTTCACATCGTCTTCGTCAAACGTTAAGTGTTGAGGTAGCGTTTCAGTCGTGATGATTGCTCCTGAATCGTTGGCTTGACTGGGAAGCGTTGTTTTGCCCTCGAGCCAGTCAGCTTCTAAGCCACTTGTCAGGTGAAGGACGTGCAAGCGATGGCCAGTTGACTCGGCCAGTTCAACAGCGAGTTGTGTGGCTAAGAGGGCGGTGACATCATCCCTCCATTCAGCATGGGCGGCGATATCGGTACGGGATTTGAATTCCTCAAATCGTTCAATGAGTCGTTGTTCATCCTCAGCATGTACGGCGATGAGTCCCGCAGTGTTCCCAAATATAGTTTCCAAGGCCTCCCGTTCGTTGACCAAGAGCGTACCTGTTGATGACCCCATGAAGACCTTAATGCCGCAAATTCCAGGAATTGCGATCGGAGCATCGGGCGTACCAACCGCTTCTTGCAGGTCAGCAACATTTTCTGGAGTTGCTCCAATGAAAAATCCATAATTGTTCACACACTTTTTGGATGCGGTGTCCAACTTCATGTTCATGCCATCCATTGTGGTAATCGACGGCTTGTTGTTGGGCATGTCAAGGAATGATGTCACGCCACCGCTAACCGCTGCGGCTGACCCTGATCCCAAATCTTCTTTTTCTGGTTGTCCAGGGTCGCGAAAATGACATTGTGGGTCAATCATGCCCGGAAGCAGGTGGAGTCCTTCTGCTTCTACCAGCAGTTCATCGTCGTTTGGGGTTAGAGAGCCACTGGTGTCAATGGTTTCAATGACTCCGTTTTTGATTCTCAAATCCCCAATAATGGTTTGGTCTGCGAGGACCATCGTCGCCCCGCGAATCAACATATTGCCTCTCATAATCTGTCTCCAGTCGTTTGCTAATGCGGCCAGCACATCAACATCGCGATGGGAGTTCCATTAACGAGATGCGCCTTTGGGTCGGAATGCATCGCAAACTTCAGTCTCCATGTCCATGTACGGGCCGTTCATCAAATCAACACAATACGGGACGGATCTCCAAATCTCATCGATGGTTTCACGAATGGCTTTTGGCCGTCCGGGGAGGTTGAAAATAAGGCTTGAACCTCTGAGTCCACCAACTTGGCGTGAGAGGATTGCAGTTGGGACATAAGCGAGGGATATGCTGCGCATTTGTTCACCAAAACCTGGCATCATTCGGTCGCAAACAGCAATCGTGGCTTCGGGCGTGACATCTCTTGAAGCAGGCCCGGTACCGCCGGTCGTCACAATGACATGACATCCGAAATCATCGACCAAGGTTTTGAGCGTGCTCTCAATGAGTTCTTGCTCATCACGAACACATCGGTAATGGGTTGTCCAAGGACTCTTGATGGCTTCATCAAAGAAGGAAAGGATGGCTGGCCCGCCTTCGTCAACATATACGCCTTCACTTGCACGGTCACTCACCGTGACAATCCCGAGGCAAACAGAATCACCAACATGGCCGTCCCGACCGTCTCTTGAGGTTTCCTGGTCCATAGAACCGCCTCACTGGTCGCCGTATTTTGCAACGATGTCTGCGTGGAAGTTATCGAGGAGCGTATCTTCAAACAATTCGGTCTGTCGTCGCATCTTGGTTGAGCGGATGTGAAGGACAGCCATGAGGATAAAGACGATAATGATCATCGGAATGAATACCTCAAGCTTGTACTGGTGCATGAATTTGACAATGCCTTCTGCGGTGTATGCCCAGGTGATGGATGCGATTGACCCCCCTACAAATGTTGCAACGAGCACGCGCATGAATTGCATACGTGATAGCAATCCGAGCATGGCTCCAACAAGAACTCCGGAGGCCATGAACGGAATCCAAACGAAGACGATAAGGCCCCAGAATCCCCATTTGTTGATCATCTCACGCTTTTCATTGGCCATGTATTCAACCGTTGAAAGCGTGTCACCAAGGAATTTTGTTTGGAGCATCCGGCCACCGAGCCCGTCTTGGCGTGCAATTGCAACGATTCGGTCGTCGTCTGCGGACTTTCGTTCCACACGGCCGGCACCAGAACGGTCCGCTAGCGTTGAAACTTCGTTTCGTGTTTTGACAACCAGTTCTTGAGTTCCGAGTAGTTCTTCATTTCGCTCGGAGATGAAGGTGAACAATTCGTCCTTGATTTGAGTCGAAGTCTTGTCAAAGCGGAAGAACGCAAACCTTTGTGTTGGCCTGTAAATGACTGAAACGAAGACAACCCTGTCATCACTTGTGACGACGGCCCCGTTCATCTCGACATCGTTTCTGCGTGTGAAAAAGAGGTCCAAACTGTCTCGAACATCGTCTTCAACCCTTGACAAAGAATGCAATTCGGAAAAGAAGGACGAGTAGTCTTGTCGTTCTTCTGCTTCATCGCCACTCACCACACGGGTTCCAATTCCAACGCCGGAGTCAAAATCAATGGACTGACCCGCCCCAATGATGCGAACGTTGAGCTGTACGGGCTTGAAGACTCGGAAAATCGCAAACTCTTCGAGAAGGTTGCGGAGTATTTCTGCTCGTATTTCTTTGGCGTCAGATAGTGTGTTTTCAGTGTTTTTATACGCGACCATAATGTCAATTGACAGGTCTCTTGTTTCGACTTTGAACAGGTCATGGTCCACCTCCACATTGAGCCGGTTTGCAATATCGGTAACGGTATCTTCTACCAGTCGTGCAATGTGGTTGCGAGAGAGGATATCGTCAGTGTCTTGGTGGTAGACTTTGTACATCAGAGGGTAAAGAACGAGCAGTGAGATAAGGGAAAGTGAGAGCGAAATGAAGGCCATCCACCAAGCAGGGATCCCAGCAGCCCCTCCTGTTAGCATGGCGGTTTCACGTCCACCGCCCAATTCTGCCCCCATGAGGAGGTAGCCCCAATCTCCGAGGTCTTGGACCGTCCAGCAGGACCGCGAGCCAGCGTCGGCAATTCGCACATCTGAATGTTCAGCATCGTCCACAAACGGGAGGAAGGACAACGCTTCGCTGGAAACGCTGAGTTCAAACGTTATGGTTTTGGTCATTGATTGCATGACAATTGGAGAACTGATGTTGTTCTCTTCATAGACGGTTAGCCTGAACTTAAGATCGTACTCGCCTTCCGCTAGGTCAGAAAAAGGCGCTTTGAAATACGCCCTGCCCGAATTCTGCTCATCTTCGTCAACAACACGGGTGGTTTCATCGGTCATTGCGACTTCATTTGCTCCTCCCGTATCCTCAATTGAGTAGTTGAGGAAGGCGACTCCATTCGGTAGATTATGGCCTGCAATTGAAAACAATTCCCGGTCCGGGTCGGGGAATATATTGAGCCATGGCTCATCCGATACCTCTTCACATTCATCGCCTATGTCCAAAAATGTCGTCGATGCTTTGTGGTCAAGGTCGGTTGTGTTTCCAAACACTCCGGACGACATCGAAAAGAGAAGTAAGGCAAATAGCATGCCGTACGCAAGCCCTCCCATCAAAACGAAATCCTCGATCTTAGAGAGGAAGAGCTTCCCTCCACCCATACGGCGTTGACGGATTTCTTGGAGTTCCTTAGCCTCTTTATTTCTTGATTTTGTATGTTCTTCATGAGCGTCGAGAGGTACCTCATGGTCTATGACCTCTTTGCCCATAATGAGGGCAAGTCGGAACTTCCTCATGAACCCTTTTCTCTTTATGATTGAGAGGTCCGTTCAATGAGTTCCTTTCTATAGAATTGGGGGCGGGCATAAATATTCTTCAAAAGATGAACTCAAGAACAGAAATTCGTCATTTCCCGTCCACATCGTCCCAAAAATTGCTGATTTTCTCGATGTTCACTGGGCGGCCCACTCCAAATTCTTCAGCGTATGATGGAAATGAATGAAGGTCGCCGTCAGGTTCTCCGGAGGTTGATACCTCTCGACGTTTTCGGAGTTGATTGCGAGCGAACTCACTTTCAGGGAAGAGGGCCATCATGACCGAAGCACATCCGAGGGTTTGGACGAGAAGCCCAGCACATAGAAACGGCAATGTAAAGCAGAACATGAATACATTCAACATCATTCCTTCTCCGTAAACATTGGGTAAGACAATAAACGGAACCAATGTAAACGGGAATCCAAAGAAAAACAGGAATACGCCAGATATGGCCGCACCCATCCGTTCTTGTGCGAAATTGAAACCCATATCATTGTTTTCGATTACCATGAGAACCCTCACAGGGGTGAATGTTGGTGGGTTAGGCCGGACTTGAACCAGCGACCTCGGCATCTTCAGTGCCGCGCTCTCCCAACTAAGCTACTAACCCGTTCATTCTTGGCGAGAACCCTCGCCATATCAAGCCTTCCGATGCAGCGCCTTCACCGGCCCGACCAAAAGAGGCCTCTCTTGCCCCTCAAACGGCTTCATTCAAAACATCAGTTTGCATCTGGAACAGCGTCTCCATTCCACCATCGGCTTGCGCCAAAAGTGCGCTGAGTTCTTCGGCGGAGAAAGTAGATTCCTCTCCAGTGCCTTGAATTTCAACATACTTGCCGTCGCTTGTCTTGATGACGTTCATGTCAACATCTGCATTTGAATCCAGTATGTAATCCAAGTCCAGATAGACATCACCATCAATCAATCCCACTGAAACAGCGGCGAGGTCGTGAGGTATGACGTCCATCTCGTGGTTCTTTTGTTCAACCGCAGATAGTGAGGGGGCAGTCCAGCCCTCTTTGCGTTGTTCGAAGGTTGGGCGGAGGTCAGAAGGCAAACAATCGCCGCTCGCAATCAAACGACGGACGGCCAAACGAAGGGCGATGTTGGCCGCAGTTATGGAGGCGCATCGAGTACCACCATCTGCGTTCAGCACATCGCAATCAATGTTCAAAGCCACTGGTCCAAGTGCTTCCAAGTCCACTGCAGCGCGGAGCGACCGAGCAATAAGGCGTTCAATTTCCTGAGTGCGTCCCTTTGCTCCGTTTCGCTCACGGCGGAATCGGGAATCGGTAGAACCAGGGAGGAGTGAGTATTCTGCATGAACCCAGCCCTTTGTTGCGTCCCGGGGGAACCAACGCGGAAGTTTAGATTCCTTAGTACAGCAAGCCAAGACCACGGTGTCGCCTTGTCGATAAAGGACCGACGCAAGGGCATTGGGAGTGAAATCCAGTTGCACTTCGACGTTTCTCATTTCATCAGCTTTTCTTGAAAGTTCCAAGTTGGTCTTGAATTTGGCCATGCTTATCCCAGCGGGTTCGCTTCATCAAGCCTTCTCACCCACCAACTTGGGTAACGGGCACCTTCAAAGTGTTTCAGTGGCTGGATGAATCATGTCCCAGCCACAAGCAGTTATTTGCGGCGTTGCCCGCACACCCATTGGGAAATTCCTCGGCTCGTTATCCTCCTTAACTGCGGTTGAATTGGGCACTTTATCTGTCGAGGAATTGTTGAAACGTGTCAACATCGATCCTCAATCTGGTGTGATTGACGAAGTTCTTTTTGGCCAAGTGCTCCAAGCAGGAGCGGGACAAAACCCAGCAAGGCAAGTTGCTCTGGGTGCTGGGCTGCCAGTTTCAACACCGTGCACCACCATCAACAAAGTATGCGGCTCTTCCCTCAAGGCAGCCATGATGGCTGCAAACAGCATTCGTGCAGGCGAATACAAAGCCATTGTTGCAGGAGGCATGGAGAGTATGAGTAACGCCCCACAATTGCTCATGGGCCAACGAAAAGGTGCTAAAATGGGTTCATCCACACTGATCGATTCAATGATTCACGACGGTCTCTGGGATGTTTACAATGATGTACACATGGGGCTTACCGGAGAGACAGTTGCCAAGGAATGCAACATCAGTCGCGACGATGCTGACCAATTTGCATTACGCAGTCAACAACGGGCGGCCAATGCTTGGGAACAAGGCTGGTTTGATTGGGAGACCTTCTCAATCGAAGTCCCACAGCGAAGAGCAGACCCCCTATCGTTCACATCTGACGAAGGAGTTCGAGGGCAAACGACCCTTGAGTCTCTTGGTAAATTGCGTCCAGCATTTGACCGAGAAGGCATGGTGACTGCTGGGAACGCCAGTACTCTCAACGACGGAGCAAGTGCGATTTTAGTCGCAGAAGAATCCTTTGCACTGGAGCAAGGATGGGAAATCATTGCTTACATACGTGACTATTGCACATCTGGTGTCGAACCGGCTCGTGTCATGAGTGCACCCATCCCCGCAGTAAAGATGCTGCTGGAGAGAAATGAGCTTGAGGTATTGGATGTAGATGTTTACGAACATAACGAAGCATTTGCTTCAGCATCGTGTGCTGTGGCTCAAGAAGTGGGAATTCCAGACGATCGGTTCAATCTTCACGGTGGTGCAGTCAGTTTGGGTCATCCTTTGGGAGCGAGTGGAACCCGTTGTCTCATCACCCTATTAGGGGTCATGCGCCGCATTGAAGCGGCTTCGGGCATCGTAACTCTTTGCCTTGGCGGCGGAAATGCCGTGGCGATGTATGTGACTCGCGAGGTTTGAATCCAAGGCCCGATTTTTCCTGCTTTGAACGGTTCATGCTAAATAGGGAGCGGCGGGGGCTTCACATTGGGTGTACCAATGGGTTCCTTTCAAGACCTCGGCATAAGCGATGCACTTGCGGAAGTATTGTCTTCCCAAGGTATTAACGAGCCGTTCGAAGTTCAAGTCGAATCTATCCCTCCTGCAATGGAAGGTAAAGATGTTTCATGCCGTGCGCCCACTGGTTCAGGTAAAACCCTCGCTTTTGGACTCCCTATGCTGGAAAAGGTATCCTACGCTGAACCGAACCGTCCACGTGCCCTCATTCTAACTCCAACTCGAGAGTTGGCTGAACAAATTTATGGCGTTCTAAAGCCTCTTGCTCGTGTCATTGACCGAACCGTAGGGACCATCTATGGTGGCGTATCATACAAGAATCAATACCGGGCTCTTGAGCGTGGATTGGATGTTGTCGTTGCCTGCCCAGGCCGTCTCCTTGATTTGATGGAGCGGGGTGCAGTCGTTCTCAAAGATGTTGAAGTTGTTGTCATTGACGAAGCCGACAGAATGGCCGACATGGGATTCATGGAACCCGTTTGTGATATCCTTGACCGATGCCTACCCGACCGACAAACCGTTCTATTCAGTGCTACACTTGACGACGAAGTTGCGGATTTGATCAAGCGTTACCAACGAGAACCGGTTCGTCTTGAGGTTGGAGCAGAAGAAGTGTCCATTACAGATATGGAGCACCATTTTTGGCTCATGCCTCATGCTAAGAAGTCTCCAATTTCGGCTGAATTAATCCGTAATTGCGGCCGGACGGTTGTATTTTGCCGTACCCGCCTCGGTGTTGAGCGGGTGACAGACGAGTTGCTCGATGACGGCCTTGGTGTTCGGGGGCTGCATGGCGGATTGTCCCAACGACAACGAGACCGTGCTATGCAGGCTTTCAAGCATGGAGAATGCATGGCGCTCGTTGCTACTGACGTCGCTGCACGAGGTCTGGATGTTGAAGGAGTCAACTGTGTCATTCATTACGACCCTCCGGAAAACGGTAAGGCGTACAAACATCGCAGTGGTCGAACAGCCCGTGGTGGAGCAAGTGGAGTCGTTGTATCTCTCGTCCAACGACCACAGAAGAAGATGTACCACCGCCTCCAGAAAAATGTAGGTGTGAATGTGGACTTCACTCCTCCTGATTTTGGCTCCCTTCCAACGTTTGAAGTTGAATACATTCCCCCCGAGCCTCGTTCTCGCGGACGTCGAGATGGTGGTCGCCGAGACGGTGGTCGCCGAGATGGCGGACGTCGAGATGGTGGCGGTGGCTACGGACGTCGAGACGGTGGACGCCGAGATGGCGGTCGTCGAGATGGTGGCGGTGGCGGTGG
>JAQXEX010000084.1 GCA_029250625.1 Candidatus Poseidonia sp. | reverse complement strand
AACTAAAGATCTCTCAGATACAATAGGTCGCCCCATCTTCATTTTGCACCAATTCGGAGTTATTTTTAGAGCCGAATAACCCTCTTGCCGAGTCTTCACCTGTTGAATGTCTTCTTCCTCGGCCCACACAGTGTGGCCTCGGTCAAACAACCGTAATCGTGTAACTGCCAAGTTCAATTACTTCAACCGAGACTTGCATGTCTTCATTTTCTGTAGAACGGGAGTGGTAAACTCCGACAGTGATTTTGCATGTTTCGTCAGCAGCGCCAGAACACCAATCAACAGAACCGCCTTCGGAGATGAGAATACTTTCCATAGCCGTCAACGTCCGGTCGTCAAAAATTTCAAGATACTCAAACGTACACTTGCCGGCTTGCTTCCACCTGCATACGACTTCTCCGAACTCATTTCCGTCGGATTCGATTTTGACTTCAATTGTTTCCTCTGAGAATTTTCTGGTTTTGTCCATTAAATCAAGGACGACCAATTCATCCCCGCTTCCATCGCTGAGAACACCGTTTGCATCTCGTATGTTGAACGTTGGTTCATTTGCAGAAGAGGTTACGTATTGTTGTAAGAAGAAGCCTCCGATACCTGCTACTAGGACCAACAACACCATTGCGGCGGTTCTCACCTTGCCTCGCCATTCCTGAAGTTCTTCTTCGTCATCGTAGAGGTCAAAAGAATTCGTTCCACCGATGTCACTGTACCCTTCGTCTCCGTCAAGTTCCTCCCATTCGTGATTTGCTAGGGTGCGAAAGGCACTCACGCCGATGATCATCGTAGCGAAAAGCGACCCTACTCCGGTGAAGAATGCATCTTGTTCAAACGTAGTCAAACCGTTGTAATCGCTTTTATTGACAATGATGAACAGGCATGGGATGAGAAGGAAACAGGACGCTGGTAAGGTCCACCATGGAACCTTTTGGATGAGGGAGAGCAAGGAAACAAGAACGACGAAGCTTGAAAGTCCGACGGCCAATTGATTGTAAAAAAGGACCGTTTCAAACATCTCGGCCATGTCAACCATCCCGAGATCGTTTGCGATGTCAATGTTTTCTACGGCCTCAGCAACGGAAACAATTTGGGTAAATGCAAGAACAGCAAGTCCTGTAACCAGCCCAATTAATGCTGGAAAAGCACCCAATTTAGGAGCATCTCTTGAGAAAATTTGGATGTCCAATTCGGGTTCAGGTTCTTGATTCGGGTCAAAATCAGCCCAAGTTTTCAATGATGTATTGAAGATGTAGAAAAAGGCAGCCAATGAAAAAAGCGCAGGGTAAAAAGCGTCAATGAGAAGTATTGATGGTTGTTCAAAACCATAGCAGTAATACACCAAAGGGTCACAAGCATCTACACTCTTCTGCTCCGAAGAAAAAGCAACCAGTGATGCAATGAAAAGAACACACAGAAGGGCGAAATTGGATGCAGAGACTGTCCACCATGGTGTTTTTTTGGTGATGGTCATGACCGCTAGGCCAATCATCACTGCCGAGATGACGAGGGTTACCGTGTTGAGGAGTTGGTAAAGTTCCAAACCGTCAAGAAACACCTTGCTCATTTCACCATCCCACTGAGTCGCTTCCGAGGATTGCAACTCAATATTCAGTTCTGCAGTTGGCATGGTGATGAAAAAAGTCCAGGCAATGACAATAAGGGCAAGGCCAATTCCCAGCAGGGCCGTTCCGACACCTAAACGGGGGGATGGTCCCGGTTCTTCTTCCTCGACATCATCTTCGCCACCTTCATCTTCGTCTGATTCGTATTGATACGTTGACTCGGTAGCCGACGAACTTGTATCTTCCTCTTCATCAACCCAAATGCGATAACCGTCATCCGTGGATTGCCAGTAATTTCCTTCAACGTCAAGGTACCAATGGTTCCCGTTTTCGTCGTTTTCTAACCATTCCCCTTCAGGCAGATCTTCCCAACTATCAACAAAGTCCCGCTGGCGTCTTCCCATGGAAGGCGGCGGACCTCTACCCGACATGGCTGGCTGTATCTATGCCAACTAATAGAATGAGGTTACGATGATAACGAGGGCTGTATCAAACAACAGCGCTGGCTTCTTGACCATTATTTGAGCGAACCAACGCTATGTGCAGCGCAATACCTACGGGCATCAACATGACGCCAAAGAAAACCGTTGTTGCAGTGATCCATCGCTCACTGTTGTGTTCCATGCAGCGTTTCCACATCCAATGTGTCACGAAGATATCACCTGCGACCATGTGGGCCCAGGCAGCCGATGCACCGGCTTTGGTACCCATTAGCGCAGCGAGACTGTCAAGAATTCCTGCCGGGTTCGTTGAATCCTTTGCGAAGTCAATCAACCCTTGCGGTGAAGCGATGGTAACCGCCCACCAAATGAGGATGGGTCCAAGGAAAAACCACGGCCCTTGCATGAGTTTCTTGGTGAGGTCATGTTCAGGAATGATGAGCATCGCCATCCAAAAAGGGCCAACCCACATGGTCGAGAGGAAAAATGAGTAATCGTACGCATCCATGGTTAAGGAAAATCGTAGGCCCTCATATAGTTCCTCGTTTCCACAAGGCAATACTTGAGAATGGCGATGCTTGAATATAGTAGCAATTTTTCGTAAGGTCATGGAAAAGGGGTTTTGGAACGAAGCGAATGAATCACCGCAAGGTCCTGATTTCTCTTCCATGCCCGAATACAATCAGCGGGGCTTTCTAATCAATTATGGCGAATGTGAAAAAATTAGCGTTGACTTGAGCGATGGCATTTTGAGCATGAAACCCTCAGCGACCGCTTCAGCACGGATAAGCCAAATGTTCGGTGGAATGTTCTACATATTGGTCAGCATGCTCGGTGTTCTTTCTTTGTTTGGATTCATCACAGCAGTGATCGAGGGTAAGTTGATGGAAGACGTTTTCAACGCCGAAGGCAGTTGGTTGACGATGTTTGGTTTCATGGCGATCGCACCTTGGATGATTGTTCTTGCTTCAGGAAACTTCAACGGATTTCGAACGTTGGTGTTTGATGCAGCCGCAGGTAGCGTTTCTTCCATGCCTCAACCCATAGCTGTTGGTAAGGTGAAGACGTTCAAGCACGAGAAGGTACAGGCGATTGTTGTGAGAAACCACGACTTTGAGGAAACACGGTATCATCCCGAGGCGCAGTCAAAATATTCTGATTTTCTCGACCCGGGGGTTTACCTCTTGACCACAGAAGGGTTGTACGCCATCTTTTCGTTGCTTTCTCCGGAAGTTGCAGTTGATGCAACCGGGCCGTTGGCGGAGTACTATGGCGTAGAAGTGTTCATCAATCCAGATGACGAAGTTGAGTACACTCGCGAGCATGAAATGATGCACATGGGGCAGTAGTGGCCCGTCCAAGGCAGTGAATGGCTCAAGAAGAAATCGCTCGTACTAATATCATCAAGTTGTTGTTCACAAAATGTATTCCGTTTTCATTGAGAACTGATTTCCAAAGGTCGTTTCCGCCTGTGGTCGGGAACATATACCTCAAAACATCTCTTGCAAACACGGGGTTAAGTTTGAAAAAGCCTCCCAGAAGGCATAAAGTTTCAACAAAACCAATGGGTGTCTTGATTTTTCCATTGAGCGTGAAGTCCTCATTGAGCAAGGATGCATTGAGCAAGTTGTGTAGATGTCCAGCCTGATTCATTTTATCGTAACACTCTATTCCAGCAGCAAGAAGTTCATTATCGTCAATGCTTATCGGCCAAGGTGAGATTTGATCTTTGAGATGAGACACAATTGGCCCGAGTCGGTGTCGAGTGACAAGGATTTCATCCTGTTTTTGACGAAGTATATGTTCAAAGGCAAGTTCAGCATGCTGATAGAGGTCAAAAGAACGTTTTACCACGCGGTCATTGATTCCGATTCTGTTGGCAAAGATCCATAAAGGTTCAATGTGGTACATGTGGTATGATTTGTCGAGATATGTTGCCAAAATAATGTGCTCTTTGTATTCGCCAATCTCTGTTCTGTAGAGGGTCGATAAGTATGGCCCCAAACATG
>JAQXEX010000083.1 GCA_029250625.1 Candidatus Poseidonia sp. | reverse complement strand
AAATCAATTCGCTCTCCCTTTTGGAGTACAATTGGGTTGGGAAGTACAACTCCAGTTTCGTTGAGTACGGTCCCCGACCATCCACCCGGGGTGGTGGTATCTGAGAATGAAGTTACAAGATTGAATGCAGCGTCTTTATTTCCTGTGTTTTGAAGGCTGAAGTCGACTGTATCATACATGCCTGGCCCAATGGTAGCGGCGAGCAAACCAACGGTTGAGGTCAAAGCAACACCGAACTGCTCGCTCACGCCAAGGTCCATTTCAAGACGGGCCTTTTCACCAAGTTGAGCACTGCTGGCGTCGCTGAGCCAGAGGTTCCATGTTTGTTGTTGAACATCTGCGCCTGCTGGAACGGTTAGGTTAGACCAGAACTCAATGGTCTCACCGGCGCCCAAGACTGGCATGATGACATTTGTACCGTGATTGCTGCTTCCTTCAATGTCCATGCGGATGATCGGGAACGGAACCATCCATGATCCGTTGGTCACGTTGGTCTCGACACGAATGGTTGCTGGAGAGTATCCGTTGTTGGTCAACGAGCATTGGAGGATGGCCATTTGATTTGGAGCGATGGTATAGCCTCCACTGCTTGGAACGTCACACTGCAGGTCAACTGTATAGTCGCTCACCTTACTGACTCCGAATTGAATCATGTCGTCAACGTGGAATCCTTCACTTGCTCCGCTTGAGTCTGATGTAAAGAGCAAGCCAAAGGAGTACGAGTTGCCCCCAAGGAATACATCAGGGTTCGCCAGGTTTGGAATTTGGACCCACGTATCTTGCGGGTCCCATGAAATGTTGGTCCACTGACCTGGTGCTGCGCTTGGGTTCCCTTGAGAAATGTCCCACGAAACGGATTCATAATCATCGCCAAGGTTTCCGGAACCTCGCCACAATTCTAGAGACACTGAATCGCCCGTAGACATGCTGCCCCAGGCTTGAATATGGTATTGGCTGGAAACGTATTCGTTGGAGTAGAACAAAGACCTGCAAATGTATTGAAGGTAAATATTGCTGATTTCACCGTCAAGAACCGAGTCAGCCCCGCAGGTTTGCCCGGTCATCAAATGGCCGTTAAACAAGCGGGTTGCTTCTGCGTTGGAGGGATAGTTGCTTCCCTCGGCTGAATGGCGCCAGTGCTTTGATCCGACGGCGCTTGCCCCGCTGTCCGTAGTCCATGAACCCGTAGAAACCGCTCCGCCACCGTTAGCAGGGTACTTCCCTGAGAAGTAGGTTGAGGCTCCCGTCGTGGTTCCATCAAAGACATCAGAGGTAACGGCAACCGGCACGGTTTGATCCTTCATATCGTTCTCATTTCGAGAATCATCACCAAAAGTGACTGTTGCACGAAGAATGAGCCCTCCCGTCAAATCATTGGAGGATGTGTTGAGAATTGAATGGGCTGCGGTAGGCGTCCATGAAATGGAATAAACGTCCTGTTGTCCTCCGGTGAGAGGGGCTGTATCCCAAGCGAATGTTTCCATGACGAATCCAATCGGGTGAACCACTTCGAGCATGACTGGAGCGGTTTCGCCAATGGCTCCCGTTCCAAATCGTTGGACTGTAACCTTGATTTCTATGGCTTCATCAATGAAAATATAATCCAACACGGACCCGTCAGATTGAATCCATTGGGAGGCCATGGTGGTGGAATTTCCAAGAGAAATGGTCTTGACGGTGTAGTCGTCATTTGTTCCGCCACGACCCGATGTTGCTTCCACCGGGGGAGCAATCACCAAAGCAAAGGACTGGAGGAGCATCAACATGACAAGAGTAAAGGGAGTCATTCGGCGCATATTCATCAACATTGTGAGCCAACAGGATTGAGCATAAGAAGGTGGCCTTTTATTGGTCCGGACGGCAAGTTGGAATTTCACGGTCACTTTGATTCTTTGAGCGCATCAAATCCACGAATAACCGCATCGTTATGTGACGATGTTGTTTGGGGCTCCTCCTCATCAATAAACGAACCTAATTCAGGCTCAAAGAGGTCAAGATTTATGCCGTCCATCGGGGACGAAGGTTCCTGAATCATACTCGGTGTTGGGCGTTCAGCGTGATGAACCAACTCGCTCGGAACAGCCACAGGAACAATCACTTGTTGAACGACTGATGGCGTATGGACAACCGTTGTTGCATCCGTGGCCGCAGCAAGACGGTTCACCAACGAACCGGTAACTGCTGTTTGCTCCAAATCCTCCGCATCATCCAAGTCAGATGCACGCATCCATTCCGGTGGAGAACCAGAACCCCCGCCCAAAACTGCCAGCGTGGTAAAGGCGGCCATAGGCATCACCGCTAGGGCCGTGAGTAAATTGAGGAACGAGGTTTCGGGAATCGGACCAGCTGAAATCAACGATTCAAACAATTCCTTTTCGAATTGTATGTTTAATGAAAGGTCTTTGCCCATCCAACGGTGCACGACCCAAGTCGAAAACTGACCCATTGACCAAAGCAGGAATACTGGGAAGATCCACGTTATTTTCATGGTTGCTCCGAGGAATTTACGAGCTAGGGAGGCTAAGGAAATGTATTTGCGAGCGAAATATGGGAACATGCGGATAGCACAGAAAAGGCATATTGCATACAGCAAAAGGGCGAGTTCAAGTTGACGGTTTTGATGAATTAAATCCCGAGGAAAGAGCAGAACCAATGCGAGTGGAATGGTTGCAAGTAAGACTTGAAACGGCACAGCAAGCAACACCAATGAACCACGAATCGCCCACAGAGTATGCCCTGCTTGGTGACGGTCATGAACCAAAAGCGAGAGTTTTCCATGAGATGACGACATGTACTTCTTCCGGGTCAAGTAACGGTTGGTTGAATTCCGGGCATTTCGAGAGAGACCCATTGCATGCCTCCACCCTCCGTGTTCAATGACAGTATTCGGCAAAAACCCACCCATTCCAAGCGCAAGCGTGAGTGCGAGCATACCATAGAACAGAGAAGCGATGCCAATCCAAGGAATCATGTTCACATCAACATTAATCGACAGTTCACCACCACCAATATTGAACACCAAGAGGTACGTCAATGCAAACGCTACCAAAGGTGTGAGGAAAATCTGAGCCACCAATTGCAGGGTGAGAACAAGTCGAGCGGCGAGGGGACCGCTGGTGGTTTGCCTCGCCATAGGTTAGAGCCTTGACCTCTTCAACTCAAAGGTTCCCCTTCAGTATGGAAAAAATGTCTATTCTTCGGAACTCGCATCCAAGGCCGGAGCGGCAGCGAGAGGGTAGCCATCGGAAATGAGCATACGGAGTGAACCCATCAATTTACCATCCTTTCGAGGCCGTCCCAAATCAGGACGTGGACGAGGTTCAAGCATTGTACCGCATGAAGAACAGGCAATTTCCCCTGGCAGCCAAACCGGTTCAGCCTCGTCACAGCAGGCGTCACTGGAAGCAGAACGGTCCATGATTGTTTGAAGGCCATATGCCATTTCCCGAGTCCATGGAGCACCACTGCCCCCAACAGCGTTTTGCAGTCGAGAGAGCACCATCCAACTGGTAGCCACCCACAAGCCAAACCCAAACGGTGCTGAGCCCCATTTCAAACTAACAGCGCCGAAAATGAGCGTTATGACCGCCAGCACCATGCTTGACCAGTAAAAAGAACGCAGATGGAGAACGCGTTGAGTCAAGTACGGAGATAATGGTACGGGGTGCGGGTGCGCCGGAAAGCGAACATTGAATCCTTTGGCCCGGGTCATGAAAAGAGTAGGAAGGCGTGGACCAATGTGCCCAATTGCACCACCGATGGAGAACATCACGATAGAACCGATCATTGACATTGCAATCACCATCACGCATTTTGCAGCCGAAGAAGCGTTGTTTGAACCTTATCCATTCCTCGTGAAATATCTTCCTGACTGATGGTATAAGCGAAACGAAGATGCCCTTCACCCGAAGGCCCGAAGGCACTCCCTGGAGAGCAAAGAACGCCATCTTTCAACAGTTCCATGGCTATTTCTTGTGAAGTCATTCCCTCAACGGTCACCTTAGGAAAGACGTAGATTGCTCCTTTGGGTTTCTGGCATTCAACTCCAGGCATAGCGTTGAGCCGGTCAACGATGAGGTCGCAACGTTGCTTAAATTCTTCAGCCATCATTGAGGGGTAATCGTTGGCCTTCTCCATCGCTTCCAAAACCGCATATTGCATGGCATCGTTTGAGCAGGCAGAAATGTAGTATTGGATTTTAATGACCTGCTTCATTGCTTCAACGTTCGGCGAAATAATGTAACCAATTCTCCATCCCGTCATCGCAAAGGTTTTCGAGAAAGAATTGACAATCATCAATTTGTCATAATCGGTTCCCATGAATGAGACGTGAGCTCCTTCAAAGACGATCCGATCATAGACTTCGTCAGAAATAACCCACAAGTCATGCCTTTTAGCGAAAGCCAGTAAGTCATCCCGTTGGCTCTCGTCAAGTGTACCTCCCGTGGGATTGCTCGGGAAATTGTAGAGAATCGCGACCGTGTTTTCATCAACAAGGGTTTCAAGGTCGTCCACACTTGGAACGAATTCATTCTCAAAGAGGCACGGATAGTATTTGCTTTCCCCGCCCACAAGCGTGGCATCTGGGCCGTACAGAGGGAAGTAAGGCTCAGGGAGGAGGATGTTCTCACCGGGATTGACCAAGGTCATGAATAAATTGAGGAGAGCGTTTGTTCCAGACATGGTCATGCAAACGTTTGCTTCGGTCATACCTGCTTGATAGGAGGCCCATGACTCAGCAATTGTTTGGCGAAGAGCAGGCATTCCAGCAGTAGTGGTGTATTTGTTATGACCGTCCAACATGGCTTGATAAAAGGCATCAATTGCAACCCGGGGTGGTTGGAAATCGGGCTCTCCCAATCCAAAGGAGATGACATCGTCCCCAGCAAGGTCAAACATTCTGCGAACCCCAGTGGGTTGGATGGCCAAAGCCCTGTCGCTGTATGTCCGCATGGTAATCCGACTCCTGTATCGCATTTGAATGCAATCGCTATGATGAGCCCTTATCCTCTGAAGAGGGGGGCTCTTCAAGAATCAGTTCAGCATCAAGAACTTGAGATGGTTCGTTTGCGTTCTCAAATCCACTGAGGAGAAGGGGTTCTTCAGCTCGTGCTTTGAACAACAATCCAACGAGAATGAGGAGGCATAGAATTGTAGTGATGCTCATGAAGGTACCAAATGAGAATCCGCCAAAGTCCTCCGTTTCGTCACCGGTCCCATCCACCGTGGTGAACACCGGCAAAGAAGAGATTCCTTCGCTGTTCAGACCCCGCACCTCAAGCGTTTGTTCGCCCTTGGCAACAGCAGGGGGGTAAAAAGCCATGACCCACTCAAATCTCTGCAAGGCACCGAGACCGCCATCTACAACCTCATAGGTGGCTTGCATCCATTCACCTTGGCCAAAACGGCCTTCTACTGCAGAAATTGAACCTTCTTGACCCCAAGCGATCCCCCTAACTTCGTACAATCCCGAAGTTGTGTTGAGGGATGAGTTGAGGATGTGAACCTGGGAGGTCACATCAACCTGCCCTGTAAGATTGTTATCTTTCATGAACAAAGAGAGTTCAACGGCAGCATGTGCGTCAACCATTCCCCAACCAAAATCTCGATTCCAAAACGGGTCAACTTCTGGGACTGTTGGTTCCCCTCGTCGTTCTGAGGTCAATTTCAGAATTTCTTTCATTTCAGCGGGAGAAAGGTCTGGATTGGCTTCGATCATGAGCGCCAAGATTCCAGAGACCGAGGGTGTGGCATAAGATGTGCCCGAACCGCGCCCGGTGTAGCCGTTGTCCTCTGCAGACCCTCCGAGAAGGTTGATGCATGTGCCTGAGGTGACACAACCCTCTGCTTGTATAATGTTCGTTCCCGGAGCTGAAACTTCTGGCTTCAGTTCGTTGAGAGGGTTAGCATCTCCGTTGTCACGACGTGGCCCTCTGGAGGAATAGGATGCGACGGTATCGTCTGAGCGGTCGATGGTATTGATGTCATCAGTCGCTCCGACGGTAATTGCAAGGTTTGAGGAACCCATCCCCGACAAACCGTCGTTATCTGGGCCATCGTTTCCGGCGGCTACGCTGACTACAATTCCGGCCTCCATAGCCCGATTCAAGATACGACTGTGCATGTCCTCACCATCTGAACCGCCACCTTCATGTGAGGTAATTCCCCATGAAAGTGAGAGGATGTCAATACCGTAGTTCTTCTCGTCAGCACCTTGCCAAGCAGTGTCCTTATTATCGATAATCCATTGGATTCCGTTCATTGCAGATTCGTAAAACTCTTGCTCAAGAACGTAATTCTCAAACGGTCCCGCACCAGCATCAGTTCCAATGCGAACATCGATGAGGTCCGCATCAGGGGCTGAACCGTAGAAATCGGTTTGGGTTCCGCTTGCGTCGATTCCAGATGCTGCAGCCATGCCCATGCATGCAGTCCCGTGCTGGTTGCCGTCATCTGGGTCGTAGGTTCCATCGGTCTCCCGAGCCCCTCCTGCTGTGCATGATGGGTCGGTGTGGAGGTAGCAAACAGCGTCGTATCCTGCAATGAATTTCTCGTTGAGTCCAGGATGTTCATTGTCGACCCCGGTGTCAACCATAGCGATATTAACGCCTTCACCCGATACGCCGAGGTCCCAAGCACCGACCGGGTAAACCGATGAATTCCGAGCTTTGACAGCGGGTGTTTGGATGTCTCCGTAGAGAACAACGCTTCCGTATCGTTCAACCATGACGACATCGTCCATTTCAGCGAGTTGAAAGGCAAGGTTTGAATCAACTTGGCCGACAAGTACTGCATTGACAGATTCAATAACATCCACGATGGTGAGGTTGAGACTGGTTAGAGCAAAGAGATGGGATGAAGTCACTTCTACACCGTAGGAAAGACCGATTCCTGTGGTCCCGTTGTAAGATTCCAAAGAATCGTGAATAGCGTTTCGATTGAGGTCAAGGGTGGTTCGTTCCCACCACGGAGTGTCGTCACCGACCCAAGCCGGGAATTCTTGAAGCGGCACGTCTTCACTGTACCCATCAGGCATCCACATGATCCCGTCTTCTGTGACTGGCGTCCACTTCACTGGATTGATGGTGACCAATGAGCCCGTGACTGGACCCATGAGTACTGCAAGCATGACCATGGCGAGAATTCGACGCATTTAGGTTCCTCAATTGGTGCAAGAGCTCCTCTAAAAAAAAGGTAACTATTGATTGTGAAAAGGTGGGAGCAGAGGGATTTGAACCCCCCCCAGCGGATTTCTTCTGAAACTGCGCATCAGATGGGCAGTTTTCAGGATTGCAACGGGTCGGCGCTCCAGTTGGTCATCAACCTTCAGCAAACCCACTCGTCGTCATTCCCGTGCAACTGGAGCCCGCGATACTACCAAGCTATACTATACTCCCATGTATTAATTCATCACGAGCATCAGGCCTTAGCTTGTCGGCGTGCACGCTTTCGGCGACGCAGTTTCTTCTTGCGCCACTTCCAACGTTGATTGCCGGTTTTTTTCCAAGCACGTGAACCTCGCTTCATGGTGAACAGGCTTCCGACTTGCCTTCCCTATATGAGAGCATCGTCTCAACAGTGATTGAATCATTTCTAGAAAACAGACGTTCAAAATCAATATCCTTGCTCCAAAAACCAAGGGTGAATGGGCATACCAAGAGCCCGACGAATAGCAATTGCTTCTCCATTAAGCCGTCGTTGCTCCACCAAATCACCTCGCAGTGAAGCGACGGCGGCGAGATTGATCAGCGATGTCGCCTCCCCAGCTTTGTGGCCACATTCCTCGAAAATTTGATGAGCATAACGAATCAAACGCTCGCCCTCTTCCACGTATCCTTTGCGAACAGCAATGACACCAAGGCTTCCCATTGTGGCCGCCGTGCTGTCCTTATCCTCAATATCCTGAAGTAATGCGAGGCTTTTTCGGAACCATTCTTCGGCCTTATCGTAATCGTTTAAACTCAATGCAACCAGTCCAAGGTTGTGCTCGCTACGGGCCTGGCCAGAGGGGTCTTGAAGGGAGATATGGATGGCGAGGCATTCTGTGTGCATACGTCGAGCTTCCTCGGCGTCCCCACGTTTACTCGCAACATGGGCTCGGTTAGCAAGGGCCTTAGCCTCTCCGTATCGGTCGCCGGTCTGCCGGTGAAGGTTCCAACTCTCCTCAAACAACCGGTCTGCTTTGTCAACATCACCGCGAACAAGAGGAATATGTCCTAAGTGATTCAAGGCATTGGCCTGACCTACACGGTCCCCAACTTGTCGGTAAAGGGACAAACTGTCCTGATACATCGCAGTAGCTTCCGTAAATGTTCCTTGTTGACTGAGGAGATGGCCGAGCCCAGTCAGTGCATCGGCTTGGGTTTCCTTATCCTCAGCCATTCGTGCAAGTGAAAGACTTTCGCGTTCGTAACGTTCAGCACGTTTGTAATCGCCGCGTCGCTCTTCCAACAGTCCGAGTCCGTGATATGAGCGGGCTTCTCCTTTCTGGTCTCCAGACGATTTGAAACGTTTCAATGCCCTTTCGTAATGAACTCGGGCCGCATCGTTCCAACCTGCAAGTTCTGCTGCGTCCCCAAGGCGCAGATCGACGTAGGGGTCCATTTCGATGTTTTGTTCCAACAATGAATCCGAGAGGTCCAACACCTGTCGAACTTGACCGCATTGGTTTCGAGTTAGGCGACCGGGGGAAAAACGATTTGACAATCCAAAGGAGTCCAAAGCGTCCATGACTCCTGAAACGATATCGTCTGCATTGGACTGATGAATGGTAATGTTGCCAGTCATGGCTGAGTCTTTGAGCAAAACTTGGGGAACTGACGAGCTTTTTGGAGAAGATACTGCGGCGTCTGTTGTACGCACCTTGTCGGTGATATCGATGCGGTCAAGGCCGCCCTGGTCAAGCGACGGGGGGGCTGCAAGCCATGTTGAACCCGACCAAATCCATTCGCCATCAGGGCTACGAATCGGTTCGGTCATGAATTCCTGTTGGGCTTCGTGCTTACAGTATTTCGCCTCAGTACCCGTCAACTATCGTTGTGATGGTTGACATTGAGGACAGTGGTCCAAGCGGCGACCTGCGTAGCGTAATCGCAGTATTATTTCGCCGCACATAAGGCACGGGCGTTCATTCCTGCAAAACGCAAAATGCCGCCACATTCGCCTTGGCTCTCCTCGCTCTTTGCTGGCCTCGGCCACAGTTTTTGGAACGGTCACTCCGCTTTGGTGGTAAGCCCTCATCGTGATGGTTTTGATGCAGTGTGCCCATCGACTGATCGCATCATCATCCAAATCACAAGGCCGGTCATCGGGGTGGACTCTTGCTGCAAAGAGAATCTCTGAGCGAAGGTAATTGCCCAAACCAGCAAACGACCTTTGGTCAAGCATCAGCGTTGCTGCTTTTTTCCGATGGCATGATTTTGAACGCAGCTTTTCTTCAATCATTTCAACGGTAGTGACCTCATCAAGAACGTCTGGTCCAAGTCGTTCCAGGAAGGAGTGCCCTCGCTCCTCAGCGGTTAGCATCAGTTCAATATCAGTAGCAGACCATAAGCGAACTGCATGTTTTTCCGTGATGAATTCAGCTCGTAGACTTCGCCTTGAATCGTATGTGGTAGTGTTCAGATGAACCGTCCACCTACCGTACAATTGATTATGACTGTACATCGTCCAGCCGTTTTCAAAACGGATCAACATCGCTTTACCACGGCTGGTCACATCAATGACGTGCTGGCCTTCGATGAGATGGGTGCGATCAACGAGGGGGCCGTAGGGCCAATTGCCTGCAACAATCTCTTTTCCGATGAGCGCCTTGCCAATTCGGTCCGCAGCGCGACGAATCTCTGGTCCTTCAGGCATGGCACAGATTTTGGAAACTTTGTTTTGAACTTGTGTCTTGAATCAAAGCCTACCCTAAGAAGGATATAAATGGGAATCAACATTTAATGAAACCGAGGTCGGACCGATGGATTCATCCCCGTTTAAATTTCTGTTCGAATTTTTATTTGGCCCGCAGGCCGCTGCTGGCTTGGTCGGACTTATTGGGCTAATAGCGTATTTCTTGACGGATAAACGAAAGAAAAATGCCTTTGAGGAAGATGATTTGGTTCTGGCTTCATCAAACAGTACCATGGACAGTATCTATGCTGTATTTTTCATATTACAGTCCGCTTATGGCTTCTTAACACTCATCTTTGTCAGCATGTTAGCACTGGGTGGAAATGGGGAGGTTCTCTATATCTACACATGGATTTCGTTTGAGGACACCACCACTTGGAATGCTCAAATCTCAATAATAGCCTTACTCTGTGGAGGGCTTTTGTATTCGATGGGCTTTTTGCTCAGCGGCATCGACTTGCTAAATATTGCAAAAATCAAGTTTGATGCTCGCTCACGATTGCTCAGCGGTGCTTTCACCGCTCGGGATGAACCCTCACCCTCTCAAACCGATGAACATTCACCATCTCAAACCGATGATGATCTGCCTCTTCTGCGAGTTCTCCAGGCTTTTCTTGCTGCAGGGCTTCTCCTGTCGGGGGATTTAATTCTGCGAGTGATTCTCTTTGCCGGTTTCCTCAAGGTCTTTCTGCGAATTAGGCGTTTTGAATCTCCACAAGTTACAGACGACGATCCTCCAGAAGCAAACAATGACACAGACCAAACAGAACCGGATGAAGAGCGAACTGAACCCGTGACATTTTCTGAAATCCTCGAGGCGCTTGATGCCCAACTCAAAGAAGCGATTGAAGAAGCGCATGACTTGAGGGAAGAACTTGAGGAGACAAAATCAAAAGTCATCACATTGGAAGAAGAAGTCCAAGGGAAAGATATCTTAATCGGTGAAATTGAGGCCAGTAAGACCGCCTTGTCGCAACAAATTGAACACCAAGATGAGGAAAAGGTTCAGGATGAAAAGAAACTCTCGTTAACTGATTCTGTAATGGTTGGAGATTCAATCATGGGAGGCATGAAAATTGACCAGCAGATCAACAACGACCCTGATGCCATAGCCCGAGCAGTTATTGCTGCCTACAGAGCTGGTCGTGAAGACAAAGAATGATGATCACGCAGTGACGACTTTCTCAATCTTGAAGGTCTTTTCATCGTGGCCCCACATGCAGAGACCCGGTTCTTTGAACATGAAATACTTGGTTTGGAACTCCTTTCCAAAGTCGGGGTGTTCTTCCTCCAACAGGATTCGGAGACGGGTGCTGTAGCCTCCCAAACTGCCAACTGCAGCGGTCCCTTTAATTCCGTCAACAAGGACTGCGTGGGGTTCAGAAAGGGAAGACTGCGATTCATCAAAGGGATGAGCGTCTTGTTCCAAATAGAGGTCTTTTTCAGTAGCAGGAATGGTTTTTGTTCGTTCTTCCATGAATGTACAAACCCGTCACGGGATATAAACAATTCAAGGCAATTCGTTTTGGAACGGCGTCGTTCTGGGCTCAGTCCCAGCGGCTTCAGCCTTAGCCGCAATACGTCGCAGTGAGCGCATGGCATCATCAATGGTCTCAACCTGTTCGCTGAATTGGGTGGGTGGCCATCCACAATCAATAACGTCGGGTTGAATGGCACTTTCTTCAATCCAAGCGCCGCATGCCGAACCGTAGCAGCTCGCTTTGAAACGCTGAGCATCCAACCAAAATGTCGTTCGGTGGCAAACAGGGCAGACCCTACACTCAAACTCAGACAATACGGAGACTGCGTCATCACCAACAACATCAAGTTCCCAAGCAGCGATACTTGCACGTTCAAGTGGGACCTGATGGGATTTTTTGAGGAAGGAGCGGAGGACGTTCATGGCCGTTTCTTGAGTGCTAAAGCAACCCATGGCAACGACGGCGCCACCCTCTTCGATGGCACTTGGAACATAGACGCGCCCAGTCGTGACCATGAAAGTCCGTTGGCAGGGCGGCGTTTAAGCATCGCTCAAGTTCGCTGCCACAAAACCTCAATCACAGGCAATCCACCGGGATGGGGGAGCGGGGCTTTGGGTTTTTCAATTCGCACAGAGAGGGATTTAACGGCTGCATGCTCGCTCAATATTGCAATGATTTGTTGAGCCATTTCTTCCATTAACCGTATGGGTTGGTCGGCTTCATGAATCACTTTGTCAATGGTAATTTGGATGTCAGCATAATTCAATGTTTGATTCAACTCCGAAACATCGTCTCGATCTTCTAAGGTCGCCCATACGGTAAAGCAAAACGGCTGAGGAGCATGATGTTCAAATTCATAAAAACCGTGTGCGGCACGAACTTCGTACCCTTCAAGTCCAACACGCCATTGCATGGTATCCCCTCATTCCTCGTCCCGCTCATGGACCCAAATTAAATGGTATCCAAATTGGGTTTTCACTGGAGTTGAAACCGTATTCACTGGAGTTGACCAAACGGCTTCTTCAAACTCTGCAACCATGCGTCCTCTTCGAAACCAGCCCAAGTCACCGCCCTTCTGACTTGATGGGCACGTGCTCTTTTTCCGAGCCAGCTTCTGGAAATCCTTGAGTTTCCCGACCTTATCTTTGATCTGAACGGCCTCACTCTTGGATTTGACCAGAATGTGAGATGCCCATGCACTTGGTGCGACCATACTACAGCCACAGGCCGTCTTGCTTTCAATCCCTCGCTCAGTAATCCGAGTAAGCAAGGAAGCGCATGTAAGTCCCGTAAACGGTTACAGAGACTCCAAGCGACTCTTCGTTAAATCGGTCCATGTTGTCAAGGTAGGTGTGATACTCCCAGCTGCCGCTGCCGTAGCACACAACTGCTCGTCCACGAATGTTGTCTCCCAAATCGTAAACGAACGGTCCATGGTCTGAGTTGTAGGGCATACCGTCTGGTTCACCCTGAGCGCCTTTGTAAAGAGCGATTTGAATGTCATACCGGTCAGCAACGTCGCTTCTCTTGTCCTTGTAGAGGTCGGTAATACGTTCAATGTGTTCCATATCTTCCAGCGTGTTTCCAAACAATCGTAGGCTGTTGCCCCGTTCTGAAAAATCCGAATCCACGTGATTCATATCGAGGTTAATGTACAACCGGAGATTGTCCTTTAGACTGTTTTGAAAGGCAGAAACATAAGCACGGCTTCCGTAAAGTCCCTCTTCTTCACCGCCCCACGTGCAAAAGCGTAGAGTGCGTTCAGGCGTCCCAGTTTCATTGACAACTTCGCTCAGTTGGCGAGCCAATTCAAGGACGCTTGCCGTGCCGGAAGTGTCGTCAATTGCACCTTGGCCGTGGTATACAGTGTCGTGATGGCCTCCGACAATGACCAATTCGGAGGATTTCCCCTTGATTTCACCGCATGGGACGTAAATGGTCCGTTCTTGGTCGTTGGTGACATCCATGACCATTTCAAGAACGCCTGGTTGGGAGGCGTTGAAAATTGCTGCCTCCAGAATCTCGCCTGCATCTTTGGACATGGCAATGAATGGGATGTCGCTAGGAATACTGCCTCCATTGGCTTCCTTAACAGCATCAATTCCAGTTCCTTTGAAGATCGGAACACAGTCGTTGCCCTCTATTTTACCACAATTGTAGTCTTTGTTAACACGAATCAGACCTGCAAGGTCGTTTTCGGCAGCATTGGAAAAGAATTCAGTATTACCGGTCTTTGTACCGCTGTTGATGACGTAACCAATGGTTCCAGTTGCCGACTGCCAGAGGCTTTCGTCGCTTCCATTACCGAGGTAAGTCAATTGCACGTCCTCCTGAAAGGTGTATTCAGATTGGCCAGAGAAGCCTTGAATGACGTAATCAACACGGTGCTGAAATTCCGTGATGGTCGAGAGAAAACTACCTGGACCCACGCAGGGGCTGTTTCCACCAACGCTTTGAACACAAATTCTGAGGCTTGGTTCTGAATTGACGTGATGCATCGGGACTTGATAGGAATGAAGCGTCGTGTCCAAGCCCATGGCATCAAATTGTGAAATAATGTATTCGGACACATTGGCTTCTTCATCCGAACCACTCATACGCCCTTCCCAATCGGGATGGCCGTAGGACACCAGTTGCTCGGCGTAATTCTTCGCCTGTGCGGCATCATAGGAAATCAATTCGTATTCGTAATCCGGTTCGAAACCAAGCCATGTAGGCTGGATCACAAAGATGGCGGTCACCATCAGAACTGCAACCCCAATGGCAATGAGAGCCGGGGGGGTAAGGATTTCCGTACCCCTGTACCACGGCACGGATTCTTCTCCTTCCAATACAGTATCAACTGAAAGAGTCTTTTCGGAATCCAAACTGATGGTATTCTCACCGGGAAGGTTGGCCTGCAAACGCTCAATCAATTGGGCTTTGGTCCCACTGACCGGCAACTCTGCTTCTCTAAGCATTTCTTTGAGTTCACTGACGGTCATTCCTTCAAAACTTAGGACGGTCATGGTTCTGCCTCAACCATGCCTCGCATTCCTTGTTCAAGAATGCGGCGGTAGGGTGTGAATTCAGATTTCGTCGCCGGTCCAGCGCTTACCAACATCGTGCTCAATCCCGATTTGGTCAAGAATCCGAGCGATAATGAAGTCAATAAGGTCGTCAATACTTTTTGGATGATTGTAGAATCCGGGGGAGGCTGGAATGATGATTGTATCCCATGCAGAGAGTTTGGCCATGTTTTCAAGGTGGACCGTGGCGTAGGGTGCTTCTCGCGGTACGATGATGAGTTTACGACGTTCTTTCATGGCAACGATAGCTGAGCGTGTCACAAGGTTATCTGAAATTCCAGCCGCCAGTTTCCCGATGGTCGTGCCTGAGCACGGACAGATGACAACGGCGTCAATTTTCGCAGACCCAGATGCGGATTTGGCACCGACATTTTTGGCGTCTTCGAGCAAGGACCCTGTGGCTTCGGCCAATACCTCCGGGGTAGTATTGCATTCGTGTTTGAGGGTCAAACGACCGGAGTCGGTGACGATGAGGCGAACCGATTTGCCCATCTCGGTCAAAATTTCTACGAGTCGCTTCCCATAAACGGCGCCCGATGCGCCTGAAATGCAGACAACGACTTCTCCCATGATTGCCCACTCAGTGACTTCACATTTAGCCTCTTGTTCTCAAGCGAACGTGAAAATGAACACCAATCCCGCTGCTTAGTCGTTGACAAGCCCGGACGACATGCGGAGATACATGAAGGACAAGATACCGACAATCCCGAGCACTGCAAGCAGACTGACGACGAGGGTAGCCATACTCTGATCACCCATCGCCGAAGATTCCGGGACATCCTCATTGTCCGGGGCAGCGGCATTGTAGTCCCACCATGCCATGGTCGCTACGATGTCCAATCCTGTTTGCAATCCCGCCTCAACGTTTGCTCTTCCACCGGCCATCGTGTTTATTGTGGCCACGCTATCGCTTTGGGCGTGTTTTGGCGTCTGTTCACAAGCATCGCCCTCCTCGAAAACATACTGATGTTGACCGCGGAGCCAGGTTGCGGTGTGGTTGTTCATAATGAAATTGTAATGGTCGGAATTGCCTTTGGTATCGTCAATAACCCTCACCCATTCATCTGGGTGCGAGAGGTTTGAGTTGATGGCCTTCAAATGGCCTTGAAACCACTCAGCGTAAACTTGCATTTCTTGACTAACAACAAGTCCTCTGTCTTCGTAATACGACCAATCAGCAACGGGGGAAGTAAACATGTAGAGCGTCCAATAATCTTCATCGCAACCCGCCAGTTGACTTGCAAAAGGTGTCGGAACTGGCCAGTTGAGTGCAAACATATCGAGATTGACATAGGTGACATTTACCGTTTCGGGAATCTGTTGTTCAACGAAGTGAAGGCTTCCCATCCCCCCTCCTTCTGGACTTCCGCTGCCCTGCCATTCCTCGTAATCCCACCATGCAAGTTTCCAGGTGTGAAGCGGTTGTAGTTCCCATTTTGAAAACGTCCGAGCAAGTTCCAATAACGCCCCAGAACCGGTTCCGTCATCGTACGCGCCGTCGCTCTCGCAGGTTGCATAAGTTTGGCCGATGAGGGGCGGAGGGGAGTAGCAGATGGCGTCATGATGGGCTCCAACGACTCGCCAATCGTCCTCTAGCATGCCGTCAATGGTGACGACAATGTTCTCGCAATTGGTGCAAAGTTCGGTTGTAAACGGTTGGCGCTCGACGTCGTACCCCATGGCTTCAAGTTCACTTGCAATCCAGTTGCGAGCGTTTTCGTTAGCAGCACTGTCTATCTTTCTATAGCCAAATTCAGTCATCTCCATCATGTTGTCATAAGCAGCACTTCCATCCGGCCAAGCATTGGGTTCTACTTGTGACGTCTGCAGTTTTGTTAGGGTCCCGGTAAGCAATACCGAGGACAGCAACACCAGGACAAGGGCGAGTGTACGCCGACGGTGAGCCATGGCTCTTGAACAGGAGCCGTTGTCTTGAGGTTTCGCTTTGACTAGTCTTCTTCAGTTGACCAAGATTTTCGCAAGACCATACCTGTAGCTTCACCGGCCTCATAAGGGTCATAGTCGTGCTCGGTGATGAAATGCATAACCAATTGATGTTGAACGATGGATGCATTGCATTCAGGACATTCGTGATAATTGGGTTCCTTGAACCCTTGAAATGCTGCCCTGCCTCGTGGCGTAGCCAAACCAGCAACGGTCCGCAGCAAGGTTGAGATGAAAACCAAAGCGAACAAAATCAAGCAACATCCCGCACCTCCACCAAATCCTGGCATAGGAGGTACTTGGGACAACTGCAGGTCTTGTGTCATGCGATTATCGGTGGACGTCATGTAAACATCAAGGTCAATAATGTGGCTGAATTGCTCCCCTCGTAGAGTGAGAAGAATTTCGGTACCGTTGTTTTCATCCGCTGCGTCGATCACCAGCGTAAACGAGCCCTGTGCATCGGTCATCGTCTCTGAGCCTTGATACTGATAACATTCGGAATCACCTCGCTGGCAGGTGATGGTGATGTCTTGAAAACTCACGGGAGTGTTGTCAGAGTACGTTGCGTCTCCCGAAACACGGTAAGTCTCTGCCGACGCAGTACTGCTCAGCACGACAAGCGTCATGAGCATCAGGGTGACCTTGTTCATGGTACGAACAATGACATGGAGTTTATCAACACTTGATTTTGCTCATGTAGCCTCGATTGGATGCCGGATGAAACTTTATTTCATGAAGTGTCTTAACAGGTACATGCAACTGAAGGAAGTACTGATGGCTCAGCGAGCCCGAGTGGCTTACTGGAGTCCTTTATTGGTGCTTTTGTTCATTGGATTGCTCAACGTAACCCCCTTCGCAGGTACGGCTTCAACCGTTGAGGTCGATGGAGAGGCCAGCGGAGAAAATATGAACTCTGTTGACTTTTATCCGGATGATTATGTTCAAACTCAACCGTTTACAGAAGATAACGACGATGAGGGTGCGTTTGAGGGGGAAATTACTGAACGACTAACCTACGAAAACAAGGGTGATGTTGTAGGTGAGATCGGTGAGATCGGGCGGCAACTATCAACCCGAATAGCAGTAATGACGGCGCTCTCTCTGTTCATGTGCGTTGTTGCTTTTAGTTGCCGCAACCATCAACTCAATGCGAATCGTTTCATGAATGGAAGAACTCTGACCGGGTTAGGTTTGGCCGTAATTGCGCTGTTCTCAATGCTCATCGTCATCACCATTCTAGGGGATTTTGCTGATGTACAAAACAACCAATTGGATGAATACGATGACGATGACATCAAGGATGTAAACGAAGGCGCGTGGGGTGGACTTTCCATACCCATGGGTGATGAAATGGAGAGTGTCTTCATCATTTCATGGGCTCCCGGCGCTCTGTTTTGGGTGAGCCTGATGCTCGTATTGGTCGCAGCAATCGGCGCAGGTACGAACCTCTCTTACCTGAGGTATGAACCTGAACAAGATGAACGACCGGTTTGGTCGGATGAAAAGGGTCCGGATTGGTTTCATTTGGACTGGACAAAGGCAGCATTTGGGGCTGTTGCGATTGCAGGAATGGTCGCTTTGTTTGCACCATGGTATCAAATTGACCAAGAATGGTTTGTCAGCGAGACCGACGACAGTGGAGCCTACTCGAATTCAACCCATGAATTAGCGTGGACCATGACTCCTTTCTCAGTTTCATTGACCAACGATACAGGATTGTTTATTGACGGAGAAGGTGAACAAACCACTGAAAAATCCAGTTACTCCGAACGCTATGAGTTAACGGAAACATCTCCAATACTCATGGGGTTGCGCGCACCTCTTGTTTGTATGCTCCTTCTTACTTTGGCCTGGGGGGCCTTTCAAGCGACAAGCCATGTGACCGAACGCATCGGGGGCAGTAAAGAACATTGGTCGTTAATTTTGATGACGATGATCATGGCGGTTGTATTGCTAAGCAATGTCTCCTCATTCGAAAAAGACATGACGAGAAATTTAGAAGATGACCTCCCCGAATTATCTCCGGCACTGAACTTCACCTTTCAACACTCCAACACCGACGATGCATTTTCAGGGAAAAGTTTCACTCAAAGAACCGAGGGATCTTGGTTTTCTGAGGAACGAACGGTAAGATATGCAACCATGGAATGGGGACCGTCTTGGGGTTACTATGCAATCCAAGTCATTCCATTTCTTTTCATCTCTGCACTGTGCATGCGATTTGGCCCAGAAGTTGTAGAAACCTTCAATCTCAATGAGTCCTTCAATATGCCTTCGGTCGACCGAGACGTATGGACTGCTAAACCGGTCATTGCCGTCATGGTGGCATCATTGCTCGTCACGGTTATTGGGGTTGGTCCCGGCCAATTAATTGAGAACCTTTCATCGAGTGCACCTGAAGAACTTCATCAATGGCAATTGGACTACGAATACGAGGAATATTTCGACGAAGGCAGCAAAGTCCTAGCCGGCCAAGAAACACACGTGCTTACTTACGATACTTCAGAATTTGGAACGCCATATCTTGAAAACACGATCAATGTTCAGTTGCTTTTTAGATGCGATGAAGGTGACCAAGGTATTTCAACCGATTTCTCAGACGAAATTACCTGGGATATCACGGCGCCGGATGGTGTAAACACGACTGGAATGACATTGTCCGGAACAAAAGTCTGCTCGAATTCTTGGACACAAGAATTTGTTCAATCAGAGGTGATAACTCCCGACCCGGAAACCTATGCATCAACCGAACAATCCTATATCGACCTCGTGGAAATCATCAATCCACTTGACGGAGTGTGGACCTTATCCATCACGGCAACCGTCAATGAAGGGAGCGATCCATTCGCAAGCGACAGTAACCTCAACCTAGAGTATATGGTTGAATTTACCAGCATTGGAGAATTCACAGCAGAGAAGGCCAATTAGAGCCGAATCATGATGGTTCATAGACTCCCATTGCATCCGGATAAACATGGGCGAACTCATAACCGGACAAGCTGCGACCTATGTTGAAGAAATGCACATCAATACCAAGAAACGCTACGAAATCGTTTGCATCACCCGAGATGTTGAGCGAATCGTTGCTGAAAGCGGCATCCAGGACGGTCTTGTTCTTGTCAATCCAATGCACATAACGGCCTCATGTTACGTGAACGACTTGGAATACGGCCTTCATCATGACATCATGAAGTGGTTGGAAAAGGTCGCTCCGTTCCATGGTATTGAAGGTCGTTCGGGTGAAGAGTACCAGCATCACAAAACGGGTGAAGACAACGGTGATGCACATCTTAAGCGTCAGTTGCTTGGCCAACAGGTAACCATGCCCGTACGGAACGGTCGGTTGCATTTGGGCACTTGGGAGCAAATTCACTATGCCGAATTTGACGGACAACGAAACAAAAGAATCTTAGTCAAAGTCGTCGGTGTAATTTGAACATCATTGTGATTTTCAATCTACAATCCCCTGCCCAATGTAAAGGGAAACCAGACACCACTCAAGAAGCATGTTTTTGTGGCGGTTATTGTACTAATTTTAGGGGCCTCTAAGCGTTCAAGTCAATATGAAAAAATTGTGATGCAATCTTTTGATGGGTTAACCATGATAAGCAAAGTCACTAACCGGCGTTTATGGAGGAGGGGCATGCGCAAGTTCAACGAGCCCGAATCCCCGAAAGAGCACCGATCATGGCTTGGCTTATCTCGTGCCTAATCCTTACGTTTTGGAACCTTAGCCGCGGCCTGAACCTTTGGGCAGGGTACAATTTTGGAGGAGTGCTCATGGCTCTTTTGGCGATGTTCATTCTATGGGACGGCCGCGTAAAAATGCCTGCACTGCCGTTGTGGATTGGTTATTCAGCGACGATGTTGCATTTCGTCGGTGGGTCGCTGGGAGCTGCTGACAGTGGACCAGGACCGTTCTGTTTTGACGGAATGAAACCCGGCCAATGGTTGTGTGCAGATGGTGTGAACGGAATGTACCATGTCCATCCTTGGTGGGACAAGCTCGTCCACGGCATGAACAGTACCGCCATTGCAATTGCGTGGTCCCTTGGATGGAGAAGGATGTCTGAGCACAACGGCTGGCAACTCTCACCTGGAATTGTGGCCTTTACTGCTTTTTCTCTCAGCGTTGCCATTGGCGTGGCTTATGAAGTGTACGAGTTCTTTGGTAAAACCATCTTCCAGACCATCGACCAAGGGGGATATGTGAACACTGCATCGGATTTGGTCAGCGACATGCTGGGTGCTGGATTAGGTGTTTTGTTTTCTCACTTTTATGACCCAATGAATCAAACTTCAAACACGAACGGAACGGTTGAGACCCCCAAACAGTTGACCTTGACAATCAATGGCTCATTCCCTCTCATGCTGACAGGTGCAGTGCTTTCATTGGACTTTTTGTTGCTTGACGGTGGGATTGTCAACCGTGATTATGACTTCATTGGACAGTTGATGCTGGGTTCAATCATCGTCTCGGGAGTGCTGATCGCACGTCGTATGATTCAACATTCCCAGATGAACGATAACGAGGCAATGGATTCTTCCAGTGCATCCTCTTGATTCTATAGAATCCTACCCTCAATGCACTCAGTCACGGATGCCTCGCAGCCGTATTCAACTGAAACTCTAGGGACAAACACGTGGCCGCCACGGACCTTATGACCCACAGGCTTACCGCCACAGCATGCTAACGCAACTTGTGGCGCTCTTCGCTGCATTTTTACTGGCGGCCAACGCCATATTTCAGGTCGCTTTAGCAGCAGGCGTCCGTTGGGGTGCTGCCGCCTATGGAGGCAAGGTCGCGCAAGATGACGGTTCTCTTCCAACTCGCTACCGCGTGATGAGTCTTGTATCTGCAGCGTTCATGGGACTTCTGTTCCTTGTCATTCTATCTGCTGGCGGCGTCGGAGGTGCCGGACTCTTGAGTGCAGAGTTTGTAACTTGGGCCTGCAGAGGTGCAACGGTCCTCTTCGTCCTCAACACTGCAGGAAACTTGTCCTCAATCAGCAAGATTGAGCGCTGGGTGATGGGCTCAACAACCGCTTGCCTCGCAGCCGCATTCGCCTTGATGGGCTGGGTCTTCTAGCCGTCTGGCGGCGGGCATTACAGAGCAGCGTCAGTCCATTTTCGGCAAGCACGACTCATCATGAATGAAAAGCCAACAGAAATTACGATGGCTGGTAAGAGACCGCAATAAATCGGTTGAACATTTTGAAAGGCTTGGCCTCTGTTAGGCTCCTCACGCCTTACCATTGGATTTGAAAAGCCTGATGAACCTGAATTCATTGGCCACCAACATGGCCCTTCCTCATGGCGTTTACGAAGATGTAGTTTCAGCGATTGGCCACACGCCTCTCATTCGTTTGAACAAGGTGACTGCTGACTTATCTGGCTCAGAAGTGTGGGCAAAACTCGAACGTTGCAGTCCGGGTGGCTCAATCAAAGACAGAATCGGTCTCGCCATGATCTTGGAAGCAGAACAGAAAGGTTGGCTTCAACCCGGTGGAACCATCGTTGAAGGAACCAGTGGAAACACCGGCATCGGACTGGCAATGGTCGCAGCACAACGAGGGTACAACTGTGTATTCACAATGCCCGATAAGATGGCGAAAGAGAAAATAGACTTGCTGCGTGCCCTGGGTGCACGAGTTGAGATTTGTCCAACCGCAGTTGAGAAAGAAGACCCTCGTTCTTATTACATGGTCGCTGAGCGACTGAGCAAGGAAATTGAAGGGGCATGGTATCCCGATCAATATTCCAATCAGTCAAATCCAAAAGCGCATATTCATTCTACAGGACCGGAACTTTGGAATCAGACCCAGGGTGACATTACCCACTTTGTCGCCACTATGGGGACTGGGGGCACCATCACAGGGTGTGGTAAATATCTAAAATCCCAAGCAAAAGAAAACGGCAAAGACGCCCCAAGAGTCGTTGGTGTTGATGCTGAGGGTTCGATTCTCAAGCAATGGTTCGAAGACGGAACCATGGGGGTCCCCCATGGATACAAAGTAGAGGGCTTTGGTGAAGACTTCATTCCACCAGCGACTGACTTTTCTGTGATTGATGAAATCCGAATGGTTGATGACGAGATTTGTTTCCGTATGGCCCGACGTCTTGCCAAGCAAGAGGGATTGTTCTGCGGTGGTTCATGCGGAGGAGCGTTACAGATCGCACTGGATCTAGCTGCTGAACAGGATAAAGCAGGTAAAAAAGCAAAAATTGTTGTCATTCTGCCAGATGCAGGAAATCCATATCTTGGAAAAGTCTACAACGATGACTGGTTAAGGGATAACG
>JAQXEX010000082.1 GCA_029250625.1 Candidatus Poseidonia sp. | reverse complement strand
CAGAGGTGTGCCTCGGTCACCGTCAACCAGTGCGTGTTCATGGACAAAGAGAGCAACATCACATCCAGCCTTCTCAGCCATTGCTCGGGCGTCATTGTACGGCGCCCAATCTCCGTGCTTGCAACCGTTTGTCTTTGGATTCCATCGCGGGGCAGGAACCGATATGGCGTCCAGCGATTCGTTTCGAACGGTGAAAGCTCGGTATTGAATCTTCCAACCGTTCTCGCTTGAGTACGACAGTCGAACGAGCCCCATTTCGCTTCCTTCAAATTCCATCGCTGGAAATTCATCCGGCAGGGCTATTCTCAGCCGTTGAGCGTGCTCCTTCATCCGTTTGAAATGTGCAGGGCTGTCTGCAACCTTTCCCTCAGCATTGACCACTGCGGTCGTAAAGACCTCATCCCGGGGTCCTCTCACTTCACTCATTTCTTCGCCTCAGAGAAGATCATCCAAGAACGATGTGTCAATTTGTGGCGAAGCAGGTGGAGTTTGTTCACCCATGAGGTCGTTGAATACATCCGTCTGGACTTGAGGCTGCAATACCGGTTGAGTTTGTTGATACTCAGTGCGACCGTAATTGGTCGCTTGGATTTGGTTTGCAGCAGCATAGATGTCAGTTGCTTGTTGCTGAGAGACGCCTTGTGGTGGAGCGGGTGCAGGTGAAGGGGCTCCAGGGGGCGCTTGATTCGGAGTGTTCCCCCAACCTTGGTCTTGAATGCCCCAAGTTGCTTCTTGCAGTTCCCAACTCTTTGACCGACGACTGCTGTTTCCTCTTGAGCGGACAACAAGTACGACCAAGAGCAATACGATGATGAGCATACCTGCTGCAATCAAGTTCGGTCCGGTGAGAAGTGACTCAAGCGACAATTCTCCAGAACCGTCTCCATTGGCTGAGCCGTTACCGTCATCTCCGAGTGCGTTCAATTTGACGGAGGTTACCAACTCCTTGCTGAGGCTTTCGTCGTATGGCGTTACAGCGACGTACCACGCACTGCTGTTGTCAAGGGCTTCAAACAAGGTCGGAGTGATCAAGAATGAATTTGACGCCTTGACGTCACCAACCATCGTTGCATCTGCAATGTCTTCAAACGCTGAATCTGAGATGTAGACATGGTAGCCGCGAACTTGCGCATCGGTTGAATGGTCCCATTCAACAAATATGCTGGTTTCATCGTCCCATGAAGCGGTGACCGCTTCAATATCAGGGAGGTAATTTCCTGGGTCCGTAACGCCGTCGTCAATCGATTGTGCCTTTACAACGGTCAGGTCGGTTGTGTGTGCATTGCCGGATGTATCCACTGCAACCACAGCTACCCAGATGTCTTGGCCTGGGATGACAGGAGTGTCGCCGGCAACCACATCGATGGTGAGCGGAAGTGACGGGTTTCTGTCCAGTAATGCAATGGCGGTTAGGGTTTGACCGTTCGGGTTTGCCCCATCAAACTCAAAGGTGGCTGCATAGACGTTGTAGTACGCGATATCATCAGCATTGGACAGTTCAAAGTCGAGGAGAAGAGCGCTTCCATCATCGTTTGGACGGTCGGTCAATTCCAGGTCGGTCAATCGGTCCGGTGGTGTTTCGTCGTTGACGTTGTCAATCGGTGTGACCGTTGCCTGGGTGAGTTCCGTAAGATGCACGTTTCCTTTGATGTCGTGTACGGTAACCGCCACAAACAGTTCAATATCCGGTTGTATGAGTTGAGGTGTTGACGAACTGAGGCTCGTCGTTGATTCTCCGTCGCCGTACAAAGCGGATGAAATGGTGAGTTCTATGGGGTTGATTCGTTCATCGATCCATTGTTTGTTGAAGGTGAAACAACCGCAGACATCTGGATTGGTTCCGAAGGTAGCGTAAGCCACTGCCAAGTCACTCACGGGCTGGTCTGCTACCCATATGGTGTAGGAGGCGAAGTCGTCTGCGCCAGAAGGCGTCCAAACGACATCAATGGCCGTACCGTCATCGTTTGCATGGTCAAAGGCAAGCAGAGACGAGATTCGCTCAGGTGCGCTACCGGAGCCAATGAGGTTCTGGAAAGGCGTGGCTGTTACGATTCGTACTGAGTCGGTATTTCCGTTGAGCCAAGCATCGTATGCAACAACACCAATGGAGTAGATCTGTCCGTCGATGAGCGGAAGCCCGTCCAACGAAGAGATGGTGGTTTGGTTATCATCACACGAATTAACGATGACCGCTTGCGAAAATCCATCGACGCTGGCAATGATGCCGTCATCAAGCGAACTGCCGCCTTGTTTCATGAATACGGTGTAAAAGGCACAGTCTTCAGCCAAACTTTGGTTCCAATTCACGGCAATACGACCGCCTTCGTCATCTGGAATGTCAGCAGCAAGAGTTCCTTCAATCGGTTCAGGAGCTTCGTTGTCGTTGAGTTCTCCTGTTGGAACAACAGGGCCGACAATGGTGATGTCGGAGAGATTCTCCTGCCCCGCTTCGTCCACACAGGTGAAGCCAATCCAAACTGGAACGGCGGGTGCGAGTGATAGGATGCTTTGGTTGCCTTCATTGGGGAGGTACGATGTTTCAACCGAAAGCCCCAACGCATCGGTCATTACCGTAGTTGAGACGTACACATTGGTTCTAGCTAGGTCAAGAGCGGTGCAGCGAGCCCATTCCAATTCGAGGTCACCGTCTTCGCCGTTGCTTCCCATGGCGCTTGCAGTAGCCCAGAGCGGGGCGGCTGGGATTTCATCTGAAGAAGAGGCTGGGCCAAACGGTGTAGAGACTTCGCCCCATCGTCCGTCGGTGTATTCAACGACGATGACGCCGTAGTAATCGGTCCCGTCTTTGATTGGTTGTCCATTCGCGGTTTCAATGTCAGCGCTGAGGCGACTGTGAAGCGAGACCGCCTTGTCAGGAGTTTGACCCATCAGAGCGAGTTCGTTAGGAACGGTAGACCATGGGCCTTCATTGAGGAATATAAGGTAGCGAGAAAAGTCTTCATCATGAACCAAAGACCACGAAGCGGTCAATGCACTTCCACCATCGTCCGGCCGGTCGACAAGTTCTTCCATCTCAACGGGGGTGTCGGTTCGAACATAATCGTAGGTAATTCGTGCTTCCATTGAACCGTTGGAAGGAGAATAGAGTCGGAGTTTAACGTGACGGGTGTTGTCGTAAAGCATTCCTTTGTCAAGAGCCAGTTGGAGTGTTGAACCCAAATTTGGGTCTTGGCTGAGATCAACGGTTGCATCGTATTTGACCGACACGGACTGTGCCCAAACTGCTGCTCCGCCTACAGAAGAGGTGAAGATAAGCGGAACGTTTTGCAACATGATTCCATGAGGTCCAGCACTTCCTTTCGAAGTGTCAAGAGCGTAAGGGCCAGTCGGGTCCACCAAAGTGATGTCAACACCTGGGTGGGTCATATCGGTGATGTTCAAGCCGCCACCGTTTGTCAGGGCTTTAACGGTAAGCGGATGGGCTCTTCGCATGGTATAATCGTCAACTTCGGTATACTGTCCGTTGGTCTGCCATCCAACCAATCCTTCCGTAGTGGTGAGCCAAACATGGGAGCCGGTTACGACTCCATCAATGATATTGCCTTGATTGAATGAAGTGAGTTTGGCGTGGCTGTTTGTTCTTGATTCGCTCAAAGTAGCTGAAGAACTGCTGAATGCGATGAGTTCGTTGCCGTTGCTCATCATTCCTTCAACCGGCCAAGTTGGTGTTTGATAGGAGGCCAAACCGTCTTCGAAATCTGCACTTGAGGCGTTCCAGTGGGTCATTGGTCCGACATCCGTGGCGATGTGCAAGCCCCACCAGTCGCTGGTCAGGGCCGTCACCGTGTTGGATGGCAGTTGGTCAAACCTGTGGGTTGAGATGACTTGCATGGTTCCAACATCAATCATTGTCACACCAGGTCGGTCTGCACCGCGACCATCGTGGCTCAGGACAAGAACAGGAGCCGTTCCCACCTGACCACCAGGTATCTTGGTAAGGCCCCACGTTGATGTAGCCATGAGCCCATCGGAAGTATCCATGAGCGTGGAAGTTTCAGTGATTTCATCCCAAATGATCAGTCCAGACGGTGTAGCAAGGTAGACCTTCGTTCCGATGACCAGTACATCTTCAATGATATTGTCTTGTAGGCCGCTGTTGGTCGTCACAGAATCCATCCAATCGTTTGTTGATGTGATGTTAAATCGGCCAAGTCCACCGTTGGTTCCGATGTACATGATGTTGCTTGACTCGTCAAAACCGTTGACGATATTGGAAGGTAAGCCTGCGATGAGTCGTCCTCCGTCAAACTGTTGTGTATTGAGGTCAAAGGTTTGAATCCCGGGGGGACTTCCTCCTTCGCCAGCCAAGCCAATGACGAGATGATTGTTGTAGAGTTGCATTTGGTCCAATTTATCGTGAAGGGAGCCGGTTATTGCAACCAGGTTTTTGTTGGGGACGTCGAGTTTCATCAGTCCAGTCGGATTGCTTGCAACATAGAGCAGGTCTCCTTGGAGGTAGAAATCTGTGGCCCGAGAGTTCGCAGCCATTGACCATCCGTACTCCCATTCAACATCTCCATTGGGTTGGAGGGTTCCTTGGAGGATACCTGCGCCGCCGCCTGAGAATTGGCCTTGCGCAGTCTGACCACCTGTTGCAGCCCAAACGTGGGTGCTGTTTCCAGCCATTGCTGTAATTTGGCCGCTAACAAGCCCGGGCAGATCAACGACTTTCTGCATGCCGAGCGTGGAAAGTGTAGACACGTGACTGTAACCGGACGAGCCGCCAGCTTGGCCCATCATCCATCCCGTTGAGCCGCCCAGCCACTGGAACGATGTGACGGATGAACCGCCGCTTTGTACGTTGGCTTGTGTGGTCGTAGCACCGTTGGACGACATCACGGAGAATCCTCCGCCGATCAGGTTGGAGCCACTGTTGCCGATTCCATGACCTACGACAAGTTGGCCGTTTGCATGGGCAAGAGAGTCGTACCAGACTCGGTCGCTGGGCAAATTGTGGCTTGCCGTTGTCAAACTTGAGAGGAACGCATTTGTGGTAAAGCTGTACTTAGAAATGGGCTGATTGTCATTGTAATATCCAATGTAGAGGGTGTCTGAGGAATCGCACGTGACCGAAGCGGGAGCGGTTCCGTCAAGTTGTGACCGGTCAAAGCCGGGAAGGACGGTTTGATTTTGAATGTCAAGACGAGCCACACCGCCGTTGTTGTTGTACATCGCAATGTTGAGTGCTCCACCGCACATCTCCATCGAAATGGGATATCCGTCGGGTATGTTCGTGTATGAATCGGCTGCATACGATGACCATGCGCCAGTGCTGTCACGCAATGAGATAATTCCCTCGGCAAAACCTCCCCATCCTTGGAAGCGAGCGCCCCCAACAACCAAGTTGGAACCATCAGTCCAAAGTTCGTAAAAGATCGTTCCTGCATTGGTTGGAAGTCCGTTTCCGGCCGTCCATTTTGCAGCCCATTGGTTGGACGTTTCGTTGTAACGATGGATTCCATCTTCGGCCGCAAAGAGCACATGGCCGTCATATTCTACGATTCCCCTGATCGGAAGTTCGTAATTGTCCCAGGAATTGACGAGCGACCCATTTGGCGCATAAAGGTCAAGCTTGAGCTCACCCCAAGCCACCCACGTATTGCCTGCCGTTGATCGGTAAGAAGTCACGCGGTCAATCGACCCTGTCGGTAGGATGTTGCTCTCAAACGAATTGCTTGTAGTGTTCCACCTTCCAATGCCACCCGAGCCATCAGCATTCCACCATTGAGGTGACACAACACTGGTCATCAGGATGTCTCCCACGAGATTCATTCCAACGATGTCTCCTTGATTCTGGCCGACTTGCTGGCCAATGTCGATGTTCCCTAAATTGGTCAGGTTGAACACATCAAGACGGCTTACTTCGTCGCTTGCTGTTTTGGAGTGGTAATACATGACGTTGTTGTGGATGATCATTCCATATGGGTCACCATTTGCGGCGTAGAGACTGCTTGACTTCTCAATGTCGTAGGCCTCGCCTCCAGTCGTGACGTTGAGGAGTTGGAATCCATCACTCCCTCCGACCCAAAGTAGGTTTTGACGAATATCAGCAACCATTCCGGTAACATCGTCATTACCTCCATCGAGAACACCGTTAGCTTCGGTGAATGGTGTAAGCCATTCGTTTGAGGTGATGTTGTATCGCAAGACGCCCAATCCATCGGTGCCAATGTAGGCGATGTCGCCCATGACTTCAACAACAGCATTTTCGGTTTGGGTTCCTTCTCCCCAGTTTGAGTCGTGCTGGAAGGTGGACTTGGTGATGAGTCCTACGCCACTGGTCGTTCCCCCGTAGACGTAATTGTTGTCGTGATGAACACTGTATGTAGCCCAATTTGGCATGCCGTCTTGGACGTTTTGACAATCATTGACGGCCATCGTTGGGATGCTGTACTTGCAAACTCCGATGTTTGTACCTGCGTAAAGCGAACCTCCTGAGGTGCCTGAATCAATCGTGAAATCGAAGAATGCCGATGGGCGTGTCTGCCAGGATGAACCTTGGCCGAAACTTGTCATTTGGTTTCCATCCCACTTTCGAGCCCCTTGTTGCGTACCGATGTAGAGGTTGTACCCGTCGCTTGCAAGGGCGTATATGTTGCTGCTCGGCAAAGGAGCATTTTGGCCTCCTGCGAGGAATGGAGAGAGGATCTCTCCGGTGGAGATGTCTTTGCGAACGACGCCGTATCCCTGCAGGCCAAGGAAGAGGACATCTCCAACCATCGCCACGCCAGCATAATCGACCCCGTTAATTCCAGTGGAGCCCCAGGGTTCCAACCATGAATCATTGGTGATATCGTATCGCAGAATTCCTTTGTTTTCGGTAGCGACGTAGGCTTTCCCTCCGTTGAGCACAACATCTCCAAGAAGTGATGATGGAATCCCATTCGTAGTGTCATAGCCCACGCAGGTATTCGTTGAGCGGTCAATTATTGCAAACCCACCGTTCTCTAGCGACATCGCGATTGAGTTTGCATTGACGTCAATGTCGAGGAAATCAGAACCGGTCGCCCAACAACCTTGTCCATTCCACTGATTGAGGACGGTGCCCGAGGACGAGTGTTGCACCACACTGCTGTTTGATGTTCCAAGGAACAGGTCTGTTCCATCAACGTCCATAGCCAACACATCGTCGGCCAATGGCCAAGGCGCCAGCCAAAGGGTATTGCCTGTATCGAATCGGTTGATTCCAGCACCATCGTCGCCAGTGATGTAAAGAATGCCGTTCATTTCCTCAATGAGGCCCATTTCATTGGTGGTGGGTCCGCTTGAGAGAAGAATGCTGCCCTCGAAGATTGGACTGTTTCCTGGAGTCAAATGTGCAAGGGTTCCCTCGCCATCGCTGATGAGCAATCCCGTTTGACTCGGAGATGCAGGGCCGAGATTGGTCCAAACCATCATGGATTCTGATTCTGATTGCAAACCAAAGTCGGAAAGCGCATGGGTGGCGGAGAAGATTCCACTCGTCGTGTTGTAGGTGTGAAGGGATGGCCCGTTCAGGATGAAGAGTTGGTCTCCCACCCTTGCGAGACCTGCGATCTCGCTGCTGTCAAGCCAATTAGAGGCACTCCATGTTGACAGCCAGAAGCCAGAATTCCAGTCATAGCGGGCAAGTCCAGCATCAGAGGAAGCGAAAAGAATTTGATTTCCCGAAATCATCATTTGGTCCACGATGTCCGAGTGAAGGTTGTTCGCCGTCGACAGAGTTGACAGCATCTGCCCTGAGGCAAAGTCGTATCGGGCAACTCCTGCATCTTCCATTGAAATGTACAGAATCCCGTTGACTTCCAGCATGGCGAGGCAAGCGCCACTCATGTCGTCGACTTTGGTCCAAGCCACGCCGTCCCAAAGCATCAACTCATCTTGGTTTGCAGCGTAGACGTCACCGGTACTGGCGATGGTAAATTGGTCGAATTGCTCAAAGGCGGCATCTGATGCATCGGGGAGAACGACTTGGGTGCTTGAGTCGGTGAGCGACATTGCGAAGAATCCGTGCTCAGATGTGAGGAAATGAATCAGGTTGTTAGCGACATCAAGTTCCATGTCTACCACAGCGCTGTCAAAGGTTACCATGTCGATCACCGTGGGATTTGCGTTGGCATCGATCATCAGAAGGTCGTTGTTAGCAGCAACATACATGAAGCCAAGGTCGGGGTGAACCGCATAGTCGTTGATGGTCGTTTGAACTGGGCGCAGCGATACTGCAGGGTCAACGGGTGCAAGGGCTTGAATGACCATCTCGGTGATTTCCGCATCCGAGGGGAGCGTCCATCCTGCATCCGAATTGCTGTTGGGGTTCAACCGTCCTTCATACACAGCGCCACTGTCAAATTGATTGGATTCGCCCATCATGCCAAAACCTGACCAATCAAACAAGCTCGTTCCCATGCCATCGACGGCAAGTAGTGGTTCTTCGATAACCATTCCATCTTCTCCGCTCACTCGGATTTCGAGCGTAACGTTTGACAACTCAGCACCCGGAGCAAAACTCAGATTCCAATCTGCTGTTGCTTGTGCGCCTTCACCTGGAGTATTTGCTCCTACGGCGTTGAGTGTCACCCAGCCCGTATCGTTGCTCCCTTCCAGCGGCCATGTCACTCCACTGGGTTCAGCATGAGCCGAAACCGTTGGAAGCGTGAGCAACGGAGCCATTGACATGAGCACCATGAGCAGCACCATCGATAGGGCGCGGCCAGCCGCTCGAGAGTCATTTACAGCCCTTCGGGTTGGATTCATAGAACGCACCGGTCTTTCAGGGTATTTGAAAGGGGCTCCTTCATGTCCAAACAATATTTCATCAAATTCGCGTAAATTCGGGCCCATTTAGCCAAATAATTGATTTCGCCCCGGCGTCAGAGCCTCCAAGAATCGCATCTCATGAACAAGGATTCACACAAGACTCAAACCATAAGTGTCTGCCGTTGGATAAGGGGTCCATATGGAACGAGAAGCCAAAGAGCGACAGCTTCGCAAAGAAGCACTGGAATACCACGAGGCTGAACCGCGTGGGAAAATCAAGGTCGTACCAACCAAACCGCACGCTACTGCCCACGAATTGAGCCTCGCCTACTCTCCTGGTGTGGCGTATCCTTGTCTGGAAATAGAAGAGCGCCCAGAGGACGCTTACAAATACACCTCAAAAGGGAACCTTGTCGCTGTTATATCCAATGGAACAGCAGTTCTTGGCCTCGGAAATATTGGTGCATTAGCCAGTAAACCCGTCATGGAAGGAAAAGGCTTGCTTCTGAAGACGTTTGCCGGAATAGATGTGTTTGACATCGAAGTGGATACCGAAGACCCAGAAGAATTCATCAAAACGGTGGTCAACATCTCCAAAACATTCGGAGGCATCAACCTTGAAGACATCAAAGCCCCGGAATGCTTTGAAATCGAACGTCGTATCGCAGAAGCCACAGACGTTCCCGTCATGCACGACGACCAACACGGAACGGCCATCATCTCTGCAGCCGCCTTACTGAATGCAGCAGAATTGCAAGGGAAGTCCCTTGACGCGCTGAAGGTTGTAGTCATTGGTGCAGGAGCATCAGCCATTGCATGTGCTAACCATTACATCGCCATCGGTGTAAGCATTGAGAACATCACGCTTGTTGACAGTCAAGGTATCGTCACCAAGAAGCGATTGGATGCCGGTGAATTGAACGAGTACAAAGCGCCTTTTGCTCATGACCGAGCGCCCGGAGATCTCGGTGACGCCATGAAGGGCGCTGACGTGATGTTGGGTCTTTCACGGGGCGGATTGGTTTCCCAAGACATGGTCAAAAGCATGGCCGAGAAACCGATTATCTTTGCATTAGCCAATCCAACGCCAGAGATTCTACCCGAGGAAATTCTTGCAGTCCGACAGGATGCTATTATCGCGACAGGTCGTTCCGATTATGTGAATCAAGTGAACAATGTATTGGGTTTCCCTTACATTTTCCGAGGTGCTCTCGATGTGCGCGCACGGGACATCACTCAAAGCATGAAAATGGCTGCGACTCGAGCCCTTGCTCAACTTGCAAAAGAACCCGTCCCAGATTACATTTCAGCAGCCTACGATGGCGTCGTGATGCAATACGGCCCTGAGTACATCATACCGAAACCGTTTGACCGCCGTGTGTTGATTTGGGAAGCCGCTGCCGTTGCACAAGCAGCAGTGGATGAAGGAATTACCGGGGTCAGTGCGGAAGATTTTGACATTAACCGATACAAGGAAGAACTTGAATCACGGCTCGGTGAATCGTATTCAGTCATGCGCCAAGTCATCAACCAGGTCAAAGGAAAGGGCAAAAGAATCGTGTTCCCCGAAGGAGATAACGAAGCCGTTCTTCGTGCAGCCGCACAATTGTCTGAACAGCGCATCTGCATTCCGATTCTCCTTGGGCCAATCGACCGCATCGACCGGATGGTTGGCGAATTGGGCTTGCACTTTGAGTACGAGCGGTACGACCCTAGATACGATGAGAGGCGTAAAACGGTCTATGCCGATGTATTTTTCGAGCGAAGGCAGCGTAAAGGGATCACATGGCCGGATGCGGCCCGTTTGCTGAAAAGCCGGCCGTATTTTGCAAGTCAAATGGTCCAATTGGGTCATGCTGACGGATTTGTTGGAGGCGTAAGTCGAAACTATGCGGACGTGCTACGCCCACCTCTGCAACTGATCGGCAAATCAAAAGGCAGTCATTGCATCATTGGATGTTACATGATGAACATCAAAGGGCGAACGATTTTCCTGGCTGATGCTACGGTGAACGTCTATCCTGACAGCCGAACACTTGCGGAAATCGCCGTTCAGACTGCAAAGGTGGCTCGCCGCTTTGGAGTCATACCAAAGGTCGCTATGCTGTCGTTTTCGAACTTTGGCTCCACCCGTGCCCAACGAAGTGAGCGCATTGAAGACGCGGTTGAATTGGCCCGTGAACTCGACCCTTCGCTGGCTATTGATGGCCCTATGCAAGGGGACACGGCGCTCAACACCCTCGTTCAAGATGAATATCCGTTCATGAATCTCGAAGGCCCAGCCAACGTTTTGGTTTTGCCCAATCTCGCAGCAGCTAACATTGCTTACAAATTGTTAGAGGAACTTGGGGACGCTGAAATGACCGGGCCGATTCTGGAAGGAATGGACCGGCCGGTTCAATTGGTGGCGCGTCAAGACGGTGTCAGACACATCGTCAATATGGCAACAATCTGTGCTGCAGACGCCATTCGAAGCGAATCTTATTGGGACACGCTGTCGGATTCATCCACCAAGGATTGAACCTCGTCATAGCGCAAGGTGGGACGTTTTGGCCTCCAAATTGCACCGGTGATGAATCCAGCACATAACCCTCCGAAAAAGAGGTTGAACCATCCGTCAATGGCGTAGGCTCCCATGCCCCGTGCGATTGGTATCGCAAACGAAGGAACAATTCCAAGAAGTGTAGTCCAGAGAAGTTCAGAACGAATGTTGGCCCATGCATCGGTCGATGAGGGCACACGTTTGGCGGGGGCAGATCGGATTGGAGTGAGAACCAATCGTGCATAGACGCCTGGAAGAGGTCGTTGCGAAGGGGCCGTTCCTTTTGCAAATACTGTTGCATTGCGAGGATGGATGGCCATGACTGCGGACTGAGAGGATGCAGGGCCGATGAATTCGTTTGGGCGCGGCCGTCCGTCCATCATGGCTCCGCGATTGTTTGACGCTGGCCCGTCAGCAAGTCGTTCATTTGTACCGGCGCTCAGCGCCATTACACCTTCTCGTTGAGCGAGATACCATTCTGATTCTGTGGGGAGGCGAACTTCCCAAGAACCTCCCTTCGCTTCAGTAAATGATTTGAATTCTGAAGACTCCATGATCGTTTGACACAGACCCACCACGTCGTTTGCCGTGAGGTCGTCCATCGGCAGGTTGGCTTTCGAGGAAGGAATAGGAGCGTCCAGTGCAGTAGCAACGTCCGCATGAGTGAGGAATTCATTCATGATGAAAAACGCAGGCAAGCGAACTTCGTAGGCCGGACGTTGACTGGAATAAATCCATCCGCCTTTGTTCGTTCCAAGAACGATTGTATCCGACGCGACTTCTTGAAAGTCGATCGATCCGAGGCGAGCCATGTTCTCACTTCACAAGCGTGTGTTCCATGCGATTGTACCACGACATTCCAGCAGCATGGTCGGTCAGCAGTTTGAATTGAGGGAACGGAGAGACCGAACGCATGTAGCCGAAGGCTGCAAAATCGACCAAATCAGGGCTTGAACCTCCAAAGAACGCTTCGCCGTTGTGTGAGTCTGTAAATTCGCTGAGCAGATCATGCCAGAGTTGTTTGGGCTTTCGCCCGTCCTTTTTGACGCGCTTTCTTGCGATGATTCCCCACATGATCGGGAATCCTGCCCACGCATACAGGCGCTTGGAGATGAAGCCAAACTTTTCGACTTTTGAGATTCGAGTCGTTGTTTTGAGGGCAGAGCCCAGGGTCCCATACAGGATGGGAACGGTTGCTTTAGACATGTGGAGGTCGACCCATTCAAGCCACTGCTTCTGGCGTTCAGCATCACCCATTGCGGCCATTTTCCCACCGTTGTAGGCAGCATCTATGTGCTTTAGAAGCGGTGTTGAATCAACAAAGTGTTCTCCATTTTCGTCCGTGAAGACAGGGACCTTTCCCCAGTCGCCTGCGAACGCAACATCTTTCTTGATTTTCATTCCGTTGACTGGAATGTATTCAATGTCCATTCCGAGGTGCTCAATCAATCCTCGGACCTTCCAACAAAACGGGCAGGTGTAAAGCATGTGTAAGGTTGGGGTTTGACCCATGTTGAGGGCTGAGGACTGCCCTTATTCAATTCTCGTTCTCCTCAACGTTCTCGGGCTTCCATCCGGCTTTCCAGAAATCGAGATTGTCCAACCACGCTAACCACTCTTTATCGGAGCAGGTCAACAGACGAAAGGCTCTGCTCTCCAATCCCTCGCGATTGGATGGATTCAACATTCCTTCTTCGGTGGCGTCTCGCCATTCAACTTGCATCTGTCGAATACGTCGCCGTGCTTCTTCCGGTTGGTCAAAATTCATTTCACAGACATCACGCAGTTCGCTGATCCATGTCCGTGTATCTTTGAGCAGGGGGTCGTTGACAACAGGCCGGGACGGCGTTGATTTTTTCCCGAAAGGCCACCATCCCATGGAGAACCACCTGTGCTTTTGGTTAATTGACCTGTTCATCGCGCAAGGGATTGAAGAACTCAACCCGAGAGGACTGGACATGGGCCGAATCACCGTTCACCTCCACGGGAAAACGAAAGACAAGGCCTCGGCCACGCTGATTGAAATGTATGTCAAACGCTTGGAGCAACGCTCCATACGCTGTGTGACGCACCCAGGAAAAACCACCCCGCAATCATACGTCACCCAACTCCTTTCAATGAGCGGAGAACTTGTTCTTATGGACGAGGGAGGCCTTCTTGAGTCATCGATTCCCTTCTCAAAACGCGTGGAACGATGGGGTTTGTCAACCGGAGATGTTCACCTCGCCATCGGTCCCGCCGAAGGATGGCCAAAGGACGAAAACATCACCGATCTTTTGAGACTCTCACTTTCGCCGATGACCTTTCCGCATGAACTTGCATCGGTCATGCTGGTTGAGCAACTCTACAGGGCAACGGAAATTTCACGTGGTTCGGGATATCACAAAGCATGATATTCATCCGATGGTTCACAACGGTTGAGGAGATGCTATGATCATCGATGCAGCCGTGGGAAAAATCCTCGTATTCCTCTCGATGGGGGTTGTCTCAGTCTCCCTTTTGGCCGGTAGTAGGCATCAGCCTTTTCCTGAAATTTCTCGGCGGTTTGGGTGGTTGCTCGCTTCTATCACCGCCCTTTCCCTTCTTGGAGAATCTGCGCCTCGTCCAATGGAACTGAACATTTTGCTTTCCCTTGTTTTGGTGATGGGATCTTACGGTGTTCTTGTTGGAGTTCATCACATGGTCCAAACACGACGGGACGTGTTCATTGCTCCAATGTCTGGGTTTCTCTTTTGTATAGGAGCCGGCGGACTCATGGTCTTGACGTGGCCAAACCTCAATCAGCTGGAACAGTGGGCAGGGTTTCTCGCACTGGTTGTTCTAGGGGGTGGGCAAACATGGATGGTTTTCAGAGGTCTCCTGATTGGACGACTTCCACTCGCATGGAGCCAAGCCGGAATGGTAGCCCTGCAACGCGGTCAATTGGAAGGCCCACAAGGTGCAATTACCTGCTTTGAGAAAGGATGGGATGCTGATGAAGAGCATTTGAATCCGATGGCTTACATCGCTCTGGCATCAATTCACAGGTTCAACGGTAACGCTACGGAAGCCGAAAAATGGCAGGAGTCCTTTGAGGATGCAGGGGGTCAACCCTCCGTTGCCAGCGAATGGATTCTGGCGTTGAATGAGGCGCTGCGAGCCTTGGGCGGCTCTGAACAGATGTTTCCTACCCGCCTTGATGATTCCGAATAGGATATTTGTTTCCGGTTTCCTGCTCTGAGGGGCTCAACGGAAACGAGGACTTATATCCTTCAAGGTTGATTTAGTAACATGAAAGAACCATATGAGGGGAAAAGCGACTGGCCAGCAGGAAACATCCTTTGGTTCGCAGTAATGATTTGGTTCTCTTCAAGCCTGCTCTCTCAAACCGCTTACCTCGCCATCTACGGATTGCCCTATGATGCAACAGCACTGCTGAAATCCCTCGGGCCGGTTTACTACTTCGTTCTCATTCTTGAGCTTGCGATGTGGGGCGGCCTCTTTGCTATGGGTGGTTACAAGTTTTACCGCTCCCGTCAAGATCCGATGATGAACCCCGCAACAACTCCGGTGAGTCAGTGAAGACGGACAGCCGATTCACGCTCAAAAACGGCGTTCTTGCATTCGAAGCATCCGATGAACCTAAAGGTCGTCAAATTAAGGAACACCCGTGAGTATACACCAAGACGAACCATTGTTTACAGGGCTTCCAATGGAATTGGACGCCTTGGAGCCAGGAGTGGAATTGCCTTACCCACTTCCAACCGGAGCGAAAATCGTCACCATTGAGGAAGCAAGAACTTCCCTCAAAGAAGCGACCAATGTTCTCATGGTTCTTCAAGCGATGAGCGATGAGGCTCACGATCTTACTGATGAATTGGAGGTTTTACTCGACCAACTCCCTATGCATCATCCACACGTGATGGAAGTTGCAGAACAACTCGGCGGATTGGTCGGCCAATGGCAAGCCAACGTTGCCCGGTTGGAAGGAGTCGGTGCTCGTATTGTTTGCATGGACCCAGGGCGTTTGGAATGGTACGGCGTCGTTGACCGTCACATGGCTTTGTTCTCATGGGGGATGGGTGAATCCGATATTGAATGGTATTACCGAATGGAAGAGGGATTCCCCTCCCGTAAACCCCTCATAGAGGCGTGACCTCCGCTTACCTGAGGCAGACCCATGGTTCGCATTACACGAGTGTATACAGGAGGCGGCGATAAGGGTGAAACCTCACTTGTTGATGGTTCACGACGGATGAAATCGGACCCTCGCTTCGAGACGGTCGGTACATGCGACGAACTCAACAGCATTCTTGGCTGTGTTTTGATGGAAGTCAAGAGAATGCCAGGCCATGAAGATGGCGGGGACCGAAACAACGTGCAGCGTGTAGAACTTGTCGTGGTAGAGGCCATTGGGCGTCTTCAGCATGAATTGTTTGACCTGGGTGCAGAGTTGGCTTGCCCGCCGAATGAATTACCCGAATACATGGCGCTTATTGGAGAGGAGCAGTCCAACTTACTCGTAGTGGAAATGGATGCTTGGCTTGAAGATGTCACGCCACTGACGAGTTTTATTTTGCCTACGGGAGAAGGTCCCGTTGCAACGATGCACGTCGCACGTTGCGTAGCCCGTCGCCTGGAACGTTCAATGGTTCAGTTGCTTGAATCCGAAGGCAACGATGCTATTCGGCCCACTGCGCTTGTCTACATCAATCGCCTATCGGATTGGTTGTTCGTCATGGGCCGTTGGGTGAGCGTCATGTTGGGTGAAGAAGAAACACTCTGGCTTCCACTTGGTAAGCGTTCATCCGAAAAGGGTGTGGCCGACCGAGTAAACAAGATGCGTTCAAACGATGATGCGTTTCTTGATTTGTGATCACTGCTTGCTGTTCAAGCGGTGGAAGATTTGGGCTTGTCGTACGACGGCTCGTGTTTCCTCATGAGTGATGGTCTCCAAGGCTTGCTCCCAATCCAGCCAGAGGTACCCCCGATGTTCATGGGAGAGTGAAACTGTCATTTCTTCTGTCTCAGCAATGTACCAGTACACCTGTTTTTGCTTTCGTTTTCCTCGATGTCGAAAAGAGTATTCCGTTCGTTCCTCAAAACCTTGCAGGAGGTCAACGTTTGAGATTCCGGTTTCTTCCCGGAGTTCACGCAACATGGTCGAGTGTCGGTTCTTATCATCATCCTCGACGTGACCTTTCGGCAAATCCCAATGCCCTTGTGGGTATTGGAGCAAGAGAACGGTACCGTAGTTGACCAAAACTACGCCGCATGAGGTCTCCATGAACCGTGTGAGGAGGTTCCTGTTCATTGTCATAGCGGAAGAGTTACGCCTAAAATTCATCAACGGGAAATGAAAGGGGCCGGCATGACCGTTCAGCCATTGC
>JAQXEX010000081.1 GCA_029250625.1 Candidatus Poseidonia sp. | reverse complement strand
GGAAGTGAGCGAAGACGACCGAATCTTAATCCAGCTTGTTGCTAACGCATCAAAAGAACTGGTTGAGGCCAGGGACCGAGCCCTCAATCACGTCACAGGAGTTGAACCACGTTTTGCAGTTGCCCGTTCAAACCGCCTTCGACCAGACCAGTGGAGGCTGATTGGGGGAGGCATCGCTCTTCCGATTCTTGGTCTGGTAATTTTAGCTGAATTCATCGGGTTGAGCCACTATATTGTTGGGGCCATTGCACTCCCTGGGGTCTTTGTGGGCGGCCTTCAAATGTTCAAAGAAGCCCTTGCCTCACTTAAAAATCGACAGATGGGCTTCCAAGTTCTCACAAGTTTGGCCGTTATTGGAGCTGGCGTTCTCGGCATGTGGGAAGAGGCTCTGATCGTTGCAATCCTTGTTGCCTTTACCGCGCATCTTGAAGGAGATGCTTTGCTGAAAGCCCGAGAGGCAATGCAAGGCGGTTTAGACCGACTACCAAGGACCGCTCGTAAACTAACGGCTGATAAGGTGTGTATTGACCCCGCAGCCATTACTCCCTCCACAGGCTTCTCCCTGCCGATGGCCAATACAGGATTCTCGCTCGCCATGGCTGCCCCTCAAGTGCAAGTCAGTCAAGATACCGAAATTGTGCCCATCGATTTGATTCGTCCGGGCGATAGAATCGAGATACGAAGCGGAGAATTGATTCCTGCTGACGGACGAATCGTTGAAGGAAAAGGCGCTTTGGACAAAGCCCCGCTAACGGGAGAATCCGTTCCAGTTGATGTTGGCCTAGGCGACGAAATCGAAGCAGGACTGGTATTGGCCCGTGGGCCCGTCGTTTGCGAAGTCATCGCAGTAGGTGCAGAAACCCGTCTCTCTGGCTTGATCGATGCAGTCCACTCCTTTCGTGAAGCACCTCCACGTCTCCAGAGCGGGATTGAAAAATTCACAGCAATATGGGTTCCTTTCGTCCTGTTTGGGGCATTCGCCATATGGTACTTCATCTATCCAGATGACTGGAAAATCATTCTCTTGCTTTGGGTTGTTTCATGCCCCTGCGCACTTCTTCTTGCTACCCCGGTGCCTCATGCAGCAGCACTTTCGAACGCAGCACACAAGGGTGTTATCGTCCGTGGTGGAGACGCTCTTGAACGAATGGCCCGAGTGAATTCAGTCCTGCTGGACAAAACCGGAACCCTCACCTCAGGCCGACCAACCATTGGCTCAATTGTCATGGGGAAGAATCGGCGTAAGAACTCAGCATTGCAATTGATGATGGGTCTTGAAGCACGCTCATCTCACCCGTATGCTCTTGCTATGATGGCTCACTGTGAAGCAGAAGGCGCCAAGGCAGCAAAGCTCAGCCAATTGAACGATATTGATGCGGGCGTTGAAGGCGTGCACAACGGGGCAAAGGTGGCGTTCATTCGACCCGATAAGGCAAAGAAAATGGGGATTGAAGTAGAGGATTCTTTGGCTGCAGCCTTCAAAACAGCACAATCCGAGGGCCATGGGGCGAGTCTCCTCGCCAAAGACGGTGTCGCCATCGCTCTCGCTACATTCGTTCATGATGATACTCGGCAAGGTTCCGATCGCCTCATTGCCTCGTTGAACAGTCGAAACATCCGTGTGGAAATTTTGTCCGGTGACCACCAAGAAGCCGTATCTCAGTTTGCTCGCTCAGTCGGCCTTCCAGAATCCGCTGCCCACGGAGGGCTCAGTCCTGAAGAGAAGGTGAAATGGGTTCGCAATCGTTCAAAGTCGAACGTGACGATGATGGTCGGAGATGGATTCAACGATGCAGCAGCTCTAGCAGTAGCAGATGTTGGGGTTGCAGTAGGTACTGGGGAATCCGTGAATCTAGAGGCCGCAGACATCCTCATTCCTGGAGATGACCCCAGCATGCTTACCGAAATGATTGACCTCGCTCGGAGCGCACAGAGAACATTGATGCAGAATCTCTTTTTCTCCGTGGCCATCACCTTGACGCTGGTATTTGCTGTTGTACAACAATGGTACGACCAACTTTGGGTTGGCGTTCTCATCCACGAAGCCTCCGTCATCCTCGTCATCCTCAATGGCGCTCGGCTTGCTCAGAATGGAGAAGCATTCGTTCTTCTGAAGGAGACGCTTCGCACAATGGTTGGCGATACCAAAGAAGCCTTTTCTTGTTTCAAGCAACGGTATTTGAGTCCCAAATTGAACGTCACTTCGGTTTGACCGACGCGACATCTTCAAACCCTAAGAGCCAATCTGCAAATTAGGTGGGACGATGGGACGAGTACGAGGGGACCCAATTACGACTGCTCTGGCCCACCCAACACGCCGGGCGGTTTACATTGAGTTGGCTTCTGCTGAAGAACGCAGCACGGTCCAATTGCAAAAGGCGGTTGGCGTAGACCGTTACAACCTCTATCACCATCTGAAGAAATTAGCTTCTCTTGAATTAGTGGAAAATCATCGTGACCAAGGAAGGGCCCGATGGTGGAAAATCAATCAACGTGTTGACCTTCCCGAATTGCTCAACATCACAGAAGGAACTGCTCCAATTCCAACACCGACTCCAGCGGCCCCCACCCCTGCATCACCCATTGCCACCATGGCATCTTTGGCCATCGATGAAGAAGGCAGAGAAGTCATCGTTCTAGACCTTGAAGGTTCACGAGATCAAGTGAGTGCAAAACAACTGATTGCTCGGCTCTCTGATGAATTCGGTTTGACCATGGACATCCCTTGGAATTTCATCCCTGAACGCTTGGTATTGTATTCCAAGAAACGCTGACCATCAAGGGTGTTTACATGTCCGACGAGTACGTAATTGAATCCAAAGTTTCTCCCCCTCCTCTATCATGCCCCAAGTGCAAAGGAATGCTCCCGATGAAACTGGGAGAGATCAGTTGTACACTTTGTGATGCTAAAGTTCGTATTGAGCACCCCGTCACCCGTCGCAAATGGATGGAAGAAAAAGTCAGTTGTCCTGAATGTTCCAAAGTCCTCGTTGCAGGTGTAGACTCCCGACCTGCTGAATTGAAGTGCGGCATGTGTGATACATACTTCACGCTTGCAGAACAGACCCCGAGGGTTGAGATCTCCTGCCCAGGGTGCAATCGCCAACTTCGCATGAAGCGCCGACCCGGTCAGCGGGAGATTGAATGTCCAGCATGCGACACAGAATTCACCGTACGCTTCTGATTTGAGCCTCGGCGCGGTAAAATTAGGTGTTGAAAGCGCTCCTTCATGCACCGGTTCCGTCGCGCTCCTTATCTATGAAGAGAAGTCCATGAAGAAGTGGATGGGATTCCAATGACAGTGAGCGAAAGCCACGACAACGAGGCCGTGAAGGCTGCGCAGATGCGTCGAGAGAACACGGAACGCGTCACGCTTGCATCGCTTCGTTCCCAATTCACATCAAGTTCAACCTCAAGCCTCGATGAGGCGTTAGGTACCCAGGCTCGGTTCCGACAAGAAGAGCGACTGCGGGCCGATTTGCGCCGAGAGCGTCGTCTTCGCCAACAGGCGATTACCGAGCGCGTCAACGCCATGCAAGAGGCGGTTAGCAAAGACCTTGCAACTCAACATGAAATGACACTTGATGCCCTTGAACATGAGTTGCGAAGCAACATGGAAACGGAACTTGAGCAACTGGAACGAGATGCATTGGCCCAAGAAGAATCCAGAATGCGCCAAGAATTGGATCTCCGCCTCCACCGACAGGTAGGTTCCTTGAGGGATCAACATGAAGTTGAACAGGACAAACTCCTCGAAGAACGGAAGCATGACATCAAGGCTACCATTGAAACTCAACTTCATGAAGAACACGAGCGCAGGCTTTCCATCCAAAAAGAACGCCTTTCCCTTGAATACAATCAAGAATTGCAACACCGTCTTCGCGACATTGAAGCAACTTTGACACAGGAAATGGAAGAGCGTTTCGTTGAGATGGAAGAACGAGAGATTTCCCGTCTCGAAGAAGGACATGCGGCACTTCTTTCTGAGCGAGAAGACCAATTGCGCCGAGGCATTCGAACCCGACTTGAACAACAACTTCGTCAACGGCTTAAGCAACGCGAGGCCCGTCTAAAGGTTGAATTTGAGCGACGCAGTTTGCGCCTTGAAGAAGACATTGCTCAACAACTCCAAACTGATATTGAGCATCAACTCCGCAAGGAAACCGACAATCTTGAAGAGCGCATGCGTGAGGATGTAGAGTTGGCTATTGCAAAGCGCAGAGGCGACCTACGTGTTGAAATCGAGAAAGAACTCGATGGACAACAGTCAGCGAAACTCGCAGAGCGAAAATCCCGCCTCAAGGCCAAGTATGACCTCACGTTCAGTAAAGCAGTGGACGACATCTCTCGTTCCCTGCACGATGAGATCGAAGCGGAACTCGAACACCGCATGGACCATGAGTTCCAAACCTATCGTAATGCACGAGAAGCTGAGATTCAGAACCGTCTCTCGAGATACCGATACGAGCGAGAAGCCGAACTCAGAGACCAATTGGAAGCCCAATACGGTGCCAACAAGAACGATTGGACCGAACGTCTTGACCTCGAATATCAATCCAGGGAAGCAGCGGCTAGAAAGGCGATCATGTCTGAGGTGGATGCCCAACTGCGCAACGAGCGCCTCACCCACGAGACCGATTTGGACCTTCTCAAGGAAGAAACCACGCTTGAGTTGGAAGTTGAAATGGAAGAGCGCCTTCGGGACTTCAAGACTCGAAAGGAAGAAGAAGTTGCAACTCAACTTGAGCGCCAACTTGACAAGCGTGAAGAAATCATGCGAAACAAGGCTCTCATTGATGTTCGTAAGCGAGAATCTCAAATCCGTGCTGAAATTGAAGGTCAACTTGGCTTGAAGCGTGCTGAAATCCGTGACCGCTTGAAGGGCCTTTCTGAGAAGATGGACTCGTTCAAGGAAATGGCTGAAGAGAAGATGCGCGATGCTGTCAGTCAGCAAATTCAGTCCGAGATTGAAATGGATGAAACCGAACTCCAAACTCGAGAAAAGGAATTCAGTGCGTTGCAATCCACCGATACTCGTGCCGAAAAGCGCCAAAAATGGATGCAATCGATTTCCGGTCAGGCACCAGCAGCATTTGGCTCAGGAGCCATGGACCCCTCCGCACTTGGAGCGCGTCCCGATGGACTCGGTGCAGCAGCAGGACGACCTCTGCGTGGAATCATGGGCCAGCAAAATCAACCCGAAGCCCGCTTGGGTCTGGGCGGAATGAGAGCACCATCAACCAGTGCAAAGCCATTGGTGAGCGCTCAACCAGTAGTTCAACCAATTCGCAATGTTCGCCAGCCTTTGGCTCAACCCGTTCGAAATGTCCGTCAACCCATTGGACAACCTCCTGCTACGATTACGCCACAAGAAGACATTGCAATGGAAGATGCTCAGGTAGAGCAAGATTTGGTCCAGCCTTTGGTAGAGCCTGTTTCGGTTGAAGAACCAACAGTTGTTGAGGAACCAACGGTCATCGAGGAACCAACAGTTGTTGAGGAACCGATTTCGGTTGATGAGCCTGTTGTAGAGCCTGAAACAGAACTTGCCCCTGAGGATTCCATCCCGGAAACAATGCCAGAAGTGGAGTCTGAAGTAGAACACCCATCCGAGGCCCCTGAAGAGGTGTCAGAACGTGTTGAAGAGGCTCCTCTCCGCCCAATTCGTGGAGTTCTAACTCCAGCAGAAGTTCCAACGGAAACAGCGTCTCTTACACCAGTTGGTCACATGCTCATGCCGGCCAAGAAACGAGGAGCCCCACCTTCTGCAGCAGTGGGTCGCCCTTCTGCAGCATTGCGTCCAGTCAAAGGAACGTTAACGCCGGTTACCAAAAAACCGGTCAAGAAAATGGTTCCTAAGGACGATGAAGATGAGGATTGACCTCAATCCTAGCGTTCACAATCATACGCGGATTTCATATCATACGGTAACTTCCGTAACATCATGAAGCGCGCATACACTGTCGTGACAATACTAATTTTGTGCCTTCAAAGTGCAACAATCGGCCTCGCAAGCGCTGAGTTGCCCAACATCACTGATGCAGGTGAAACCGACGAACTTGACCGTTCGTTGGTCCTTTGGTCTGTCCTTGATGACGGCAAGATATTGACCGTTGATGCGTATGGCAACGTCAGCATCAACGCTCTCAACAATGGAGTTCTTTCGGCGCAGTGGACTCTTTTCCTTGAGGTGGATGCGCAGAAAGCCCGCCTTGACGAAGCCAAAGAATTGGTCGCCGTCGCCCATCAAGGGGGAGCTTATGTTGTTCAATTGAGCACCGAATCCATTACAGAAAACATCACCCTCCCTGATCCCGTTAACGATGTTGAGTGGGACCATCAGGGTGACTTGTGGATTGCTCAATACGCTGGGAAAAGGAAAGCAGAGGAATATTCCGAGTCCACAGCAACAGGTTTTGGTTCAACTACCATTTCATCTGGAATCAGTGCCTTTGAGATTTTGACCGATGGACGCCTTGCTATTGCATCTTATGATAAGAACATCTACATTCACGATAACGGAGGCACACTTCTCAATACCATTACAGACTCAACTGGAATCATTTCCTCGCTTGTCGAAACTTCAAACGGTACTCTTCTCGCAGGAACAACCGGAGGAACCGTCTACAAATTTGATACCGATTCTTGGAATGTCGACACCCTCAACCTCCCCCACACCAAGCAAGTTACGTACATGGGAGTGTATGGGGACATGTTCGTTATTGGCGCTAAACAGGGACAGTTCTCTTTGGTCAATTCGTCTGAATTTACGGAGTTAGAAACCTATGTTGGTACAGGTGACGTTGTTGGCTTCAAAGGCACCTTTTCTGGACAACTCTACATCGCCGGAACCTCTCCGACTTCCTCGGCTATCCGGTTCTATGACTTGGATTCTGATATGGACGGTGTGAACGACCTCAACGATGATTTTCCAAACGATTCCACTCAATCCAGTGATGCCGATGGAGACGGTTACGGAGACAATGTCAACGGCTATAATCCGGACTCTTTTCCCAGTGATGCAACACAATGGGAAGATGCTGATGGCGATGGATACGGTGACAATCCTATTGGAACCAACCCGGACTTGTTCCCAAATAACGCAGACCAATGGAGCGATTTGGATGGCGATGGTTACGGTGACAATACCAACGGTCAAGACGGAGATGTTTTCCCAGACGAAGCGACTCAATGGAGCGATTCAGACCTTGACAGCTACGGCGACAATCCAGAAGGGTTCAGGCCCGATGGTTGCCCCACAGTGAATGGTTTTTCCACCGCAGACCGATTCGGCTGCCCGGATGGAGACTTTGACGGTTATTCGGACCCAGATACAGAATGGACAGCAATTGATGGAGCAGATGCGTTACCATCACAGGAAAGTCAATGGGAAGACCAAGACGGTGACGGTTACGGAGATAATGCAGATGGGGAAATCCCCGATACTTGCCCTTGGGAATTTGGGACTTCAACAAAGGCATGGGAAATTGACACCGATAGCGCCATTGGCTATGTTGAAACTCCATCCTTCGGATGCCTGGACGTCGATGGTGATGGATGGGTTGACCGAACAGAATCTCCACTCATGGATCAAGATCCAAACGAGCATTATGACGGAGACGGCGATGGAGTCGGTTCAAATGCCGATTACGACGATACAAGCCCAAACATTGCAACAGAGCAGGATTACTGTTTGAACAATAAAAACGACACATCTGAAGGATGTACCGGATGGAATAACCCAGCATATCAAGCATACAAGAACGGGTTGGTCAATGAAACGGCCCTCGGATTTTACGCATGGAACGCCTCACTTCAGGATGATGCAAGTGGCGACTCTCCTCTCAATGTTGATGAGGATACTCTGAATCAAGTGATTCAAGTCGGGCTTGTTGTATTCGGTGGACTGACTGCAGTGATTCTTCTTGTTGCCTTCCTCGTAAACAAACGAAAACAAACCAGCACAAAAAAGGTGTACGGCGGGGTCACTGTTTCTCAATCAACCAACGCGTCCAAAGAGGCTCTAGAAGGGAAAGGAGGAATGTCAGCCGATGGCGGCATCATCTCGGATGACATTTGGGATGACGATGTTAAACAACTTGACTTCCAACCTGAAAAGAACGGCTTTGATGATATGGAACTCAAGGACGGCGCTAACGTAGCAGAGCCAGGAAGCATGACTTACGATGAAGAAAGCATTGAATCCATTGCGGGTATGCCATCTCAAGTCACTCCATCTGAACCTGAAGCAGCACCTGAGGCAACCATTCCCGACGAAGCCCCTCCTCTCCCAGAGGGCGGACTTCCTGACGGTTGGACTGCTGACCAATGGCGTTGGTATGGCCACGAGTGGTTAGCAAAGTACGGAAATAATTAGACCCATACAATGGGAAGACTTTCCTTCAATGCACCCAGCTCAGGGCCGGAATAAACGGGTTTACCGTCCACCTTGAACGTGTTCATGACGAGCCACAGAAAACCATTCCATGCTGTAGAATCAGCGAACAATTCGACCTTTCCGTAGATGGCCGCCATCAGTAATTTGGATTCGTCTGTATCCTCGCCACAGAGACCTTTCACCAATTCTCTCGCCGTGAAGCGATAACCAGGTGGGCGCCAAAGCATCATGGAAATCAAACCTTGAAAGGGGCGAGGTTCAGACGTTCAGCGAGGTGGTCTACGTCCACGTCCACCGCCATCTTCATGCGTTCTCGTAAGGTGTCAATTTCACCTTTCATCTTGAGCATTTTATGCGTTCGAATCATCTCGTTAAGGAGTTCGTTAACACTACGGTGTCCTCCTGTCGTTCGTATGGTGTTCAATTGCCTACGAATCTCATAGCTCACACTGACTGAAGTCATTCCTTCGCCTGTCATACAGATACCCAATGTGCCCTTGAATTGCCTGCCTACTTAACCTGTGCGAAGGCATGGAAGGGTACAAGCATGATTTGAGCCGGATTATCCTGGCGTCAACCACAGGATTAACGAATGCTGCGTTCTTTGCGGAGTCGTGATTCCTCAACAACTCCAAATTCACGTCGCATGGATTGGACTCGCTGATGGACTTCTTTTGAAAGGGTCCAATATTCCAAACTTCCAGCGCCTGCACCAGAGTTTGTCGGTTTGTTGAGAATGACGGTGGGTGCTCCACTCCAAGGTGCTTCTGCAACCTTTGCTAAGCGTCGGACTGTGGTATTGAACAACTTATTGGGCATCTTCTTATTCACTTGGTCACACACATATGTGCTTAATTTTGAACGAGCGTCGACCATGGTCATCACAATTCCAAAAATTTTCAGGTTCCGATTAATTCTCCGTTGAATCATCTTGATCGAATTCATCAACATGCTGAAACCTTCAAGCGCATAATATTCTGCTTGAACGGGGACCATGACCCAATTTGCAGCACACATGGCGTTGATAGAAAGCAGGCCGAGGGACGGCGGAGTATCGATGATGATGTAATCGAATTCGTCAACGATGGGTAGAAGGGCCTCTTGTAATCGGGTCTCTCTTCCTATTTTGTGGGACAATTCAATTTCTGCACCAGAGAGATGGATGTCACTTGGAAGGAGCCAAAGGTGGCCTGCATTGATGGAGTCTGGAATTTTTTTGCCACCGTTTCGATTGGACCATGCTTCCCTCATTGACCGAGTAATCTCTTCCGGCGGAATGAGGTATTCTTCCATCAATGGAAGTTCTTCACCGGAATCGTTGGCGAGCAAATCATATACAGTTTTCTTGATCTTCTTCTTTTCAAGTCCAAACGATGTCGCACAATTGCCTTGCGGGTCAAGGTCGATAAGAAGCACTTTAGCGGGAGGAAGCCCTTGACGACGGGACCCCTTTGCAAGGGCTGCTGCAATGTTTACAGCGGTAGTTGTCTTTGCACAACCACCTTTTTGATTGGCCACGGCCATGACCATTTTGTAAGGGTTCATCACACGGTCGCCTCCCATAGAATACTCTATGCAAGCCCTCCTCTTTCAATGCAAGCCTTGGGGGACAAGTATCAGGCTGGTTGGATCACTGGAACAGGAACTTCCGAGAGAATCTTGCGGACGATGTGCATTCCGGTAATTCCTCGGATCTTTGCCTCGGGCTTCATGTTAATACGGTGGGAAATAATCTGTAATGCGATGCCTTTGATGTCATCGGGGATGACATAATTGCGGCCGGCAACTGCAGCAGCAGCACGACCGGTCTTGAACAAGGCTTGGCTCGCACGTGGGGAGGCTCCGTTTGTGACACGGTGGTCCTCACGAGTTCGCTGAACAATCTCAATGATGTAGGATAGAATGGCCGGGTCAACGTGAACCGTCTCCAAAGCCTTCTGCATAGCGACCACTTTCTTTGGTGAGGTGATCTGTTCCACTTCGTGTTCGTCCTTTCCTCGAAGTTTACGTCGGGCGAGAATGGCCTTTTCTTCAGCGCGGTCCGGATATCCCATACTCATCTTCATCAAAAAGCGGTCCATTTGCGCTTCAGGAAGGGGATAGGTTCCTTCCTGCTCAATTGGGTTTTGAGTTGCAATAACAACGAAAGGCGCAGGAAGTTTGTGGGTAATTCCTTCGATGGTTACTTGCTTTTCTTCCATCGCTTCGAGCAATGCAGCTTGTGTCTTTGGAGGGGCACGGTTAATCTCATCCGCAAGAAGGATGTTGGAGAACAAGGGACCAGCACGGAGTTTGAACTCTCCCGATTTTTGGTCGTACATGTAGGTTCCCATGATGTCGGAGGGCAGCAGGTCAGGAGTGAATTGAACACGCTTAAACTTGCAACCGAGTGCCCGTGCAAACGTGTTCGCAAGAAGTGTCTTAGCGAGTCCTGGGAAATCCTCCAAGAGCATGTTTCCGTTGGAAAGAATACCAACGGTCACTCTTCGAAGGTTTTCGTTCTTACCGATGATCACCTTGCTCACTTCATTCATCAAACTGTTTGAGATTGATGATACTGTCGCGATCAGATCTTGGGTTCGTGCTCCTTGAGCGCCTGCTTGAATTCCTGCTTCCATTAGAATACCTCCAGTGATATTTCTAGACTTTTTCATTTCTTATATGAATGTGTGCGCTCTAGTCTTCAAAAATGCTCATCGGGGAATCACGGAGAAATCCGCTCAACGACCCCAAAAGTGGTTCTCTTTGCGATGCAAACTCACGATTTCATCGAGGATTTCTTCTTCAATGGGTGTTAGGTCTGCTTTCTTCAATCGTTTGACATGGCGTTCGGGGACGTCAACATAGAATTCATCCAATTCTTCGATGTGTCGCCCGACGGTTGGACCTTGAATGGCCACTGCGACTTCATCGCCTTGCATGGCTTCTTTGACATCTTCAGAAGCACGAGTCCTGAGACTCTTGATTTGTCCGACCATGGTTCCGTCTAATTTGATGAGGCGCTGTCCAAGATGAACCCGTCCACCGAGAACACGCATCCCCACAATGGCCGGCCCCTTCGCTCGGAACGTGTGGTCTTTGAGATACAATACACGCCCCGGGTATACGAGGGTTTCACGCTGTTCTTCCTCAATGGCTTTCTTGGTTTCTTCAACCCATGCCTCAAAGGCGTCGAGAATATGATAGATGATGGGGCCGGCGATGAATTTCACCTCAGAATCATCTTGGTCCAATTGTTGGGATACTTCGCTGTTGGCTTTGGTTGAAAACCCGAGAATGACCTTTTGAAGCGGATCGTTGGCTGATTTTGCCATGAGAATATCCTTCTTGTTTACAGGACCAACCGTTGCCTGACGAACGGGTATGTTTCGTTGATGGAGTTCAAAGGCCAATGCCTCCAATCCTCCGACGGTGTCTGCCTTGATGACGACTCCACTTCGCTCTTCTTCGGCTCCACGGCATTCTCCCGTGGATGTATGCTCTGGAAATGATTTACGGGCGAAAATTTCTTTGCACGATGAACACATAACCGGCATTGCATCAAAGATGCTTCTCCATTCGCCCCGTATCGCTTCTTCTGCTATTGTGCGCTCTTCGGCGGTATTTGCAAGATGCAGGGTTGTACCAGCGATGGTTGCTTCTAGTTTTGGTGCAACTATTTTCACACCGCATGCAGCCTCAACAGAATCAAAATTGACCCATCGTTTTCCAGCATCTCGCATTTCCGCCATGCCTTGTGGCCGCTTGAGTCCCTTGATGTGGGTGGTGAAGGCTCCGTCCATTCCGGCCAGCATGATTGAATCACCGATCTTGAGTTGGCCTCGATAAAGGATGACGTCAATGGTTTTCCCCATGCCGACCTCATCCCGCATTTCCAGTACTGTTCCTTGAGCAGAACCCAAGGTGTCGGTCAATCGGTCTTCCAAGAAACGTTCAGCAAGCCCGACCGTGACGGCAAGAAGGTCTTGAAGTCCCTCACCGTCTTTCGCAGACATTGGTACAAGTGCAACATTCTGACGAAAGTCACTGATTTTGTCATATCGTTCGAGATTGAATCCATGTTCAGAAAACTGTCCGACGATTTTCCAATATCGGTCTTCAAAAAGTGCACGTACGTCTTCCCTCTGCGCTCCAAAGGATTCAATGAACGAGCGTCCACGTTCGGTTCGCCATCCATGCAAGCGGTCAACCTTGTTTCCAGCGATCACGAAAGGCGTCCGGGTTTCTTTCAAAATATTGAGCGATTCAATCGTTTGCGGTTGGAGGCCTTCCATGATATCGACCACCAAGACGGCAATGTCCGAGACCGAACCACCACGGTTGCGTAGTGAAGCAAAGGAGTGGTGACCAGGTGTGTCAATAAAGAGCAGTCCAGGTGATTTGAACGCCTTGCCGCCCAACATTGCAGCACATGTTTCGTTGAGTACGTCAGCGGGCACTTCTGTGGCCCCAATGTGTTGTGTAATGCCGCCGGCCTCTCGGTCCATGACGCTCGCTTGTCGCTCGCTTCCAACGGATCGAACCATGTCCAAAACACTGGTCTTGCCGTGGTCAACGTGTCCAAGAACGGAGACAATCGGCTGACGGTTATGGCCTCGAGTCGGTTCCTCATCAGTCTCAACCGAATGTTCCACAGGTTCTTCTGCGTCAGACATCGGTTTCACCGCCTCTTAGTTGGAAAGAGAGTTCACTCGTATACCCAAGTGCCCATGGTGTTGTTCCATTCCATGAGTCCTTCGGGGAACCAAAGTCCAAGTTCAAACTCTGCAGTTTCTGGGGCATCGGAGCCGTGAATCATGTTGTATCCCATGTCCATGCCGAAATCGCCTCGTATTGTACCAGGGTCAGCTTCTCGTCCGTTGGTTGCTCCGATCAGTTTACGGGCAACAGAAATAGCATCCTTTCCTTGCCAAGCCATGCAGACGACGGGTCCGGAAGTTACGAATTTAATGAGTCCTGGGAAAAAGGGTCGCTCCTTGTGAACATCGTAATGCGTTCGGGCGATTTCTTCGGTAGGAACCATCGATTTCATACCGACAAGTTTCAGTCCTTTTCGTTCAAATCGTCCAAGTATTTCTCCGACAAGTCCTCGTTGTACGCCGTCGGGTTTAATCATCACATAGGTAGTTTGCATGGTGTTCACCAAACCTACCCAAAAGTGACCTGTTTAAGGGCGTTGCTGTGGGGCAAGAGAGAAGTTGTGTTCCCAGAAGGGGTTCACTGGATTCCGCCTTTGACGTAATGGCGGGTCCACTTCACTCGGCGAGAGTTACGCTTGAGTTGAAGTTGGTTCTTGCGAGTCTTACTGCTCTTGAACCAAAGGATGCTTCCATCCTTGCGTACAAACATCATGCCGGTTCCAGGTTCGATTTCCTCTCCGGAAAAGCTGCAAATTCTTCGTTCTGGCATTGTTCATCACCGTGCGTTCAACTTTCGGGCCTCTCGTCCCGTGTCCTTGAGCATGAGAATGTCACCGACTCGCACAGGTCCTACCACGTTGCGGCTGATGATACGTCCCACGTCTCTTGGGTTGGGTGCGTCGTTAACACGCACCTTGACTTGAGTAGCTTCTCCGGTCATACCGGTTCGGCCTACAATTTCGACCACTTCTGCTGGCCATCCACCGAGTTCTTCACTCATAATCTTCATCTCCGATTAAATCTCAAGCCTTGAGGCCGTTGATGAGTTCTACAACTTCGTTGAATTTTTCTTGAGCGCCTTTGTTGATTTCCATCACAGCGATGGAAGCAGCCTTGACGCCGTTTGCGAGTCCGGCTTCCTTGGCCAAGAATTCTTGGCTTGGAACGTATCCGTATGGGATTCCTTTTTCTTCACAGATCAGTGGGAGGTGAGCCAACAATTCTGGAGGGTTCACATCTTCTGCAAGAATGATGAATTGAGCGGTACCTCGCTCTGCGGCTTTCGTGACCTCGTTACTGCCTTTCTTGACGCGTCCATTCGTGTTCGATTGGATCATCTCGTAAATCTTGTCAGCAACGTCTTCTGGGGTTTCAAATGCTATATGTACACTCATTGGAATCTCTCCTTCCTCATGTTAAGGGCAACCATGCGCAGAACCACGCGAATATAAACGCAACGGAGGCAGTCTCGGTCACGATGTTGTTGCACAAGAGAGGGAAACAGCGAGCAGTGGTCTCTTTTACTGTGGTTTGAGGTCAAGCATGTCCAATATTTCATGAACGCCCCGGGACAAGGCCGGGCCACCTGGAATTGAGTCCACGGCGTTGGATAAGGAGCCCGTAGCATGGACTCCATCGACGTACCTCAAGAGGCGAGCGATTGCCCCTCCGGTGAACAATCCATGAGAACATGCAGCGTGAACTTGGGTGGCTCCCTGGTTCCGCAGTGCTTCTGCAGCCCGACAGATGGTGCCGCCGGTAGCGATCATGTCGTCCACGATAGCGACCTTCTTTCCTGCAACATCAAGATTCTTCGCCTTGTGCACGATGGTGTGTGCATCGATTCTAGTTTTCTCTAGATACGAAAATTCGCAACCAATCAACGATGCAACTTGACTTGCCCGGTCAATGGCGCCTTTGTCCGGTGAGAGGATGAAGTCTGGCGCTACCGTCCCTTGCAAGCGCTCAGAAAGTTCCGGCATGGCGGATGTAAACGAGATGGGCACCGGAAGGTCCTGCAACACTTCAGGTGCGTGTATGTCTAAGACGACCATTCCATCACACTTGGTGGCAAGCAGGTGAGCAATTGCGCGCGCTGAAATCGCCTCGCCAGGTTTGAATCGTTTATCCTGCCGAGAATAGCCAAAATAAGGAATTGCCAAAATGATGCCTTTTCCTACGTTAGGTAGGGTCTGAGGGCCAATTTCTCGCAAATTATGCAATTCGCCTTTTCGTACATCGTTTAGAGATTCAAGCATGAGCAGAGTCTCAACAATCCCCGAATCCGGGAAGGTGTTTGATACCAAGACTACAGGTTCATTGCGAACGGCTTCAATCGTTTCTGAGGGAATCCGAGTGTACCCCTCGGTGTCGGGAAATCTCCGCGTCTCCAACACATGGTGTTCCCAGCCAAGAGATTCAGCAAGTTGGCTTGCAAGGGGTCCTGAATTACTGCCGGATACGACGACCATATGCTCCCCTCAAGTTGTCCTGTACGCTGACCCTTCATGTTCTTTGCGAGGGAGAACGAATTGAAATCTCATCGAAAGAGGTTTGGTGCGCGAGGCAGGACTTGAACCTGCGACCTCCCGGTTATCAGCCGGGTGCTCTAACCGACTAAGCCACCCGCGCAATAGTAAACCGGCCGACCGAACCCCCCGTCATAAGCATGACGGCTAAAGAATCAACAGACGATACTGTCGGATTGTTCTGGTTTCACTCTTCTTCCATCGAGTTGATGGCAGCAAATGACGGCAACTGAAGGACTTTCTCAAAGGTTCGAGAAAGGACGACTTCATCCAAACGTTCTCGTGTTCGGGCCAATGCCGTAATTGGAATGCGGATTTCGGATTCAACGCCGAATTCCTTTTGTATGCGCATTCTTGTTGTAACAATGACTCCCTTGTAGGTGCGCTTTACTCTGAACAATCGAGTGATGACCCCGATTTCTTCTCCTTGGTTGTCCAAGACTGCACGATCCAACATTTCGTCAGGAGCGTAGAGCTTCTCGTCGATTCGGACAGTGTTTCTCCATCGTCGTTGCAACTCTCGCATTGACTTTGAAAGCTTCACGGTTCCGTCGCCACGAATGCTGTGCACCAGTTCCTTTGGTAGTGGTGCAAGTTCGGCTGGCTTCCGCATGTATTCATCTGCGACATCTGGTGCCACTTGAATGCGCATCGATTGGACTCGTGCTTCATTCGGATGGTGGCGCTCACCAACGATTGTACCTACTTTCTTTTCGTTCACATAGACATCCCGTTGGAGTAACTCCTGAATGTCAAATTCTGTATTTCTCATATTTCCCATCTCCACGCCGATTTTGTTCGGCTTACCCATTGCTCAGTCCCGACGCCTATTATACTCTTCCCCGAAAAAAATATCATTTCCAATTGCATTTGTCGCATAATACTACATTCAACCAATTGAAATATAGAATTTAATTCAATTTTGAATGTCGCATAACGCGCGTATTTTCAATATGAATTATTTTTCAAGGAGAATCAAAAAGGATTTGTTTTCGTATTGATTCTAACATAATAAGGAGGTTCAAGAATTGAATGGTGCGATGAAGTAAAGGGTTGTGGTGGTTGGACCTTTTTTCAATATGGAATTCATTCCAATTTTACAAATTTTATATTGAAAAATCATTTAATCTGCTTAAATTGTGATGAAGGAATCCTTCATGAACGGGTATCATGTGGAGGATGCATGGGCGATGAGGAGAGAATAGCGCTTCATGCTGTGGCTCATCCTCTTGCAAGAACGCTCTTGGAGCGTGGAATCCCTCAGTTTCATCATTTCTCGGTGCCCGAGTCCGACCTCGCACGTGTTCGCAAAGAGCATGCATCTGCCCTTGAACAGTTTCCAGAGGCCGTAGCTGCACTCAACGACGCTTCGTCTGTGTCAATTCATGTTACAGACGAGCAGACGGATCTCAGCTCTCTTGAGCCAACAGGTGTACCTGTAGTGCATCTCACTCCACAAAACGTTCAGATGGATGGAACTCCCCTTCAACTTCACATCCATGACCTGTTGACAACGGATATCTCGACTCAAGTTGGAGCTATGTTCCATCAGTGGTGGGGGGTTGCAACTCGTGGTGAGGCTCCTGACCTTGGTTTGGATGGGGCGTATTGGTGCTCGTGTGATGATGCAGCAGAAGGGCTTTTGCGGCTCATTAAAGGAGGATTTCCTGCGAGTGGGTTGATCAATGTCTGTGGCCGTAGATATTGGTCAATGGAAGCAACCTGGGCGGAATTTGAAATGTTGGTGTCGAGAACCATCGCCGGACGCGAAGGTCGGTTCAACCTCTCCCACCTCCGTGCTGATGAAGGACCTGTTGTTGAAGTGGAAGACCTGGCTTCATCGCAAGAACGCCCCCCTCGACCATCTCTTGATACGCTTCATGAATCCCTTGCGAACGTCAGCAATGAGGGATGGAATCCAAGAACACCGTTCCGGCAAAGTCTCATGCTCTTGGTGGCCGAACTCGCTCGTGACTACGAGCAAAGTTAGTTTTCGGTAAATGCTTGACTGAACAGGTCAGCCCCGAGTAAGGGGAGGAGCAAACTGGCATCACCTTCAACACATACATGAGGTGCTTCCGGTCTCATCTTTCCCCAAGAAATGGCCTCTCTCAGGCGAGCACCTGAGAGGCTTCCATCATGCTCTGGGGCAGTGGTGATGTAAACCGCACTGTCGAGCCCACCTCTGTATTGATTCCACCAGATGACGTGGTGTTTGGAAATTCCGCCTCCAATCATAAGGGCGTTTGATGCCTCAACGTCCCATGTCAGATCACTCATGACTTGCTCATCAGCCAGAGTATCAAGGTGGAAATCGCGATGCTTCTGTCTGAACATGAACAATTGTGCTCCAATAGAACCGTCGGTTATGCCCGGGATGCAAACCGGAATTTTGTTTTTAGCAGCCCAGTAGATCAATGAATCTGGTGTTCCTATGCGCTTACCGAGTTCCCATACCAAGTGAATTGAGCCAAAGCCTAACCATGCGTCTGCTCCGGTTTTTCCAGTGGATGCGAGGCGATCGTTGTAAATCTCCTCCAGTACCGGCATGACTACGGCTTCAATGATTTCTCCATAGGATGAATTGGGGACGATAACGTTGCCAAGGCGCATGAGGGAATGCTCTCCAAGTTCAATATCGTCCAGGTCAAACGAACCGTGGTAGTAGTGTTTGTAAGCCCTTGCAATGTCATGGTCGAGCGTACCGCATGTCGTTGAAACAACGTTGAACATCTTTCTCTTAATGGCCTCTACAAAGAACCCGCGCGTGCCGGTGGCACAAAGGCAGGCTGGGAATGAAAGCCAGTTTGTTACTCGCTCCGGGTCTGCATCTACAGCGTCAATATCTGTTTTCATTTGAGAGAGGATCTCTCTTGCCGTCGCAAATTTAGTAGCAGTAAAACCGCCAGCAGAGGCCATTTGTTGAATCAATTGCTGAGGCGTCGTAGCCTTGGAGAAGTCATAGTCTACAACGGGGGTGTCGAAGTCCTTGGGGTCAATCGCCATGGGACGACCTCGCGGCTCCGCTTCATGAAGGTGTTCACGTTGCCCCTACTCCTCATTCATGTGTTCGATTTCGTAGATTCGGTCTCGAAGGCGAGCAGCCTGCTCAAAATCAAGGGACTTGGCTGCAGTCTCCATTTCCGCTCGCAGCTCAGTGAGCAGTTCGGACCGCTCGGATGCGGAAAGTTCGGGTTGTGATTGGCCGGTATTGGAAGATTCCAATTGAGAATTTGATTTTCCAATTGAGGAATTGTTGTTTTCGGAAGCGGAAGCCCACGACCCTGCCCCCAAATTCAATCGTTGTGCCCAATCCCCATCTTTACGGCCGCCCTTTTTGGCGATGAGTCGTCGAGAACCGTCTCCGCCAGTGGTTGTTCCAGCGATGAGCTCGTCCGTCGTATCGCCCATGACCGGCAGCGCCTTGACAATCGTTCGTGGCGTGATGCCAAGGGCTACGTTGTTCGCATGTTGCCGTTGTCGTCGCTCCAGAGTTTGTCGTATGGCCGCCTCCATAGCGGGAGAAAAGCCATCTGCATAGAGGAGTACTTTCCCTTCTTGATTTCGTGCAGCACGCCCAATGGTTTGCAACAAACTCCTTTCGTTTCGTAGGAAGCCTTGGCGGTCTGCATCAAAGATGGCTACAAGGCTTACTTCAGGGATGTCCAGGCCTTCACGAAGGAGATTGATTCCCACAATGACGTCAATGTGCCCGTGTCGAAGCGCATTGATGATCTCAGTACGTTCAATCGTGTCAATTTCTGAATGCAAGTGATGCGCTTTAACCCCCATACGATTGAGATAAGCAGCGACCTCCTCTGCGAATTTGATGGTAAGGACCGTTACAAGACATCGCTGTGACCGTTCAATCCGAGCATTAATTTCCGTGAGGAGGTCATTGATTTGACCGGCAGTTGGCCGCACTTCAATTTCAGGGTCCAACAATCCGGTCGGTCGCAGTTCCATCTTGGCGATTCCCTCAATTGTTTGAAGCATATCGTACATTGATTCCGCTTCTGGATGCTTCTTATCCCGGTCTGCAGGCCCTGCTCCACCTTGGCTGGTAGCGTGCTCCAAACCCTTGGGTAGAGATTGGCCCGTAATCTCACAGAGGTGGCGGAGTTCCCGCTCTCCCGGCGTGGCTGAGACATAGACCATCTGAGGAACGAGACTTTGGAACTCTGGTATTTTCAGAGGCCGATTGTCTGCGGCCGTTGGTAAACGGAACCCGTGTTCTATGAGGCTCTCTTTTCTTGAACGGTCTCCATGGTACATGCCCCCGACTTGGGGAAGGCTCACGTGAGACTCGTCCATGATGACGAGAAATTTTTCTGGATTTCCATGGAATTGATTTGCACATGCTGCGAAGAAATCCAGCAAGCAGTAGGGGCGTTGGCCACGTTCTCGTCCATCAAAGTGAAGGGAATAGTTCTCAATCGCTTGGCAGTGCCCAATTTCACGCAACATTTCAAGGTCGTATTCAGTACGTTGTTCGATGCGGTAGCGCTCAAGTTCTCTCCCTTCTCGTGCGTAGAATTTACTGCGAGCGTTCAGTTCGGTTTCAATGGATTCAAGGGCAGATTCAAAACGCTCCGGGCTGGTCATGAAGAATTCCTTTGGATGAATCCAAGCTTCATCCAATTCATCAAGGACGTCCCAGGTAACGGGGTCACAGATTTGGATGCTTTTTATTCCGTCAAAATCAAACACAATCCGCAAGGGGTCATCCCGGCTGGGCATCCATACGTCGATGACCTCGCCCCTTACTCTGCATTCGCCCCGGTTGAGGTCGGTTGTTGTCCTCCGATATTGAAGTTCAATCAGTTCCCTCAGCAAGTCACTGGTCTCAATCACTTGCCCAACAGCACATCGGACGTGGTATTCAAGAAACGTTTCGGGGGGATTGAGCCCGTAAATGCAAGAGACTGAAGAAACAACGACGCAATCAGGTCGGGTCACCAAAGACGCGACCGCTGCAAAGCGTTCCTGTTCTATTCGTTCATTGATGCTTAATTCTTTGTCAATGTAAAGATCACGTTTTGCAAGATATGCTTCCGGTTGATAGTAGTCGTAGTGGGATACGAAGTATTCAACTGCATTCTTGGGGAAGTATCCAACCATTTCTTGGTGGAGCTGTCGTGCTAGCGTTTTGTTATGGCTCATGATGAGGGTGGGGATGTTGAGCTTCTGAATGACGTGAGCCATGGCGAAGGTTTTGCCGCTACCGGTCACTCCAAGAAGAACACATCTTTCTTGGCCATTTTCCAATTGAGAAATCAATTTTTCAATTGCTTTTGGTTGGTCTCCGCCGGGGGTGAATTCAGCATGCAACTCAAACCTCTTTACTGAAGGATTCAGTTCATCCAAAGCCGCACCTTCAAGTGCTTTTGAAAGGTCAAAGGGGTTGCGTTCGTCGAGGTCAACTTCGCCAACCAAGCGGTCTGCTTCATCCTCAAACGCACCCTCGTCGTCCCATTGTTCAGCCATAGCAATCCCTCTTATGGCACGATTAGGGGAGATAAAGTCCACCGTTAACGTGAAGAATTGCTCCGGTGATGTACGATGAATCTGGACCTACAAGGAACGAAACGGTTGAGGCCATATCTTCCGCCGTCCCCACTCGCTGTAACGGCACTTCACCTTCTCGTTGCAATCGCTTTTCACGTGAGTCACCGCTCAATAAATCGGTGTCAACGTATCCTGGCGCCAGAACATTCACTCGCTTACCCTCTGGCCCCACAGACTGGGCCAATGAACGTGCCCACGCTGAAAGAGCAGCCTTTGATGCGGAATAATCTGCACCATGAGGGGAACCCCGAATGCTTAGTTGGGAGCCAACGACCACCATTCTAGCATCATCGGAAAGATGGGGCTGGACGGCCTTCCAAACCGCTACAGCACCTTCAAAGTTGGTTTTCATCGTCCTATCCAAGTCGTCCATGGTCATTTTGTGACCTTCAATACGGTTGTAAATGCCGTGATTTAGCACCAAAACCTCAATTTTACGAGCCATCCATGGATGTTGCCCGAGAAGTCCGACTTCGCCAGAATCTGCACAATCAACCTTGACTGCGAGCGCATCGTCTCCACGTTCTCGAATGGCGTCAACAATCATTTCAGCTGGTTTTGAAGATTGATTGTAGGTCAACAAAACATCGTAACCATCTGCAGCGAGCCGATCGGAAATCGCAGCACCAATGCCGCGGCCTCCGCCAGTAACCAATGCAACAGGTCGCGTCATACTACAGACGAGAACCTCATCTTTCATGAAACCATGTGAGCCTGCTCAGTCATCTGAAGGAAGGAACTGAGCAAGTTGTGGTGGCTGCCAGCCTTCAGGTTTCATGACTTTGCCATCCGCTCTTCGCAGGACCTTTCCATCCACGAGTTTGGCCATGTTTGAGCGGTGTACTTCGTTGAATGCATCGTCGTAAATGTGTTGCATGCCATGATTGATGATGGTTCCAGCAAGAATGTATCCAATGTCAGCGAGAGCATCGAGAACTTCTACTAAATCACCTGCCCGGGCCGCTTCCGCATACTCTTGCACTTCTTCTTCCAGGAGTTTGATGCGCAGTTCAATCAACTCGTCTGGGCCCAAGGCTGGAGATTCAAGTTTTGGTATGTCAAAGGATTGATTGAATTCTAGCAGTGATTCGATGAGGGGGTTCATATGGTTAGGTTGGTGATTCGGCTCATGAATCTTACACTCCGCCTTCTTGCTGACAAAGACTAAGCCACGGTTATGTCGCAATCAAGGGTAGGTCTTTTGTGAAGAGAAGGCATAAACTGAGGGCTCGCAGTGAGCCTTGTCAGACGCCATCTATGCATCGACCCGCTAATTCCCCTCTGTATGGGGCATAAAATGCAACGGAGTTTTGCATGAACCCTCGAAACTAGCCAGCACGCTTGATTAATAGATTGAGTCGCTTTCAATGGTATGTGTCGAAAGCCACCAGAACCGTCTTTGACATTGTAACCACTGTTGTCGGAATGTCTGGACTTCGACTCGATCGGAGCGCTCTGCAAATTGGAGCAACATTTGTGCTCATTGCGCTCTCATTTTTTATCTCTCTAACTTTGATCACGAATTCCGAGGAGGCACTATTCTATGTTGTTGTGGTGTGGTGTATCTATTATGTATGTCACATCATCTTCTACAAAGCGAGATTGCATCATTACATGCATCATCGCATGGGGAAAAACAGAGCGTGGACTGTTTATGAAGCGGTTCTAGGTGTTGTTTACTTCAATCAAGGTTGGTGTGTAGTAATGTTCTTGCAACATTACACAAGTAGCCTTGACTTGCAGGTACCACATCTCTTGATATTCCTGGTCGGAGCAATTACATTTCTCATCAGCACTGTAGCTAAAGTCTGGGCAACACTTCTGGTCGGCATGGATGTGTATTACTATCGTGATTTGTTTCTGGATGAAGCCGGTGATGGAGGGCTGGTGACGACAGGACCCTATTCCATTTTCTCGAACCCAATGTATGGGGTGGGCAATCTTTCGGT
>JAQXEX010000080.1 GCA_029250625.1 Candidatus Poseidonia sp. | reverse complement strand
AGGGCGTTGTGAACACGAAGTTCAGCAGAGGGTTCGGTCCAGATGACTCGGCCATCGTGAGCAATGTTTCTAAGGAGCGTTAGGCCTGCTCCGTCTGAAACAACGGCTCGGCACAGCCAGGCATCGCACCAAGCCTCGTCGGCTCCGTAGCGAACGAGGTCAGTTGCAAGAGCAGGATATCCACCGTATCCCAAATCAGAGGCTGGAATCAGGGTGAGCGAGGGGGAAGATACGCCGTCTTGAATCAAGGTTGGTGCAATCCTCCACTGTGGTTGCTGATGTCCAACCCAGCGAATGCGGTCATCGTTTTCAAGGAGCGTAAGGACGTCCATGGGAGGTGATGGGAGGCGAACCAACCATCCCTCATCATGGAAGAAATCAAGCACTGTGAGGTCATATTCCGTGGTCAGTGCATCAAAGGAATCGCGATTAGCGTCGTGGGTTTGAACCATGGCCATTCCCGTGAGCGCTGCGTCATGGTTTCGGGAAAACGACGAAAGAACACCGGGGCCTTCAGAAATCAGTGGATCAAAACTTCCTGCAGCCATGTGAATGATTCCGCTTGCAGGCGTCATTTCAACCGATACAAGCGAGGATTCGGGCATGGAACCCCACATTTCAGTAGCAAGTTCCAGCCGCTCTCCTTCCGACATTTCACTGGACGTGAAGGTAGGGTTTTGGACAAGGTCATTCTCATTCTCGTTTGGCTGGTCGACCATGGTCGACAGAGGCGTCAATACCATCAGCGCTAAGACAAAAACAAAGCCGAGATTGGAGCGCATGCTTTAACCAACAGCACTCCACTTTTGAAGGATGCTCTTCTGTGCGTGGACAAACGCCTGCGTCACAGGATTAAATTCCATTGTAAATTGCGATTGCAGCATCGGTTTTGGCAACCGAAACCCTCCAATCTTCTTCCGTACCCATTAGGGCACGAATAGCATCAACATTTTCAGGAATAACATCGGATTCTTGGTGAATCGCTTGGAAGTAATAAAGCGTGTTCCCATCGAGCTTCACGCCGTCTTCCCAAACGAAAATCTCGTGCAGGTCGCCCCATTTTCGGCCAATGTCCCGTGCATACTCCATCACTTCAGCCGTGGTGGTGATGTTGGTCTCACTACCGTTCATGATGATGATTCGAGGATTGCTTTCCCACAAATCCAGTACCGATTGAGTCGTCATACCGTGCCCCTCGGGCAAGGTGGCGACGATGGAATGGCAGTGCATGAGCGTGGTCGGCACGGCAACAGCCATTGAATTAATCGAAATTTCGGGCTTGACTGTCATCACGTCAGGTCCGTGGTGAGATGGGACCTTCAATACTGGCTTGATGGCATTAATCGGACCTTTTGCTGAATCCCCTGGGTCTGCAGCACGGCGTATCATGGTACATTCAACTGAGAGAGAACCACAGTGCTCGTACAACGGAACCAATGTCCTGGAAAGTCCAGTGGTGTTGCAGGATACAACACGGGTCCCTTGCACATTCATGTTCTGCGTGTGATTGGCCGATGAAGTGTAAGACATCCCGGTCATAGCGTGTTTTTCTCCGCCTTGAAAGATGTACTTGACTCCCGCTGAAAGGTACTTTTCTTTGTTGGAGGCTCCGACCTTACCCGGCGAGCAGTCAACAACTACATCAGCGATCGCAAGGAGGTCTGAGAGCCCACCATCGCACTGATAACCACCGGCAGCAAATGCAGCGATTTTAGCTTCATCGTCATAGGTACAATACAAGGGGTATCCTTTCCTCACTGCGAGGTCGCACCCGAACGACGGTCGAGTTTTGGTCACGCCGATGATTTCCATGTCATCTTGGGCGTCAACCGCATCCGCTACACGTTTTCCGATTGTCCCGTATCCGTTGATGGCGACCTTGATGCTCATGACCCTCTCCATGCCTTGCTCATTGAGGCCCTCAATAAACACTTCTTCCCATAAAGAGACAAAATCCTTGACAAAGACCGACCGTTAGAACGGTCATTTTGATGGCCAAAGACGGGAGGATATTTGAGCAGGAACCATGAGCATAGGAACATGGCGGATGTGTCTGATGTGGTTCAGCGGTCGATGAGCATCAACGAAAAGTTGGGTCCTCGCTTGCAAGCTGCCGCAGAACAAAATGCAATTCTTAGAATCGGATGGACCAACGCAGGTGATGCAGTCCCTAAAAACGGAGAACTCGGACTCTGTCCTGCGCTTCCAAAAGGCTCTCGAATCCGTGCACTCGGCGTTTTGGGCTCTTGGGTTTCGGCCTTTGGAACCGGTGGTTCATTTACCGTCCAGGGTGACGCTGGTTCCTTCCTTGGGGCTGGAAACGACGGTACAACCATCGTTTGTGAACGCATGGCTGGAAATCATACTGGGTACAGGATGCGCAGTGGAATTATCACCATCCTTGACGGCTGCGGAAACGACACAGGTGCGTGCATGGAAGGAGGCATTTTAGTCGTAAGAGGCGCCTCAGGCCAACGTATTGGCGGAGGAATGAAAGACGGCCTCATCGTTGTCCATGGCGACGTTGGCGCCGACCCTGGAGCAGGGATGGAGGGCGGCCACATCATCATCAATGGACGATGCCCCACCCCACCACCAGGTGTTATGCTGAGGCCTTTAACCGCCAAGGAAGTTAAGGAAATCAACACTCTGTTGGACGATGAAACCCTTCATGTTCCAGGCGACGCTGTTTGCCTTACACCCTTGGAAGGACTGAAAGTGGAATCCTTTGGCCATACCGTCTCAGCGGGAGACCTGTCTCAAGTTGGATTGCTTGGATACAAAAATCCACCACTTCCCCGATATGCTACGGTTGATACCGTTGCATTGGTTGGAGTTTCGGAAGAAGTCCAATCTCTTGCTTTACCTCTTCCAATGCTACCTTACGTGGAGACTGCATCAAGCATGGAACGTGATGCAACTGGAGATGAAACTGCTATGGAAGTCCTGAACCGACATCCGGTAATGACTTCAAACGAGCCGCGGCCAGTGGATGTATTCTTGGTGAGCGATTCAAACCTCTTGGGAGTTTGTTCAGAGCTTCCAAACGCTGGTGGCTTTGGCATTGATTTTGATAACCTTCCCAACATGAACGCAGAAGAGGTTGATGGATTGCTGGTTGCTCTTCGTTCACTTGCAAAGGAACATGCTCCTGTGATGTTTGTCCAAGGCATCAGCCGGATTCAATCCCTTCACCAACGGGCTGAATACCATTCGGTTGATGTTGCCATGGCCAGAATTGAAGACGGCTCAGGGCTTTCCGAAGCGGCTGCGCTCCCCATGACCGGTCGGTCGAAGAAGGCACACATCACCACGCCCTCTGTTCAGACGGGATTCCTGCTCGGCTTTGCTGCAAACGGTCACGATTTGGCCGTCTTGGTTGCATCAGGTGCTAACCTCATTTCCTGTGAAGCACCGATGGCTGACGGCATGGACATTGCATACTGGCTTCAAGGAACCCAAGAAGAACTCGCTCATCATCTGCGACGCATAGGCGTTGACAGCATCGACCTGTTAGAACGTTCTCACCTCCGTGCGCTTGACCATGAAACGGCCTCTGTAAGCGGGCTACGACTTTCAGGATATGACCGACCCCTCCCGCATTGGTTTGCCCGTTAGGTGATTGATGATGCCGACCATATCTGTCCCACAATCCTTGCTAAGAGCACTACTTAGCCAACATGGAATCGTCCATGATGTCGTAACGATGGGAGACCAACTTCCGTTAATGGGCACGGACATTGACAACTGCGACGAAGAGACGCTTGACATTGAAATATTTCCCGACCGACCCGACCTGCTCAGCGGGGAAACCCTGGCATACGCCATTCGGCCGTTTCTCCACGGAGCACAGGCAACACCGGAGGTACAAACCAAACCAAGTGGCATCACAATGCACGTTGAACCTGATTTGGCTACCATCCGGCCCATCGTGATGGGAGCGGTTGTCAAAGGGGTAGCCTTGCCGGATGATGAGGATGAGCAAGAAGCGTTCATCAAAGCACTCATGGATCACCAAGAGAAATTGCACTTTGCACTCGGCCGTGGTCGAAAGCGAGCCTCAATCGGTGTTCACGATCTCAACGCTCTCAAACCACCGTTCAATGTCATTGCCGCCCCAGGTAGCCATTCATTCATACCGCTCGGTGAAGCGACTCCGATGGACATGACCACCATCCTCTCTCAGCATCCGAAGGGTGTTGATTATGCTCATTTGCTGGAGGGCATGAACGCCTATCCGCTCATCCTTGACTCGAATGAAGAGGTCCTCTCTTTCCCTCCAATCATCAACGGCAACCATACGACGGTCACAACACAAACCCGTGATTTCTTTATTGACGTCACGGGATGGGACCAACGCGCTTGCGAAGCATCCCTCATGTTGATTTGCCTTCAACTCCAAGAGCGTGGCGGGCAAATTGAAACCGTTGAAGTGACAACCTGTGACCGTGAAGTCATTACGACTCCAAACGGTACTGGAAAATCCCACCTCGTCCCTGAAGAGTTGGTAACAGGCCTACTCGGCCGGAACTTTTCGGACGATGAACTGCATCATGCAATCAATCGCATGGGTGGTCGTTTTGTCGGCAAGAAGGATGCCCCCGAAGGCTCACCAAAACGTGCATCAAAAATGTCCGATGTAACTGAAGGGAATCGTTTGCTTGAATTCAACATGCCTCGTTGGCGCTTTGACATCCTCCATCCCGTGGATTTGGTTGAGGATATCGCCATCGGCCACGGTTACGAAGACCTTGGAGAAGACCAACCGGTAGCACAACTTACCGCTCAGCCCCGGCCAGACCACAACATGAGGCGTCGTCTACGAGAATCAATGCAAGGTCTTGGATTGATGCAAATTCAATCACTCACACTCTCAAACGAGACGGACCAATTCACTAACATGCGATGGAATCAGGACCACGCGTCCACCATCATCACGAACCCCATTACGGTTGACCATACCATGCTACGCCAATTTTTACTGCCTGGATTGCTTCGTTTACTCGCAACCAATCGTCATCACGACCTACCACAAGGCGTCTATGAACTTGGGACGGTCGTAAGAAACCATGAGAATTCGGACCGGATGGCTTTCTTGATGGCTGAGCGCAGTGGAGGCTTTGCTGCGGTAAGGGGGAGAATTCAAGCCCTTTGTACCGATTTGGGGGTGTCGAACTGGCGTGCAGAACCTTTGGAAGATGGAGATGGGCCGTGGCTCGCTGGACGTGGATCAAAACTTATCATCAACGATTCGTGGGTCGGTTGTTTTGGTGAAATCGACCCAGCAGTGGCGATGAAATATGAACTTCGGGTCCCGATTAACGGTGCTGAAATCGACGTCACTGCCCTCGTTGAGCTTCTCGAGGATCCTGTCTGAGGAATCGTCGTGTGCGGGCGATTTTCATTGGGACGACCCATTGAAGAAATCGCAAGAGAGGCACTGAGTGAACCTCTTTCACAACTGACTCCCTTTAATCCATCATGGAATGTATCTCCCCAACAATGGGTACCTGTCATCACCCAAACCGGCGTCCACAGCGAAAAGAATGTCCCCCGCCACATGCGCTTGATGCGTTGGGGTTTGCGCCCGTCATGGGCCAAGGTGTCGCCGAGGGAACCCATCAATGCGCGGAGTGAAACCGCTCATGAGAAGCCCATGTTTCGCAATGCATGGAAACAGCGGCGAGGAGTCGTACCCGCCGACGGTTGGTACGAATGGATGGGTACTCCTCAGGGAAAAGCGCCGTGGTACCATTTCAACATGGACGAATCAACATGTTACATGGCGGTCTTGTGGGAATCATGGAATCATGAGGGTTCTTCACTGGAATCTTTCACGGTATTGACGACGGAAGCCAATCACGATTGCAGAGAGGTCCATCAACGGATGCCGGTTTTGATTGAGACGCATCAGATGCAATCATGGCTTGACGGTTCATTGGTATTGACTCCAACATCAGACGGTCGTATTGACCGCTACCCCGTATCGCAACGCGTCAACAACACTGCAAACGATGGTCCAGATCTGTCAACGCCCATCCCGAGGTTGTTTGTTCAAGAGTAAGGCACGTATCTACCGTCACCGTCTTTGCTGTGCGGAGTGGGTTCGAAACTTCCATCAGCCTTCTTTTTGTAATGATAGCCATCGGTATGGTGAACCCAAGTGAACGAAGGCTCTGTGCTGGATTCTTCGGCTTGTGTTTGAACTGGTTCGCTTGATTGGCTAGTAATACCGTCGTAATTGACTGATTGGTCAGTGGCTGCCTCAACCGCAGAAGAACCATCACCAAACAATGCGAGTGCATCTTTGTAAGCAGATGCATCAACCGTTGTCGAAGGTGCCCGAGCGTTCGGGTCTTCGCCTTTTTTGTAGGTAATTGAGGCGGGCGGGGCCTCATCCAATTCAAGAACCTCTTGCTTTTTCTTGAAGGGCCATATAGGAGCCATGGTCCCCCGAGCCTTTCCCTGTTGAAGAAACCTGCGAAAGAGCATTGAACAAATTAAGCAAGTCATTGAAAGGGAATGTCCTCTCGGAGAAGCATGCGATGGATGGGGCTGGCGCTTCTTGTTATGTTGCATACTTTAGCTCCCATGGCTCATGCGGAAGCGGAGCCAATTGCAAGAGAAGGAGACATCGCAGGAATTGCGGCGCCCAGTGAAGTGATTGTCCACCCGGACGAAACCGTCAACACCTACATCACGCTGCACAATCTCGCCACCGTCAATCAAGAGTTTACGATCTCTGTGGTCTCCATGCCGTCGATGTTGAATGCTGAAAACCTACCCCTCTCTGAAGTGCTTGTCCCAAATCACTTGAGACAGATGGTCTTTGGAATTTCGGCCGACATGGACGCAGTCTTTGCCACCCACCAAATTGAATTCAGTGTGACAACTGATTATGATGTGAACTATTTTGAATCCGTGTGGATGAACGTCACCATAGCCCCTTATTCCAATCTTAATTTCGGCTCTGACAATACAACCGTACTCACAGTGGATGAACTGGTTCGAACCGGAGTGGCTGTAAACATCACCAACAATGCTTCGCTTCCGGATAACGTTACGTTTGACCTGTACAGCCCGTCCGGTTGGAATTGGGGTTGGACCATCGAATCAAATCCCGAAGGAAATGCCTTCCTTGACCTCGATCCGGACAGTCTTGCCTACGTCTATTTTTGGATTGACATTCCAGCCGTAGAAAATGGAATGCCCCTAGCAGGCACTGGCCCGAGGTTTACCTTGACTGCGATTTCAGGACTGGACAAGGCCATGATTTCGTGGTCATTTGACCTGCATATGAATGAAAAACGCAACGTAAGTATCGATGAAGTTGGGGAAGACATTGAACTCGCACCAGGAGAAGACGGTCGATTACTCGTCTCAGTGCGAAACGTAGGAAACACCCCAAACCGATTGAACATCACGCTACAAGGGTTGGACGAACAAGGAGGGGCTCTGGAAGGCTATCCTGCATCGGACCGATTCAACTACAGCGGATGGACTGTAGCCCTATTTGGTGGACTTGAAGAAGTGTTTCTCCAACCAAACGAATCCCGAACGGTCGAAATAGGAATTCAATCGCCAAACCTATTCAGTGGAGAATTAAACGTTGAGTTGCAAGTCTTTGCAAACGGCGCTCAACAACTAACCAAGACGACAACAGTCAAAGCAAGCATCAACCGGACAACCAGTGCAACGCTTTCATTCACTCAAGATGGATGTTTAATGCTGATCTCAGACACACCCTGCAGGAACAGTTTAACCGTCAAAAACACCGGAAATTCATACAATTCGTTCAGCCTTCGCATTGATGATGTATCGGATGAATTTACGGCCACACTCGCCCAAGAGTCCATACTCGCCCAAGTCGGCCAGACAAAGACATTCTCTGATGTCTACATCAACGTGACAGAAGGCACTTTGGCCTTCACTCAAGGTGAAGTCATCGTTGAATTGCTCGGTGATGAACTCACGGTTTTGGACAGCGTTAGCATTCCGGTCAAAGCAGCACCGGTAGTGAACTGGTCATTGGGAAATATCGTTGAGGATATCAATACAAAAAATCGCTTATCAATCGCCCTTCAGGTTCGCAACGACGGAAATGCAATCGATGGATTTGTTGTTCAACTCCAATCCAGTCATTTGGTCCCCATGGGTTTGATTCCACCGGAAGGGGCAGTCTATGACGAAGATACTGAGTACCCACGGTCCTTCCAACTCAACGGTGTTCCGTTGGGATCAAACCTCACCATTCGTGCATGGGTTGACTTACCCACCGACCAAACAAGCAACGGAACGGTGTTCATCAATACCACCATCGCCTCTATTTTTTCTTCCGAGGGACAAATGTTTTCTCACACGTCACAAGGTGATTATTTGGGCACACCGTGGCAGGATTCAGAAGAAAATGATGAGGGGCGAGATTGGAGCCAGATTGCTGCCACTACTTGGGCGTACACGAAGGCTTGGTCGGGTGTGATTTTCGCCATCATCTTTTCCGGTTTGATCATCTACAAAGCCCTGACAGACCGCCAACGTAGGATCCAGAACGATGCAATGTTGCCTTACCAGCAGGTAGAATCTGACGCATCGGATTGGATGAATAAATTCCAGCCATCATCCCCCCCTGCGAAAGAACCCACTGTCGTCAACAATGCCCCTCAAGTACCAAAAGAAGCGTTTGAAGCAGTGTTCCGTCAACAAGCAGGAACTGCGAAACCTTCACCACCACCTGTTGAGGAAGGGCTCAGGGAAGCCGCCACGTTAGTTCTTGACGCCAGGACCACCCAAGCCAGTTTGGAAAAAGCAGATTCTTTGCTTGGAGAAATTCAGGCAAAGGGAGCTGCTCAACCGCATCCACTGAATCAGAAATTAGAACCACAAAACCACTCACCCGCCCTCACCGTTCGTCAAGACCCGCACAATGTCATGCCAGCCCCGCCATCCAAGCCCGCAGAGATGGCTCATGTCCCGTTACCAAATCTGACCAAAGAGGTTGATGACGACCTGGATTTTTAGGTGATACACGATGTGGGAAGTCGGAGTTGATGAGGCGGGCAGAGGGCCAGTTCTTGGCCCCCTCGTGGTTGCTGCATGTGCCATTCCACGAGAGGATATACCGCTGCTCAAGGCCATAGGTGTCAAAGATTCAAAGTATCTCAGTTCCAAACGACGAAAAGAGATTGAAACGTGGTTCAATGAACAAGCGGAAGAACGAGGATGGAAGAAATCGCTCATCAATTGCACTCCAAAACGAATTGACATGGCCCTTATGGCTGACGGTCTTAATTGGCTTGAAGTCAGAGCGTTTGGAGAGGCATTGACTGGACTCGAGTTACGAGAAGCAGTGAACATCACCAACGATGCTTGTGACGTTAACGAACAACGGTTTACTCAACGAATCTCCAAACAACTTCCAACTTGGCCCTGGAGGGAATCAGAAATGCAAAGTTTCCACAAAGCAGACGAGCGTTTCCCAATAGTGAGCATGGCAAGCATACTGGCCAAAGAGGAACGAGACCGGTGCGTTGCAGAACTCGCTGTGAAGATCGGTCAATCCGTCGGGTCGGGCTACCCCAGCGACCCGAATACAAAAAATGCACTTCACCTTCTGATTTCCAATGAAGGAATTCATGAAGATGTTCGGTGGGGGTGGGCCACTGCGACCCGTTACTGGAGCAACAACTGCGAAGGTGACGTTCCTGTTCGCGGTACACCTCGGACCGTTCAACACTCCCTGTTTGACGAAGATGATGCAAGCATTTCATGAAGGGATGCGACCAGGGCGGTTTGAGCGCCATGGACTGGACACCTGATGAGGACACACTGGACTTAATCCGTCATGTAGCCATCCAAAATGCCATCGAATACGAGGGCAAGGGAGCAATTGGTTCTGTGATTGGACGAATCATGGGCATGCGTGCAGACCTGCGTCAACACGGTAAAGTTGTCACGGGCTTGGTTGCACAAGAAGTCAACAAGGCAAATGCGTCTGCTGCAAGTGAGGGTCTTGAATCGCTCCGTGATATTCTGTCTGAGGAGGCTCCTCATCTGCTGGAAAAGAGAGAGGTGAAAGAACGCAGAACAGGACTTCCTGAACTCAAAGATGCTAAGAAAGGCAACGTTGTTCTTCGATTTGCGCCAAATCCCAACGGCCCCCTTTCGTTTGGTCACGCACGAGGTCTTGTCATCAACAGCACCTACCGAGAAATGTACGATGGTGTCTTTATTCTTCGCTTTGATGATACCGATACCAAAGTCAAACCCCCAATGCTTGAAGCATACGAACGCATTCAAGAAGAAACTGCGTGGCTTACTGGGCGGAAACCTGACCGTGTGGTCATCGCATCAGACCGAATGGAAGCATATTATGAACATGCAACCATGATGCTTGAGAAGGGCTATGGCTATGTCTGCCAGTGTTCTGCTGAAGCGTTTAAGGAACACCGAGTTGGAAAGACTGATTGCCCTTGTCGGAACCAAACAACCCCAGAAAACATTGGGCTGTGGGAGCAAATGCTCAATCGTGAATTCAGTCCAGGCGACGTGGTTGTTCGGGTAAAAACGGACATGACGCTAAAGAATCCAGCTCTACGAGATTGGCCTGCACTCCGCCTACAAGATACCCAAGCCCACCCGCACCCGAGGGAAGAAGTGGGCTCAAAGTACGTCGTTTGGCCACTGCTTGATTTCCAAAGTGCCGTTGAAGACCATCTTCAGGGAGTCACTCACATCGTTAGAGGAAAAGACCTCATGGATTCAACCCGCAAGCAAACCCTCCTCTACGAACACTTTGGTTGGAAGTATCCAGAAACCATGTACTGGGGTCGTGTCAAGGTCCATGAATGGGGCGGATTTTCCACTTCAAAAATGAGATTGGATATTGAAGAAGGCCGATATCCCGGATGGGGTGATCCACGATTGCCCACACTTGAAGGATTGAAAGGTCGGGGCATCTCTGATGCAGCACTGAGAGCGTTTTGGCTTGAACTAGGAATCACGCAAAAGGACATATCTGTCCCCCTTTCAACTCTTTACGCTCACAATACGAAGGTAGTGGACGCGAAAGCACCGAGGCTTTCCTTCATTCGGGAAGCCGTCTTGTGTTCCCTTGAGGGGTCAAAAATCCCAGAGACAATTTCACACCCCGTCAATCCAAACGATGATTCAATGGGCTTGCGCACGTGGAACATGACGGATGGAACCGTTTACATTGAACAGGAAGATGTTGAAAAGGGCCACCTCAGATTGAAGGAATTTGCTGATGTTGACCTCGTTGGCTCCAGAGCCATCATCACTTCCTTTGAACGAAGTGACAAACGTCCAATTGTTCATTGGATTACAGAAGGGAACAGCACAGAAGGCACCCTCATCTCCACATCGAACAATGAGATTCACACACAAAAAGGCCGGATTGAGAAGCACAGTCTCAAATCCGGAACCATCGTTCAGTTGGAACGAATTGGATATGCCCGACTCCAAGAGGACGGTTCGTTCATCTTATGTCACGAGGCATCTGTTGATGAGAAGTGAAAGCAAGTTAGATAGAAGACTTGCTCCGTGGGACAAACATGGCCAAGACAGTTTCCAGTTTGCAACTTGACGACGAACACAGTACAATCGGAGGTCAAGATAGCCTGCAAGAGGGAGCAAAGCGTCTCCTCAGTATTTCTGGAGGCATCTTGGTTGTCCTTGACGATTCGAACCATGTCCAAGGTGTAATCGGTCAACGCCAAATGCTCAAGGCACTGAGTGAAGGAGTTGATGCATCAACCGCAGCCTGCCATGCTCACATGGAGATGGATTTCATGGTCGTTCATCTTGATGACAAACTCAAAGCTGTCCTTGAGAACATTAAGCTACGCAGCCCGCAGGCTGTCGTTGCCGTTGACGAGAATGAAGAATTTGTAGGATACTTTTCACCCGGTGATTATCAAGACGCAGTAAATTTGGTTTCAAACCTGCAAGACCTCAAGCTCTGATCAGGCTTCTAGTCGGATGATGCGCTGGCAGCCTGCACAGGCAAATCGATGTGGACGTTCAGTTGAGGTAACCGGATTGGAGACCTGACAAGCAGGGCACGGAATGGTTGGATAAGCGTTCTGAGACTGGCGTCGGTTACGAGGACTCAAACGAGGACTTGCTATTGCCGTAACCCACCAAATCAAGGTGCTTGCAATCACTGCACCCCCAACAAAAATAGCGGGGTAACCAAGAACAAGAACGAGTCCGACAACTGGAACAAGAACAAGTTCAGTGTACATGACGGTTCGCTTTCGTTGGCGAGTGATTCGCATCCCCACCATGAACGCACCGAGCAGACCAAACACTGAAAGAAGCGTCAGAGGCATTGGAGTGAACGATACTGCTGAAGTGGGCACGGAGTTCAAACGGAACGCCTCATCTTGTGAGATCCCTTCACCCTCCAAGGTGATTTCATCGCCCCAAGGCATTCGGAGAATTGACAGTTGAAATTGAGTCGATTCCCTCAACACATTGTTGCTTAGTGAGGTAAATGATGATGTTTTGGCGGTAAGAGACAATGAAAACGAACTCCATAGCGGTGCCGGCTGAACGATAATGAATTGATTGATCAAATCCACTTGTGTCCCTTCTGCAACGACTTCAGTCGTTGAAAAACGAAGGGTGACGGGATGGTTGACGACTGCAGTCTCACCGTTGAGGTCCAAGTCCACTTTCAATGAAGAAAATTCACGGAATACTCCGAGCAAATCTTCCGCTTGAATTCCAAGTCCACCAGAGAGGTACATGGGACCGAGGCTCACCATTTGGCGCTCAAACTCTCCTATTTCGGTCTCCTCAATGGAACGACTCACTCGGTCCTCTTCAGAAACTGAACCTTCAGAAAAGGCACGAAGGGTAGAAGAAAGAGCTGGGTTTTCATCCCCAATGTGGTCCATCCCCCAACGCATCCAAAAAGCCATTTCATCACCGATAGTGAGCGTAGTAACTTTCCTCAAGAGCAACGTATCTCCATCTTTTGAAAGGTCCATTTGGATGTCTACGACGAGGGAACTTCCATCACCGTTGGTGCGCAGGGGTTCATCTGGAGGGTAATACGTACCAGTGCCTGAATTGGTGTCAAAGGTTTCAATTTCAAATGTCGTGGAACCTTGAAGTTCGGGCTGATCAGGCTGGAATTTCAATGAAACAGCGACATCAATGGATTCAATTCCGCCAATTGCTTTGGTCCATGTCCATGTGACCCGGACGGTATCGCCACTGGCCGTTTCAATCGGGTCTCCGGTCACTTCAGCACCGTTGACACTGAGACTTATCGATTCTGCAAGCGCCAGTGTTGAAAGGCCCCAAGGTGAGTCGAGCTTCACGGCTAGGTAAACATCTGAACCTTCAATTTCTGGCTCGGGCATCATGATATCAAGAAGCGGTAATGTCCCCACAATTGACGAGGGGTCGTTCTCTCCACCCCACAGGAAGATAAGCTCTGCATCGGTTCCTTCTGGGAAGGAAAAGAGGAGGGTCTGTACTTTCAGTTCCAGAACGACAGTTGATGATTCAGCAAGCGTGAAGGTTTCGTCCACATTAATTGAGAAATCAAGAGAACCTTTTCCTTGGCCGAGAATCGAGCCGCTGGGGTCGGTTTGGGCACTGTAACTCTTGGAACCGATGGCGATGGAAACTGTGGCGTTAATTTGGGCACCTGCGGCTCCTGAGACTTCATACCCCATGGAGAACGACCAAGTGGAACTTGGCACTTCACCCCCCCATGAATTGGAAAGCGTCCATTTACCAACGGTCTCTTGAGATGAAATCGAGTTTTTCATTGATATCGCCTGAGATTCTGCACTTAATTCAGCGAAAAACGGTGTTAATTGTTTGTTGCTGTCGCTTCCCAGAAGGTACAATTCAACGGTAGAGGCATCGCAGCAAACGATGACATCATCTTGCTCGCCAGCGGCCTGCACCGTTGGTGAAACAAACGGCAGAACCATTGTTCCTACTAGGATGAAGATGATGAATGATGCTGTACGCATAAGACCGACAAAACGCCGAAAGTTCTCCGGCACATAACTTGAACTCTTATTTGGGCCGAAATCTGACTAAAGTGCCTTCTCAAGGAGTTCGCCAAGTTCTTTTTCAAACAAGGTGACCAAAGCCTCTCCAACTTCACCCTGGAGTTCATCGGGAAGCAATCGCAGTCCTAGGCGTGTTGCAGCACGTGTTGCTTTGAGTTCAGCGTAAATGCTTCGGGCCTTTGAATGGAAATAATAGGCCACGGCTTCTTTTATTTCTGCCTTCAAATCGGGGTCCTCCTCGACCTTCGCCCTTATATGGGCTTTGAGCTCATCCTTCACAAGATCCCGAAAGGCTTCAATGACGAGGTCTTCAGTTGACATCAAGTCCTGTATTTGATTTTGGATACTTCCAGTCAACAATCGTTCAATGGCCATGGTAGGGGGATGGGGGGATGATGTTTCAACCCGTCGCTTCAAGTTCCACATCCAAATGTCCCGTTTGGAGCCACTTATCGATGAGTTTTGATGCGTGCAAGCGCTCTTCGTTGAGCCCCTCAGGCCACGTATGCTGCGCTGCAAAAACCTGGCTGGCTAAATCTACTTCTACATCACCAACCAACATCCGATGCCACAACAATTCCTCAAGCCGGGGTGTTGAGAGGGTCATGTCTGTCAAGCAAGGTAGTGCAAGTTCGCTCAAAGCTTGTGTTCGCTGTTCCACATCCATTCTAGCCCATGCACCATGCAATTTTTTGAGGCGGCGTTCAGCCAGACCTGGAATCATGTTCGGTTGAGGTGCTTTGACCTCAGGAAGAGCAACCATACGAACGCTTCCTTCCTCCTTGAGGTGCATGTTGACGGCAGTGTAAATGGGGTCAATGGTAGCATCCAGTGAATCTCGCAGCCAAAGACCCAGTGACGAAAACGGTCGCATTTGACGAACACGCCTACCGTTTGGAGCCAAGCAGGAAGCAAGCGCAGATGCTTGAATGACACAATCCAAGGCACCGTGATGAATTCTGTTTTGGGCGCCGAGTTGCACCTGAGCTGCTAACGGTACAATTCGGACCAAATCCTCTTCTTTGAGGTCTCCCAACTGCCACGTCTCTTCTTCGGGAAGAACGACAACCCCCAAACCCGTTGCGGGAGCGGGAATGGTAAGTTGTTCGTCGCGAGGACGATGATGACCTGCAGGATAAAATCGGCGGCGGTATTTGAGTCCTGCATCGAGACAAGCGGCCTCAAGTTGGCCGAGTGCTAAAATGCCAATGAGCGTTGAAGGGGCATGAAGATGAATCATGGTGGCGCTTTGAATGCGTGCAACCTGTTTCATGAGACGATCTTTCGATTCATCAAAAAATGACGTTTCTAAGAGGCTTCGCATGGGGGTCCCGTAACTCTTAGGCTGCTACCCCTCATCAAGTTGACCTTGAGGGGGTTGATTCCAATGTTGCTTCACTCAACCATTAGGCGGAGTTCATCTCGCTTGTATCGCCAGTCACTTGGGAGGCGACTTTCGCCTTTGTAGTAATTGGCCAAGCGGCGAATCTTGGATTCTGTGATTTCCAAGGCTCGCTTGTTGTGAATGTCTTTGTGGTTTCCAGAACCAAGGTGGTTAATGATAGCGACAGCCTGACGCATGAGGTTCATCATATCCTCAGGGTAACTACCGGTCATGTCGTTTTCTTTGAGGACTTGGCCGATGCGCATTCCGAGGACCAAACGGACGTCGGGAACGGCGTGCTTATCACGGAGAATTGTACCAATTTCTGCTGTTGATTTGCCGGACTTGGCAAGGTCAAGAATGAGGGATGTAACGGCTGATTTGTCCGTATTGGACCAATCTGGAGCGTCGCTTACATGGGGTCGGGAGGAGCCACTTTGACCTTTTCGGGACTTGAACATTCGTGCCATTTACAATCACCAAGTGGCCTTCCGAATAATCTCCCCTTCTTAATCACTCCGCAACACCATGGCGCAGAACCTTGTCATGCGGGCTTACTTTTTGCGTTGGTGTGACTTTGCAAGAGTGCCGGGAGTGCCCTTCCATTCCCACCCTGCAGCAACTGCTCGAGCGAGTCCCAGAACCTTACCGTCTTGAACGACCAAGAGGTCATCTCCCTGACGAATGCTCGGGTCGTATGCAGCAACCATGTGAGAGAATACATCTCCTTTCCATGTGAGCCCGCTCTTGATTTCGATGTTGGGCAGGGCATCGTGTTCATGGAGGAGGTCAATGGAGGATTTGGAGAATGAAAATCCGTTGCGATCAATGGACCATACCGCAACTTGTACGCCATCCCGTTCCAAACGCCAGCGAGGGACCTTACCTCGCACAGCCACACCCTTGAGCCACTCATCACTGCGCATGTTTTTCCGAGCAACACTCATGTAATTGGCTCGAAGACGAAGCGAATTCTTTTGATTTCGCAATTCATAGGTTTGGACGGCATCTTTGACGGCCAATTTCAAATCGTTCAAGGCATCATGGGAACCGGCTCCACGACCCTGTCGTGTTTCAACCACCTCACATTCAAGGAATGAGAGGTCCATATCGGTGTGGTTGATGACCCGCTTGTAGCCGGTTCGTTCAACGAGGTTACGGAGCATTCGCTCAACACGGGCCAATTCATCACGATTCCAGTCACCCGTGACGGGGACATCGTATTGTGATGCAGGCCATACATCTTCAAGGTCCCGAGGAACGAGACCGAGCGGGGAGGTCATCATCACTTCATGACATGCTGTGGATTGTATGGCCTGTATGAAGCGGCTGTGAGAACGCGAAAGACGATACGGCTTTCGTGCTGAGCAGGGAAGCAAAATCATGACCTCGCGGACTTCAGAAGGAGCTTCGTATTGTGTGGTCATAAATCGTTCCCAATCGGTCACGAGGGGTTCCTCAAGCATGGTCGTTGAATAGCACGGGAAACGCACATCACGACCCACGTGTGAAGAAAGAAGCCCTTTGACCTTTGACGCTGCCTTATCGTGGTATCTGAGGTGCTCCACGAGCCGAGGACTGGAGAGAGACTGTCGCTCAACGAGAGTACGCAAGGTTCCTGTCTGGAGGGCTGAACGAACCTCGTCAAGCGACTGAATCCAATGTCGGCTTTGGGCCTCCATGTCAACAGTTTCGTGCGCCAAAGGGTATCGCGGCCCTTGTACGGTTAACAAGACTCCAGATGAAGATGCCTCGTGACTTCGACCCATGTCAAACAAGTCAACGCCCATCCATGTCAGTACCGCAGCGTTGTCCGGGCCGCCTAAACCCGGGGTCCAAATCAATGCACCAGGGAATTGTTGTTTGAGAACCATAAGTGCATCAACCAATTTTCCAGGTTGAGCCGCCAATTGAACCGCATCAGTAAGAACAACAATTTCTGGTTTCAAGTCATCATCCATAAGCGACGAATCATGGTTCATTCGCTGCCAAGACACCGGAAGCAAGGGTGAAGTCCCTTGTTCTTCTCCCGCATTTGCCTCTTCGAGAGATGGAGGCAGAACGTGTCCGATGTTCACATCGTACACAGGGGAGTTGACGCTGAAATCAGGAGGGGATAACGGGCACCGTGCCGTAAGTTGAAGCCGTGCGGGAAGTTCGTTTGTCTTTTGAGTTTCAAACGAGGCATAGGCGACGTCCAGCGAAGGGTCGCCTTCCATCAGTACGAGGCATGGGGTAGTACTTGCTGGTGCCTTTCGGTCACCTAAGCCCCATATCCGAGCAAATCGAAGCCGGTGGAGGACTGTGCGTGCAAGAGGGCCCGTCATGGTACGCCGTGCCGCCTTTGCTTCTTCAAGGGTTTGAACAACATTTAGCAGTGAATTTGAAAGACTTCGCCGCAGCCCCAAAGGCATGGGAAGAATATGGACGCCATCCTTGACTCTCTTCCTGATGATCCTTGTAGCCACCTCAACCCTCCCACTTGCCAACGCATCAAATCCAGAACCGACGGTGATTGAAGGGCGTATTTTTGTCGTGTCTTTGGACCAAAACAACTCATATGAGACCACAGTGGATGTTGATGAAAACAGTTTCATTCAACTCACGCTCAACTGTCAAGCATGCACGGGGAGTTTGACCGGAGATGACACGAACGCATCTGGAAGCGAACGTATGGAACTGTTCTCCGTGAACACCACTACAATCGCTGTGAACATTGCTACAACCGAAACAGAGACCGTACAATTCACCCTCCACCACGGCGTGTTGGACGCTTTCCCTCATGTCAGACCGGGACCCTCTGATGCATCATCGCACCACCCAATCGGCATCTGCACCGAAGCAGCGGATTGCATGGACACTCTACGGGGTACGTTGGCTGCAGTCGTTGATGACAGTACAGACCTCGACATGTTGCAATCCGGTGTCGTCAATTCATCCTCTGATGAATACATGACAATTGATGTAAGCAGTGGAGACACTTTGGAATGGCAGTGGCTGGACACTACTGAAGAGACAGCAGTTACTGTTTATTTCCAAAACATGACGGATGAAATCATGTTTGAAACCACCCTAACAAGTACAACGGGACACACGGAACTTAACGGCTTACCGATTCCCGTAGAATGGTGGACAGCACCAGATTACGGACGATTTATCGTTCGGATTTCAAGTCCGGTATACCCCGCTCTTTGGACCGCTCACGCCATGATCCACACCAATGTGCCGACAACTCCCCTCATCGGTCAGGACCTCATTTATGGGGCAGAACTTCTCGGTCACGGCTCCACAATATCTGCTTTCGATTGGAATGAAACACAATCACTTGAACTCCACAGCCGCTTGGGCCAAATCACTCTACGTGTAGACCAACTGCTCAATGGAACGTGGGTCACCGGCCAGTCCGATACTGTTGAGGAAGGAGAATCACGCACCATCTATCCCTATCCGGGAAACATTGGCGGTCGCATTGTCATCAGCGATGTCCCAGTGTTTTCTCTGGAGCTCCAAACCAATGAATACTCCGATAACAATGCCTGGCTTGATGCTCCTTCGTATCTTCCCGCCACGCTTGGTCTTGACAATACCTCATGGCCAGCCATCAACCTCACCGATGCGAGTTCAGGAGAACTGACCTTGGCCGTCCATGACACCGTCGACACCTATCGGTTCGTCGTTGATGGATGGGAGGATTCAGTTCATTTCATCCAATTCACCATAACAGGAAACATTTCTGAAATTGAAGCACAACTTTGGGATATTGACCAAATGACTTCAGAAGTTCTTGACACGGCCCCTTCCGTTGTCACAAGCGACTCACTTCGAATCAGCATGCAGGTTGGCAGAGGGACACATTACCTCCAAATTAGAGCCAATAATTCCAGTGCCTTGACCCAACATGCATGGGGAAGCGATGTTCCATCAATTGACTACACGCTTACGCCCAGTTATTCACTGATTGATGAGGGAGAGGAGCCTTGGTTCCCTCCGAGTGAAGATGCTGTCTTTTGGGGTGGAGTGGCTCGATGGGTTCTAGGGACTGCATTCCTCATCCCGGGCGTTTACCTCCTCGTACATTTGCAACGAAGCCGCACCTATGGCCGGGAGATTTTTTCCAAGAAGGAACGACTTGCCTGGTACAGAACACGATTGGATTCCGGCGAGGCCAATGTTACCGCTTCGCAGAAAGATTTGGTACGAGCACTTTATGCGGTTGCACAACTTCAGTGGGAGGACGGGTTGGAGACATGGGGTAAGCCATCACTCCATCACCGAACCGAAGGTTTGGACCTCGCTGTTTGGAGAATTGACAAGCGAATGGCCAAAACCCCAGGTACTTGGCCTCTCGTCCTCGGGATTCACGTCCTTGATGGTGAATGGGACCTAGCAGCGATTCGTTTTGATGCCCCCGGTGGCGCTGCTTACACGGTGCGTCATGTTGAACCTCGGTTCTTATTCCAGGGTGAAGAGGTCTTCCTTGACACGCTCAAACAGGGACATCGAATGTTCCTGATGGTCGAATTGGAAGGCGATGCACCAGCCGTTGATATTGAACTCAACGGTAGAATGGACACGATTCCATTCGCTTCACGAATCCCTACGACCTTCACGCGAGATGAAGAGGAATGAATCAAGACCGAGTCCTTCGGTCAACAGCGTCATCGAGAATGCTTTGTGTAACGTCCTTTGGCGACAGGCTTTCTTTGAGCGCAGCGAGCGCTTTCTTCGTAGCTTTGGGTAATTTTTTGGGCATGTGCAGTTTGAGGAGAACGATCACGTCACCACGCCCTGAGCCTCGCTGACGGGGCAATCCTCTCTTGCTTACAGTGATGGTTTCTCCCGAATTGGACATTGCTGGTATTTTGATGTCCAATGTTTTTCCGTCCATGTGTTCGATTGAGATGGTCGTTCCTGTGACCATGTCCGTGTATCCAAGAGGAAGCGACATGATCAAATCCGAACCGCTCCGTTCAAACCAAGGGTGTTGTTCAATCTCAAGTTCGATGAACAGGTCTCCAGGCTGACCTTGGCCATGAGGAGCAGGCTCACCGTTCCCACGCATACGAAGACGAGTGCCGTCTTCGGCACCGAGTGGTACACTGAACCGAAGAGTCTTGCTTTTCATGTCTTGGCCTGAACCGCTGCAATCTCCACAAGGATTGTCGCTGATGTTGCCTCGTCCTGAACATTCTCCGCATGGCTGAACCGATTGTTGAATGAACGGGCCAACTTGTTGACGCACACGGACTTGTCCTTGCCCACCACAGCGTTGACACGAACTCATTTCTCCGTCCTTCGCCCCGGTCCCTTCGCAAGAACCACAGGCTTCAGGCAAATCGAGAACGATTTCTTTTTCCGATTGGTCAAGAACGTCTTTGAGGTCAATTGAATGGCGGATGAGAATGTCACTTCCACGACGCTCCCGACTCCTGCCTCTGCCACCACCGCCAAACATGTTTGAGAAAAAGTCTCCACCGAGCAAGTCTTCAAGATTGATGTTGAATCCTCCGCCACCAAATCCACCGAACGGGTTGCCCTGTGGACTGTCATGACCAAAGCGGTCGTATTGGGCCCGCTTCTGCTGGTCTGATAGTACCGCATATGCTTCTTGAAGTTCTTTGAAACGGTCCTCAGCATCCTCTTCTGTACTGCGGTCGGGATGGTATTTCCTCGCCAATCGCCTGAAGGCATTTTTGAGGTCACTTTCGCTTGCTGACCGCTCAACGCCCAAGACATCGTAATAGTCTCGTTTGTCAGCCATAGCCTCGCCCCAAACCAAGACGAGAACAGGACACCTTTGAATCTCACGGAACAGGTCTCAAAGATCCAAGCCACAGTTCGGGCAAAATCGCTCACCTACGGTGACGGACGAATTGCATCCTCTGCAGACAAGACCTGTAGTGGTTGCTGGACGGGCATGAGCACCAACTGTCCCGAGCATGGCCATGGATTCGTACGACTCGGTTGGACTTGTTGTTTGAGCCTGATTTGCGGGTTCAGTACCGGTTTTGAGTTCTTTACCCGACGAAGTGATGACGGTATTCACGCCTCCAGAATCGCTGTAACTGGTCATGTTGACTTCCACATCATCCCGTTGACCTTCGATTCGAAGAGGTGCGACGGGACGTTGAGCGGTTACCGGCGATGAAGCAGCTGCTGCTGCAAGGCGATTTCTTCTTTGCTCTTCTCGTTCAGCTCGTGCGTCTCTTCCAAATAAAGAAGAAATCAAATCAAAGAAGCGGTCCATTGGAGTTGGTTTTCTTACCGCTCCAATCGTCCCTGTAATTTGCTCATCGTCAAAAGACCCCTGTCCACTTACTCGGGCGTTGGCCTTGACAATGTGCCTGGCTTCATTGAGCATGCTGACTTCGATTTTGTCGTCTTCCGGGACCTGCATCTCTGGGGCCTCTTTGGAAAGGTTGGAAACAGGCTGAGACAATCCTGCTTTTGTGACATTGTCCATGATGGGGTCGAGTTCCACTTGAGTACTCCAAACACCACGCTCTTCAGCATCATAGACGTGCTTTATCTTCTTCATCGCCTTGACACGATTGTATTCAAAATCCTTGACCACCCGTGTTTTCCTGAAAATGATAAAGCCGAGAATGAGAGATAATCCATACCATGCGTACATGATTCGAGGTTCAAGTTCAAACATTGCACGAAGCGGTGGAATAGAAAGATGGCAGGCTCCCATGATCAAGAGGGGCAAGACTGCCAAACCTCGGGAGGTGAAACTGCGTGGAGATTCCATGTGATTCAAATTCCTGTCAGCAACTGTACTCAAGTATCTATGGGCATCTTGTGCCTCATTTCCGGTCCTTCGGTGGCCTTCCCTTTCGGACCAAACCGTCGGCCAGGCCGATGGTGAAACTGGTATGCAGCATCACCAAGCATAACGGGACGCCAAGCACCGAAGTCAACGACCCTGTACGAATGGCGTGCCGAATACCTTCGAACATGATTACGGCGGAGTACAACGGAATTGGAAGCCACCACAACACCTGTTCGCTGAAGAACAAACCAGCGAGAAGTACCAGCCCAAAGAGAGGTAAAAACTCAACTGCACTCGCTCTCTTTGGATGTTTCAACAGCACTTTTGTCCGCCAGAAACCGTAACGATGACCCATTCTCCACCATTGCTTCAGTGATGTTCGCTTGACCATACTGACCGTTGGTTCGGCGTCCCTGTAGAGGGAATAACCCGCATCAAGAAGGCGCATGGAGAGCTCGCTGTCTTGACTGGTGATGAACCTCTCATCCCAACCGTTGACCGATTCAACGCTCGTGCGACGATGCATAACAAAGGCCGGTATCCGAGTTGGGCCGTTCCCTGTAAATTGACTGAACTGGCCATCACTGTGACCAAGGGGGGATGAGATGCAACCCTCGATCCACTGCTCCACACCCTGTATGTGTCCCTGACGTTGAACAACTCTACAACCGACTCCAGCCAGAGTTACACCCTCTTTTTTCTCGCTCGCATTCCATGCATCAAGCCGTTGTTGAATGTGAGTTGCTTCTACGGTTGCATGCCCAATGAGTTCTATGATCAATTCAACCGATTCCGGGAGGTGCGTAAGTGCAAGGTTTCGGCCGTGAGCAACGGTTTTTCCGGGGTTATGATGGAGTTCAATCCGAGGTGTTGAGGAATCTTTGTTTTGCTCAATGAGTTGTTCGACGAGCGAAACAGTCCCGTCAGTTGAGCCACCGTCCATGACCAAAATCATATGAGAGGTTTCAGAAACCGTCTGATTGAGAAGACCGTTCAAGCACGCCTCGATATGCATCACTTCGTTGAGCACTGGAATTACCGTGGCGATGAAGGGGCCATCGGATGTGTCCATGACCGGTGGAATCCTGCTTAGATTTTCACACTTCGCCTTTGGATTGACGCCCACAGCATCTTCTTGAAGGTCAAACCACTCGCCCGCATATGGATGGACCAAGACTCCGGCTTACAGGCACCGGGGAAGGACTCAGCATCAGGGTGATGACCGTATTGTCTGGTGCAGATTCTCCGCAAAAAGTCATGCAAGCCGTTCATTCTTTTTTTCCTGAGGCCAACGTTGAGGCAATGCCAGAGGAGCCCGCATTCGGGTCTGCCATTGATGAGTTGTGGTCTTTTGATGGACTTTCAATGCAAACATTCCTTGCCGCCTTACACGAACAACGAATCCTTGATACTGCTCTCGACTTCATGAGTCGGAATATCGTTGAAGACCGTACAGAATTCACCCTTTCAAGACAGGCTGCTGTTGTTGAAAAAGTATCCTTTCCAATACCGGGCAAAGAACCGGTTGGTGGAGTGATTACGGTCCAACTCCAAGGTTCTGGACTGAAAGAATGGCTCGAAGCGGCAACATGGCATAATGGCCGTGCACAAGTTCCACGAACAATCAACGATGAACGCTCCATGCTTGATGATGGAGAAGCGTCAACATGGCATTGATTCATGCAGGGCAAGATATTCCATCATCTCACCATCACGGCCCGTCCAGTTCAACGGCTCTGGTAGAGAGGGGTCGTACCATCTCACGTCCCCGTGTACCTTCGTATCGATTTGAACGGAACCTCCAATGATACTGCATTCAACCAAATGGATGCGAAGAAGAACTTCGTTTCGGCGATGCTCCCATGTTCCAACAATCCGTTTGGCTACAATTCTAACTGATAATTCTTCATGCAATTCCCGCACTACTGCTTCCTTCCAAGGTTCACCCGGTTCACACTTCCCACCCGGAAATTCCCAGGTCTCGTCGTCACTGCGTTGAGCAAGAAGCACCCTCCCATCTTCATTGTGGATGAGAGCTGCAACAACCTCAATCACTGAGCGTTCCCGAAGGGCTAACATGTTCTCCAAGCATTGCATTGCCAAGTGGGAGCTTGTTTCAACATCGAGTCGGTCTTCAGAAGGGATGTGAAGAAAAAGGCATGGAGGTGGAAGGTTACCTTCGTGAACTGATTGCAAAGCATGCAACGTGTGATAATACGTCTCATTGCAGACAAATGAACCTGCGTCATGGGAGATGTCAACCGGAGTCGGGAAGGATGATTGCGTCCAGTTGCCAAGGTCCATCCATGAACCAAGGTGACCGTGACCGCCAATTTTAGAAGACTTCACGGCCCTTCCACTGTTGTCTTGAATGCGCATGTCAAGGTGGTCCTGTGCCCTTTGTTCAAGCCGGGGACGCTCACATGAACCACACAAGCCGATGTGAAGAATTGCATCCCACCGCTCACCAGAAAGAACCGCCTTTGATGTTTCTGTGGCACCAGATCGGTCAACTGAAAGGATTCTGGATGTGATTTCAAATTCTTGTGTCACCGAGCCTGAGGAGTCGCTAACCCGATGCATCCCTCGCAACCGGAGCGCTACTTCCTGACTCGGGTTGGTGTCATGGGTCCCAAAGGGTCCGTACCCTGTAACGAGAATTCGTTGAGTGCCCATGCATTTCACATGAGGGTTCAGTTTTTCATCCATCCGGCTCAAAACAGGGGTTAGATTGACAAGGAACGGTTCCCACCAAAAGGCAGTGGGACATATGGAAGAAGAATTGGTCGTCCAATTTTCCCCCGAAGCCCAAGAACAACGAACCGGTTTCATGCCGTTTCGTCTCGCAAAAGAGATTTGGCGGGAAATCACCTTTGGCGTCGGGACATGGGGTGCATTTCGCCCGCTCTTTGCTGCCCTTCTTGCCGTAGTCCCAGGACTGTTTCTTGGTCAGCATTTTAATCGCAAACACCGGCGAGGTTTTGATTGGCTTCTGCTTCAAATCCCACTTGCACTGACCATCGTCTTGTGGATCGCACTTTGGCTATGGTCAATTTTCGATGCATGGCGTGACGCACTTGCGTTTGACCCTAACTCCACAATTGATCCGTCACTTTGATTGACCCATCGGCCATTCCTGCAAGGTCGGCCAGGTCGTCATCATCAAAATCATTGGGAAGGGTTCCAAAGATAAAATTCGCAAGGTCTGCTGATTCAATCGCCCAATACATGACAGAATCATCATTGTTTGAATGCCCTTCATTGTCCTCATCTTCATGGTCCACAGGTGACTGGTAGACTAGATTGACCAAGCCGAGAAGGTGACCCACTTCATGAACGATGACACTGTTTTCAACATCTTCAACAGAAGGTCGATTGAAAGGACCGTTTGCGGTCTGAATGGAATCACCGAAAAGAGCCACTGTAGAGGCATCAACGGCAACTCCAAGAACCGAACTGTCAGCGTAAGTCCCTGAAGGGAAGATGATCTGCCATGTCAATATTGACCCTTCACGGGGAGATGTATCCTTGTTGTCCCATGCCTCTTCACGAACATCATTCGCTGACCAATCCCCACTGTGACCAAAGTCCACTTCTGTGAAATCTATGGAAATCCCACCCGGTTTATCACAGACACTTTCCAGACGGTCAACCAACATGTCCGTGCTGCTGGTCATGGGTTTGTAACCAGCCTCGTAGTCAATTTCAATCACCATGGATGTGTATGCGTCGTCTTGGAGACAAGCAAGCGTGAGCCCTCCAGGAATACCTTTTCGCTCCGGTAAGATCTCCAAAGAATCTCCAAAACAGCCCGACAGGCTGGCCGATAGCAGGGCGAAGACAAATAGCGCAACCTTCGTTCGCTGAGCCCCCATGTCCTCTCCTCGCCACGGTTGTTTTTGAATCTCATCCCTACCAGTCATCTGGAATCTCAAGCGGGGAGAACAACTGCCCTGGTCCGGATGCAAGGGAAAGTTGAGTCCTGGCCAATTGTTCCCATGCACGCAAGGCTAGAATCCCATCAATGAGGGACACTTCAATCTCAATGAGCGTCACGCGGATGAGCGTTTCAAGAATGTCCATTCGTTGATGGTCAACGATACTGAGGACCTTTTCCAAAGGGAAATTTGATGGTGGGGAAGATGTTGATTCAGAAACCGGCCAAGGTTGAGATACGCGTTCGGGAACGGTGCCTCCTGATGAGGCCAAGTACTCGTCCAGAGATTGCCCAAGACCCTTGATATGCTTTTGAAGAACCAAGGACACTTCAACAAGGGGCATGTTCAGTTGATTGATGAGGTTCACCATTCGTTCTTGCAGGGTCACAAGACCGTCAACATCGCCAGCAGAGGGTTCCATTGAATCAGCTCACTTTGTTAGTGCGTCAATGTACTGCCATCCGTATGAATTCCATTGCTCAGTCGTCCATCCATCCGGTAGTCCTGTTGGAGGCACAGGAGGTGGAACGGTCCGGTCAAGTTGGGGCAGGGCAGCCATATTGGGTTGAGGTGGGGTTGGAGCGGGCGCTTCAACCAAGTCCGGAACCAGTTTGCTGTTCTGATTCATTTCTGCATCGACAACATCGGTTTGGTCAGCCTCATCTTCATCCTCAGGGGTCAGCATTCTTCTTCGCATCACCATGGCCCATAAGCCAAAGGATACAGAAATCAAAGCGATGAGGAAGAGGGTTATGCTGAACATATCATCGGATACTTGCTGAGACAATGCATCTCCATCACGTACTGTTTCTTCCTTGACCATGAGTGAATCAACCGTATGCCGATCCATCTCAACACCATCAACAAGAACAAGAACTCTGTATTGCACAGATTGCCCAGCAGACACGTCTGCAACCGTCGGCAAGCTAGCCCGAAGCGTTTGGCCAGTTGTTGCCGCTAAGCTCACTTCAGACGTTGTAGACCAGAATCCTCGGTCAACAAGCCGTTGAAGGGCAAAGGACACGCTACCGTCGCCTGCAAGATTCTCCGCTGTGACTAACATCGAAGCCGATTCGCCCTCATACGGACTTGGATTATCCCACTGCAATACAGTGGCTTCGTGTTGAAGGTCAACACGAGGGCCAAGAAGCGCAAGCGGCCAAGAGGCAAAGGGGTCTGACATCGAGTTGCCCGTGGTATCAAATGGATTTCCTGCTTCATCCGAACCTGAGATCCATACATCAACCGTATAGGATGGAAGCAAGGTCGTGGCACCAGAATCAGTCAAGTCAAGAACACCACTCCAGAAGAACTGAGAGCCAAATGGAGCAATGTCTGGAAGGAGAACACTGCCTCGAGAAATCTCAGCCTCGCCGGCCTTAACTCTGTAATGGAGCAGGGCTGGTGCGCTGAAGTCAAATCCATTTTCGTCTTTGGTTTCAAGCATGACCTTCAGATTGGATGCGTCTCCAATGGAGAGAGGCGCTCCCGGAAGAACGGTGTTGAGACCAATGCTCTCAATGGTGGGCCGAACACTGTCAACTGCAAAGCGAACACGGGGTTGAACGGGCGTTTCATCAAAGGCAAGGCCCGGCAAGTCATCCATACTCAATCGGAGGTCAAGATGACCTGAGCGAACAGAAGGAACCAACAAATCAAGACTGAATTCTCCGTCTCCACGAGTGGAAGTGCGCCAGTTGTTGTCGAAATCCCCGAAGACCACATCAAAGGCTCCAGCAGGCGCCGGTGTCTCGTCTTCAGAGAACAATACACGACCGTTTACTCGAAGGGCTTGGCCGGCCCCGATAATGGTCTCAATGTTCTCTGGATTGTAGTGATTTTCGCTGTTGCGAAGTTCTACCGCACGAATGTGGCCTGCTTCGGTATCAAATCGGAAGTCATTGTCCAAACTCCACCAATCATCACCCATGCCGAAACGTGTTTCAAAGCACGGTTCAGTTTCGCCTTCGTTGCACGGCAAGTCAGTGACCAAGACCTTCGGCACGAAATGACTCACACCATCCGTATCGAACGACTCGGGGAACTGCCATGTCAGTTGGAAGCGTGCTTGGATGACAACAACACTCTTGTTGTCAGCATCAAGGTCCACCGTTGAGTAAAGGTTTGATACAGCGATGAAATCCGAGCCAGTCTCCATTACAGCGACGGGGTCCCCATTAGCATCCGGTGCAAGACTGATGAACAATGATGCCTCATCATCATCCAAGTCGCCACCAAGTGCTACTTGAATGAATTGAATGTCATCCCAACCGTTTTGGTCACTGATGAGAATTCGTGCAGTGTAAGGAATACCAGGATGAAGTGGCTCGTAGTCATCATGGCCAAGAATGGACGAATTGCCCAGGTCGACCGTGGGTTCAAACTCTTGCCGGATGGTGTATGTGGATAAGTCGGCGGACCAATCGGGGAGTACTTCCCCTGGCCGGTCTCCGCAAACCACGTTGGTCACAGGGCAAACTGGACCCCCACCCATCGCAATTTCATTGTCTTGCTGATCTTTTCCGGTAATGAAGTAAGAAACTCGCTGCTCATGAAGTAACATTGAATCATCAATAAGTCCCTCAAAGATGTTGAGCCCGCCGACCCTAGTTTCAGGTGAAGAGAGGGTTTTGCGTTCATACTCATCTTCATTGGGCAATCCGTCAAAGTTGTAATCGTTACAACCAATGGCATCGCTTGCTCGGCATCCAACCCAATAATTCAATGTGATTTGTTGTGGGGGGTCTACCGAATCTTGGATGATCAATGAAACGGCTTGGCCAACACCGGCAGAACCTGCATGACGCTCTTCTCCGTCAGAAGGTGTTGTAGACAGGACAAGGGGTGAATTACCGTCAAGAATCAGTCGAATAGAATTGTATCCTGGATTGGAATACGTCGAACCGTTTTCCAAATCCACGGCTTGAACGTAGAAAATCATACCACCTGGGGCGGATTCAATGGGTGATACAAAGGTCAGGTTGTAATCTCCAAATGCGGGATTAACCTCTTCGTGAAGCAAGACTGAAGCCCCGATTGGGTCTCCGTCATAACTGACGTTTTGGCCGATGACTCGCAGACTAAAGCTGCCTGCTGGAGGCATAAGTTGTGAATCTTGGAAGTGGAGTCCTCCTGCAAAGCTAAGATTGAATCCTCCCCGGACCCAATCCATAGGATACAATTGACGTCCTGTTTCTTCCCAAACTCTGAGACCGTCCAGTTGAATGTCGTTTTCAACGACCAAATCCATGCTCGTGGTATCCCAACGGTCAACAGCAACCCCGAGGTCGTCCTTGACCGTGATGATCGCTTCGAGGTCTGCTTCATCGTCCCAACTCCAATTGACCATGGTCGGAATCCAAATTGAAACAACGCCAAGTGCATCTACCGTAGAGGTACAATTCCCAGTATCAAACACAACGATTCCACCAGCATCACTGTTTGTGTTGCAAGAATCTCCTCGCATCCAAGTGACTGATGGGTTCGCACCATGGCTGTGATTCAGTTCAATCGTAGCCTCAGTGACACGGTCAACATCGTCTCCAGGGGCTACCCGAGTGATGAAATTCCGATAAGTACCGTCCGGTGAAGCCAATCCACCTTCAAAAGATGCGTCAATTGCACGCGTTTGCATGGCGTATGTTACGTCGATATTGGACACACGGATGCGTCCAGAAGTTGCTGCCTTGATTCCAATTGGAACCTCAAGCATTCCTTCTCCGTTTTCGGGAATGTAATCGTTGAAGGCATCTATCAATGTTGGTGCTTTCTTCACAATCACGCCCACTTGGGAGTCGTCAGATGCTACAACAGCTGATTCGTTGAGGAAAATCTTCGCTTCCCAATCGTAAACTCCATCTCCGCCAATATCGATCATCGGCCGGTCGGGATATCCTTCTTCGTACCACAGAATGAAACTCTCAATGGTTGGTGTGATTGCTGTATTGTTGGTGGTCATGAAGATAGCATAACGCAGGGTGTTTCCTGCTGTATCGGTTGAGAAACTCGTTTCAACATTGTTCTCGGCGTCCAACCATGTGCTTCCGTTATCGTTTGAAACAACAACTTGGATGGTCGTCCCAGCAGGTGTGTCTGCAACCCATGCTGGCCGGACTTTACCCACCTTTGTGCCCGTATTGTAGTAAGGTGACGTCCAATCACCAGAAGCAGTATATGCTGTTGCAGTATCAATATCAACCCACCATGAAACTGCAGTTGAGCCGATTAACTGAGCCTTCCAGACCAGCTCCTTTCCAGGATAATCAAAGTGAATTGTGGAGTTGGACACCACTTGTTCCCAGTGTGTCCCGTTATCTGCAGAAACCCAATAATCGACACGGTCTCCAATGGAAGCTGCAGACCAATAGGTCTGAACATTAGCAGACAAAACATCGGATGTGTATTCAGTCACTGGACCGTACCATGTGGTTGTTCCTGGTGCAGGCGTTGTTTCATAGATCCAACTCGTTCCAAATTCGCGATAATACAAGGTAGCCCCTGACCAAGTGGAATATCCGGAATCAACGGTGATGAAGCGGTCTCCATCAAACTGCAAACCGTAACCGAGGCGAGAGATTTGACGTGTGTTTGATTGTGGAATAAGTGCTTGAGCAGAGCCGGAGATGTCCCACGCTTCCAGTTGGTCCCTGTCATTGTAGTATGAATCCTTCTGGCATCGCATGAAAAACGTGGTTGAGTTGACTTCTAGCCCCCGAACCATTTGGTTAGATTGGCCGCACTCACGGGTGCTTGTTGAAGACGAAGTGAACGTGTAGTATTTCTCGTCTCGGTCCCAGTTGGAGGTCCCATCGCCACTGAAATCGTAGGATACAATCTTGTTCCCTTGATTGTGAGCGACCCAGATTTTCCCCGTGTCTTTGTCGTAGGCTATTCCCGTGTAGTCACCGGCACCTGCAGATATGTCGTACGAATCAATGCAGGTCCAAACACTGTCTCGAGAAATGTCCATTTCCAAAACGCGGTGGTAATTCACAGGCGCCGTGGAACTGGATACGGATCGGTATCCCGATATAATTCCGAACAGACGTTCATCATCCGTAACCGTCCAATCTCTAAATCCATAATATCCGTAATATGAGGAAGAATGTTTCTGAGGCAGATTGCATTGTGCTTGATCAAGTGTGATGATGGATTCTCGGCTTGCATTGTTGGCGTAAAGCCGATGAACAACGTTGCTGAACGAAGAGGATGACCACGTTGAGAGGAAGAGCCAATCGTGGTGCTTGAGGATCGCTCCTTGACTTTGAGCCATGAAACTGGAGGATGTTTTCGTCAATTGTTGAGAGAAGAGCCCCTCTGTAGCGTTTGAGGTGTGAGGTTGACGCAGGGCATAGGAACCGTTGTCCAACCAGGCATCGGATTGAGGGTCAGCTGCTTCATCAAACCCGTGGGGGTAGAAAGCTTCGCTGATGCTGTCCATTGCAAGTGTCAAGTCTCCACTGCGGTCGTCCATGTCCGTAGCCTGACCCGCAACCCATTGAGCACGTGTATCGGAAACCACTTGTGACCATCCGGTTGCAGATGCACCGGACAAGGTCATGCTAACGTCAGTAACCAAGGCACCCCGTGGGAGTTTGACCTTTGCACCAGTGTCTGGATTAGCACCCTGATAGAGTGCAACATATTCAGTAGATCCATCATGGAACTCGTACACATGACGAGTACCCGCTGCAGCAGTGGAATCTTCAGAAATGAAGGATGCGAGCGGACTGAGAGGTGTCGTTACCATCAAAATAACGAGCAGCCAAAAAGCGCCGCGTGAGAAAAATGTATGCGTATCGCTACCCTGCATACTTCGTAGACACACGACTTAGAATTTTAACCATGCGGTTTGGAGTCACACCAAAATTCATCCAAATGGATCATTCTGTTGTTCTTGAATCGTATCTTATCGGGGAAGAATCTCCTCTCACACCGTCTTCTTCATCGTCACGAACTTCGAACCAATCGTTCATCCAATCACCATCTGTATCCCAATTTGTAGGGTCGCTTCCTTCAGCGAGGTGGTCGTCATCAAAGTCAAGGAGATACCAACCGTATTCGTGCTCTCCTACGTTTCGAACAGGTGGGGTATTCGGAGAGCCTTGGTAGTAGATCTCCCAAGAGTCCGTCAGATTGCCCGCCATAAGAATAACGTCATCGCTGGGGTCCACGGTAAGGAAATTCGTATCGTAATCGTTGACAATGTAACCGTATTGACGGTCAATACCGGAATATTGGTCCAATTTGAGGTAATTCAGAATCAGCTCATTGGGCTGACCTAGTCCCAAAATGGCTGCTCTAAACTGCCATCCTTCCGTGACTGGACTCCCCTCAAAGGTGAGCCCACTCAGCCGAACGGCATTGGGTGACGAATATTCCGAAAGCGTAATCGCGTAAAATTCTTGGAAGTTCGTATACGGTTCGTAAGTACATCCCGCCCCACTGCAGTCCCAGTTTCCATCTTGGTCGGGGTCTTCATTCGCGTCGTCAGGGTCACTTGGATCCATCGTGAACCAAGTTAATTCAATGTCGGGTCGACCCAATGTGCCACCTGCTCCGTCTTGTGAAAGAGGTAAGCACGAGTTTGTACTCGTATCACAAGGGCCACCGGTAGCCACATCAATCCAAACAACACGGATGTCAAGGTAGGAACTGAAATTGTCATTAGATTCGTTCCAAGCTCGCTTGTATTCGTACCAGTCTGGAATCATGTCACCGTCTGAATCATTATCGCTCGGATTGGAACCGTACTTGAACACCTCACGTCCATCAGAGTAATTGAAATCTTGGAGGTGGGAAATCACAACACCGTTTTCTACCGTGGTGATGAAAGAAATACTGTCACCGTCGCTGTCGTTGCTGTCTGGGCTCGTTTCATTCTCAAACTCCATTAGATTCGTAAACGGCAATGAACCGATTCCGTTTTGGATGACTTGCCCCGAAGGAATAAGGGCACGGTCTTCCCAAAGCCCTTGGGTTGCAGGGATGTCAAAACTGCTGCGGTCGTACCAACCGTCATGGTCTCCATCGTAATCAACATCCCATGGATTGAGAGGGTTGGCGGCCCAGTGATTGATGGTTGTTGGGTCATCCATTCCGAAAATTGCGTAGCAATATTCCCATCCGTCAGGGATGCCATCGCTGTCGGAGTCGGAGTGAGTGGGGTCAGCCACTCCACGGAGACTTCGATTGAAATTCTCAGCATCATAGGTATTGATCTCGTCCATTCGGTCTTGAGAATCTGTACCTTTCTTGACGAAATCGATGTAGAGGGCTTGCTGAGCCTGAATCTCACTGAATCCGAGTTCTTCGGTATAGGCAAGCATAGCGTCTTTCCCGAAATCAACGATGCCTAAATTCGCAGGAACGGTCCCTCTATTGAGGAAATTACCGTACGTCCGAGACTGCCATTCACGAAGATTGCTGAAGGATTCATTGACGTCAATGGTTCCGTCACCGTTACAGTCGAAACTATCGTCGTCTGAGTCAAGGTTAACGTCGCCATCAATCAGTGGGTTCATGCTCCACCTGTTCTCGTCCAGGTCCCAATTGGTGAACCAATATTCGAATCCATCTGACATTCCGTCACCGTCGGTATCCGAAATGGTCGGGTCGGTCATGCCGAGGATCACATCGATGAAAGCGGTTGGAGGTTCGCCTTGCTGCCAAGCGTTGAAATCATTGAGCAGCCGCTTACCACGCGTTTCTTTGGTGATGAGAATGTTGAACACACGTTGTGCCTTTTCGGTAGGTTGTTGGAAATCCCCGTCAATGTGCATCAACGGTGCATCGCTGGGATGGGCAATACCGTTGTCCGGTTGGGCTACAGCAAGACCAAATTCTTGCAGGTCAATGAGGCCGTCCTCGTCGCCGTCAAAGAGCCCGTCACCAGCGACGAGAGGATTGAGGGTCCATGTCTCTGCTGATGAATTCCAAGCCGTGAACAGGAGTTCAACTCCGTCCAGCATTCCATCCCCGTCTGTGTCAACGTTATTTGGGTCGGATGTGAGGCCGGTAAGGTTGATTTGGTCCTGCGTCATGAAACTTCCAAAGGACTCCTCAGACGTCACGCCGGGCCATTGTTGGAGTGCATATGCTTGACCGATGGTGGTGACAAACCACTGCGGCGAAGTGCGTTCTGTGTCAGTTTCAGACAACTCAGGTGCAATAACATTGTATTCTTCCCAGTTTGTCATTCCGTCTTCATCAGTATCGTCCCAGCGGTCGGTTGAATCCAGAGGGTTCAATGTCCATTCGTCATCCAGTAAATCCCATCTTGCGAACCAAATTTCCCATCCATCGGGCATCCCGTCATCATCGGAGTCGGAACTCAACGGGTCGGCTGCACCAATGCTGTAAGTGGATTGCCCGGAGGTTACAGCCCCCGATGCCCGTTCTGCAAAGGTTGCTTCTGGAATACCATAATCACCAACGTGGTCAAAGAGGTTGGTTGAAAATCCATCAGGGAGGGTGACTCCATCCAAGGTTTCGTTGCCCAGGAAAAGGTCACTGCGAAGGTGATATTCAAGATAATTAACGAAGGACTCATTGAGGTCCAAAATACCGTCATGATTGATGTCGTACCCGTCACCGTCAGGATTCTCGAATGCATCAGACCCGTTCAGCGGATTGACGCCAAGTCGGCTTGGGTCCCATGAGCAGAGACCCTTTGATTCCCATCCATCGGGCAATGTATCGCCATCTGAGTCTATTGCGTTAGGATCTGCAACCGCCCACTGCTCAACACTTTCTGGAGATTCGCCATAGAGTTCCAGCAGTTCGCCTGCGAGTCCCATGTTCCGTACGATTGACCATTGATATTCACAAAGATTCGGCAGTCCGTCACCGTCTGCATCCCAGTTCGCATCGTCTGCTCGCAACGGGTCCAAACTCCAATTATTACCGCCGGTGAACGACATACCGACCCAGCGACGGTGTTGAATTTCCCAGCCATCGGGCATTCCATCACCATCGGAATCTGGATTTGTTGGGTCAGTTCCTGAATCAACGTTGGCGATGTTGAGGTAGGTGGCATTGGCTGCTTGTCCTGCAGCATCATCACAAACATAGGAAAGTTGTACCGTATAGTGGCACCACAAATTGCTGTTCTCGTAGAAGAAGCCGAAATATTCAGCACCATCTTTGACTCCGTCTCCATCGGTGTCGCTGAGAGACGGTGTTGTTGAATTGTAACCATCAGGGGTTGTCTTGACGTATCGGAATTCATCAAGGTTTGTCCACAAACGGTCCAAAGAAAAATCTCCAGATTGGTCCAAGTCAATTCCGTCACCGTCGGTGTCGTAATATGCATCCCATGGGTCAGTCGGGTCCAATCCATTGACGACTTCCCAGCCGTCTGGCATGCCGTCAGCATCTGAATCGTTTGCTCCAGGGTCAATCAATTGGAGGTTAGCAAATTCCCCTGGTGAAGCGCTTCCAAAGACCGTTGTATTTCCGTTCATATCATAGCTGGCTAGTGTTGTAATTTGACCGGGCAGGCGAGTCTGGTCTTGCTGCCCATAGACGGCCATGTAATCGCCGGCGATGGCCCAAAGACCCCAATCCGAACCGACAAGAATCTCATCACCTGTCGGTAGGATTGCGTAAATGTCATTGGTTTCTTGAGCAAAAGTGCCGTCAATGCCGGGGTGGACCAATAGACCACCATGGTCAATTGAACCGCTGACCAGGTCCATTTTATGAACACCCGATGGCGTTCCAAACCAGAGGGCTTGGGCGTTTTCATCGGACGGGCCGTCAAGCGCCATGTCTCGTACTTCTGCTGGATTGTCAACGACGCCAAGTGGGAGACCGTGAATCTGGTCGAGTGACGTCGCTATCGGTGTGCTTTCTGTCGTAAAGAAAAACTGCCACTCAGCAACGCTTTCATCACGAGCTGACGCAGTCTCAACCGTCAACAATCCACGGTCGGTTCCTACAAAGAGGGTGTAAGTTGAGCCTCCAGCAGCACCGTGTTGAATCACTGTAACAGATGCGTTGGAGATTTCAAGGGCGTCACGGAGACCAGCCCCAAGGTCGTATGTAGAAACAATAGATGCGTCTGGACCAATTTCCAAAACTGCACCGTCACCGGCGTGGCCGAGGGCGATGATTTGTTGGTTCCCATCCATCCCTGACAGTTGAGTAACAGCGCTCATCTCACCGATCATGCTCCAGTCCCATGAAGAAAGTGGGCCGAGTGAGCCGTCTGCGAGCAACGGACTTACGGCCACCCCAACACTTGTTGAGAGCGCCAATGCAAACGGTTCGTCGTCGTTGAATACCAATGTCCCGTCATGAAGTTCTACACCTTCGGGCAACCATTGATGCAAACTCGTCTCTTGAACGAGGTTGAGAACACTTACGCCGTATTTTGTCATGACATAGAGGTTGTCACCGCTGACCTCGAGGGAGCGCACATCGTAATGATTGACGGACATAGCACCTTCTTCCGCATCGTAAACGAGTGGATGCACTGTGAATTCATCGGAACTGGTCATGACACCCGCAGATTTCAATCCAGGATAGACTGTATTTCCGCCGTCATAGTGAACGAGATATTCTTCCAACGTCGAAAGAGCTTCTCCAAGTTCTAGGGCTGTGAAGGTCCGTGCGAGGTCGGGAGTCACCACACCGTCGCGATTGAAATCCCAGCCATCCATGTCCGGATCGTCAAGGGCATTGGTTCGGTTCAGTGGATTCAAACCGAAATGTGCTTCCCACCCGTCGGGAATTCCGTCGCCGAAAGACGGGTAGAGGTTACGAATGGAGAACCCATCCCAGTGATAACGATCTGAATCGTCAAGAAGTGGGTCGGTACCCAACCAAAGGTCTTCCCCAATTGGGGCGGTGGAATTTGTTGTGCATGCGGGCAAAATGTTGTGGAAGGTTGCATTTGCCCCCGAGGGTAAGAACGGCCAATTTTTCAGCGGAGAGCCCCCAGGGAGTGTTGCATGGCACCACAACCCATCGAGTTCAGTCGTGAAATTTGCCGTGGTTCCATAGGCGTATTCCTCTGGCGCCGTGAATCGTTCCGCAAGGCTTAGCGTACCATCTCGGTCAACATCGAATCCATCGTTATCGCCGTCAAGGGTGAGGTCACTGCCGTTGAGTGGATTGTACGATCCGCACTCATAACGAAGCGTTGCGACATCAAAACCACCGACCCTCAGGCACATGTAGGCCTCAAAACCGTCAGGCATACCGTCGCCGTCTGTATCCGACATGCGTGGGTCGAGGTAGGTTCGCTCATTGTTCTCATCAAGAATCCCGGTAAGGCCTCTTGGAAATCCGGGTTCCGTACAATTTGCGGGATAAGGCCAACAAAATTCTTCGGTTGCGTTCAATCCATCACGGTCAAAGTCCATTGACGCATCCGATGCGTTGTCTTTGTCCATGCCTTGCATGATCACGCTTCGCCCATCAACTGCAGTCCAATTCATCCACTCCTCAAACAGTGTTTCATGAACATCAGGAATGAAATCCCCGTCGGTATCGGTATTGGGCGGTGGAGTCTGAGTCGTATCATCCGGGTGAACGTTTGCAACGCTGGAAATGGATGGGAATTGAGACATGAACAGAAGGCTCGATATCACTGCCAAGGTCGTGAGAAGGGTTGTTTGACTTCTTCGCATTGAATCACCCGCTACAAAGCATACGCTTCGCTACAAAGACACCTTGGAAAGATTGCTTATGAGGATGATGGAACAATGTTCATACAAATTTCAATTACCGCCCCCTCGCAATCCCCAAAAAATAGCGATTTTGCAAGATGAATTATCGGTGTGTTCAAGTTCCTTCCGCGCAGGGGTGACAGCGTTCACATGCCGATGACCATCACTCACCTTGGTACCGGAAGCCGCGGCAATGCCACGCTTCTTGAGACTCCAAAGGTGAAGGTGCTTGTTGACCAAGGTTTCAGCGGGACTCAATTAGCTAAACGCCTTGCTCGCCTCAACCTCGAACCCACCGATATCGATTGTTTGTTAATTTCTCATCATCATGGAGACCACGGCGGCGGCGCAGTAGTGTGTCAAAATAAATGGGAGTTGCGCGTTCTAGCGAACGAACGAACCGCACTTGAACTCGGACTTAAGCCCGAATTGACCACGTTCTTTTCATCATTGGATATCGTCCACATCGGGGACGACCTCGCCGTCCTCCCAGTGCCAGTCCCGCACGATGGCTCAGACAATGTCGCCTTCGTCGCCAGTCATGCAGGAGAGCGTGCTGCAATCATCACCGACTTGGGCTCATGGACCGATGAACTCGTTGCTCATGTTCGTGGCTGTGAGCACATTTCAATCGAAGCCAATTATGACCACAACCGCTTGGTATCGGGGCCCTACCCCTACTCACTCAAAGACCGAATCACAGGCCGTGGCGGCCACTTATCAAACGACCAAACCGGGCAATTTCTGGCAGAAGTGTGCACCGAGTCTACCCGTAGCATCACGCTGACCCACTTGAGTGAAAAAAACAACCAGCCTCATATTGCAGAATCAACGGTACTGTACTACATTGATGAAGTGTTTAACGGAGACCTCACTATTTCACTCCAGGCAGGCCCAGACTTCTCCCATTATGTTGGAAAAGAAGGCCATAATGAGGAAACCCCGAATGTCAAAAAACCGGCCACCAACTGATGGTTTGACCTGAAAAGAAGGTCAATGGCTAAATGATACCTCATCGTGTCCTCATTCGTGAACCGCCAAGCCGCCGCATTACGCTCCCCTCGCCTACGTCGCGAAGAGCAAGCGGTCAGCGAGGTATTGGGGGTTGTCATGCTCCTCGCAATGGTCATCACCATTATGGGCGGAGTGTGGATTTTTCTCAACCCCTACCTCTCGGATTTTGAGGACAACACCAACTGGAAATCGGCAACAGGTATCGCCGACAGAATCGAAGATCGAGTCGAAGTAGCGGGAAATGCACCTGAAGGAACTGGATTCCGAAACACATTAGCCATGCAGTCCACCTCCATATTTACCGTTCAGAACATCGAGGAATGGACCATTTCGGCTGATTTCACGTCTCAAGAAAGTATCGAAATTCGCAAAGTCAATGACTCCGTCATTGCTGTAACTGCAGCCAATGAATCTGCGAGGAGCATAACCATTCAAAATCCATCAATCACGGTTGAACGGACAGTGCCTACGACTTCACAAGAAGTCTTTATCGATCACAATGCATCGCATCCCCACTGGATGATCGTCACCGTATACGATGAGCAAGGCGACACCTTACACCGCACCGTGTATGCGTCCTTATCTGGAATCCAAGTCACCACCTCACTTGGTCAAGGGACGCACGAGATTGTGATGATGAACAATGCTCGGGCTGAACGATTCCCCAACGGGGCATGGGACGTCACAGCCATGCCGCTGGTTGAACTCGACCGTATGGCTAACGAAGAACTGCGATTGTCCATCCTCCTTACCGATGTGACGGGAAGAGGCTCAATCGGAAGCGGAACGAACATTGGAATGGAATTCGTATCGCTTGGCCCGTTAACCTTGTTCACTGGAGAGGCATACAACGTTCGTTTCAGTGTCGTCAACGCCTTGCATGATGTCGTGACCCCACAATACCACGAGACTTGGCTGTCTGATTATACCATTCAGCGCTCGGCGGGAACACTTGACACGTTCATTGGATTCTCACCCTATCAACGAGCGAGTGGCTCTGATGGATTTACCATTGCCTCCCAGGGGTCGCCCCTGTTCTTTGAAGTGGACTACCAGCGAGTGGAGGTGAGCAGATGAAACACAATCTGCAGCGTGATGAAGAGGCAGTTTCCGCAGCAGTCGCCACGGTTCTCTTGTTCGGTGGTGTATTGTCCATCATCGGTTTGATGATGGTGTCCTTGATGCCAGTTATTGAGGAATTGGAAGGTTCTGTTGAACGCCACGATATGTCTGCCCAAATGACCCTTCTCGCTCATGAAACCTCGGAACTCAGCGAGCGAGGTATGCCCGGAGATTCCACGCAATCCACCCTTGTTCCTGTTGACGGAAACCTCGTTTGGGACTCGTTACGAGGTGGAATGTGGTACTCTGCGACATGGCAGGAGGACATGAGTCTTCGAGCAAGAGGTGCTCTTGACTTTGACGACTCACTGGAAATACGTCATCCCGAGACCTTCATTTCCTCAGTGTGCATTTCTGACCTGCGACAAGGGCCAGACCGCCATTATTTCTACACCGTTGATGCCCAAGTCGACCGGGCACTCGTCTCCGTGGCTCCAGGGCTGGCCATGCCTTTGGGTCCTGTCGATGTCACGCTCAGTTCATCTGGAGACGAAATATCAACATTGGACCTTCGTGTTGATGACTTGAAATCATTTGATTTGTCAACGCTCGGCACCGTCACCGTTTCATCCAGTCATGAACTTGTGGTTCTCGCCCAAATCGGTACCGGTGGGACGACCTATCTTGAGCCAACTGACAGCGAACCTTCCGACAAACGAGGCCACTCATGGGCAATTCCCATGGAATCGGGATTAGCGAAGATTCAACTGTTAAGCGATAAAGCCAATCAAATTCAGATCACCACTTCCAACGGGACAGAATTGTTCTACGCCCAGCCCAGTGACATGTCCCGAACAGCGGTCTCATTTACCCATGAATTCAATCTCAGTGGCGCCCAAGTTGTACAAATCACAACAAGTGCTGCTTCAAGAATGATGTATCAATCCGAACCCGCCAATACAACAGGCATTACATCGTGGCCAGCAACCACTGGAGCATACCTCGGCCATTCATTCACACCACCGAACCTTGAAGGAACACTTCGACTTACCAATCCGGGAGATTCGATCGTCACGGTTACTTGGAGAGGAGGAGGGATTTCTGTGCAACCCAATTCCATTGAACATGTAGCTTGGCCTCCTGAACAAATTCTTGGGGCACCCACACTCGATGCTGACGGAGATTTTTTCGTCACGTGGGCGGCATCGGGAACGGCGAGCATTACTGACGCTGTCCCGGGAATCACCATGGTCCCAGCAGATGACACAGGTTCAATTTCAGGCGCATCGTTTTCCTATTACAACACGGATAATACGGTGAGTGAACATCTAAACATTGTCCTTGCAGGATATACATCCACATGGAATGCCAGTGGAGCTGCAAACCAAACAGGGGTATTTTTGAACGACAATAACCGGTACGAATTGACCCTTAACGAGGGGACAACCAATGTTGCCGTAGAGAAAGATCACCCGATTCGAATCACCCGATTCAGCGGTGAAAACGGGCTCTATCATCTCCCGCACGACGGTGAACAGCGTTGCACCCAAATAGCAACCCAAGCCAGTGGATGGATTACGACTGAACTTCCGTGGGAACGGATGGGAGGGCGTGGAGAAATTGACATTCAACAGGCTTGGAGAGATGGCCGCCATCCCTCAAGTGTAGCCATAGAGGTGTTGGGCAGCGACGGAACATCAACCCACGCTACCATCGGCACCGTTTGGGCGTTCCACCTTTCACGACTTGCCTATCAGTTCCAATCTTCAATTACTGGAATGGAAGTTGCATTCAGCGGAGGTGCTGTGGTGACCAATCACCCCGAATTCCAACCCTACGTGGTGGTCCCCCCATCCGACCGTGGTGGGCCAGGCCCTCGCTTTGCAGCGACTATACCGTCCCTCCACCCCACTGCAGACAGTGCTTCAGGAGCAGGCATACTGGAACTTGACATTGAACTCGTCCATCGTATTTCTCTCGCATCAACACCGGCATATGAAGTGAGGCGAGGCTGGTCAGAACCCTACGGTGCAGCGATTGCAGACAGTGCTGGAATCGGACTTGAAGCCAGTGAAGATTGGACCGTATATCCTGGACAATTGGACCTCTTGACTGATTACGTCGGATGGGTACCTGACCCAAGTTATGGCACATCAGAAGCGGTATGGCACACCAATGGCCAAGCCATTGAATTTACACTCCAACTTTCAGCACTTGACGTTACCACTCGGGAGGCACTGACATGAGACAAGTCCGATTATCACGAGACACCCATGCCGCTGCGACCGAACTTGGATACGTGTTCACGTTCCTCCTCGGTGTATTGTTGATGACAATTTTCAGCGTATGGGCTTGGGATATTGAAACAAATACCCGGCTTCGATGGAATGAAGAAGCCGTAGAAGCGAATCTAAACGACCTCGCCGCCGCAGTAGAACGGGCAGATGAGGCGAGCCGAATTGGGAATGTTAGCTATGCAGAATCGGTCGCATGGAGGCCATCAGAAGCAGACGAATCGATGTTTTGGCTACGTCTAAGCGACACTTCACTGAAATTAATTGACAAGGGTGGACCTCTTGACATGACCGTGTCGTTATCGGGAACAGGCAGTGGAGAACATAGCGGAGAAATCCCACTTGCTGGGGCCCAACTGGTATGGGTGGTTCATGAAAACGGGACCACTAAAGTCACACTGGATCGTCCGCAAGCAGTTCAGTGATCATCGACCCATAACCGCACGATGTACCATCATCTGCACTTCCTTCATACGAGAGCGTGCCCCCAATTCACGGAACACTGATAGAGCCCGCTGGAGGTATTCCATACGTCCTTGTCGGTCCGGGGCTGCTCCGCCGAGACGGGTGAGAAGTTCTCCAATTTGCATGCGCAAGTCATTTGCTTCAGCAATGACGAGTGCCTCACGATAATGCTCCATAGCATCTTCGATTCGTCCTGCATCATGGAGCACTTCACCGAGAAGAATGGTAATCTCGACCAGCGCCTGAAGGTCGCCGGCTTCGTTCATCGCCTCCAAAGCAGCAGAGTAATGGAACATAGCAAGTTCGGATTGTTCTACCCTTGAGTAGTAGCGTCCGAGAACCGCTTGAGCACGTGCATGGAGGGCAGCATCACCCATGGCTTCGGTTGCTTCATGCGCATCAATTGCATGCTCACGTGCACGTTGAACTTCCCCAAGGTCAATTAGAGCCCGGGCAAGCGTGATTTGACTGCTCAGCAGTTCATTGCCTTTGGACTGACTTAAAATCGTTTCAACCTCTCCGTAGGCTTCTAGGGCCTTGTTGAGGTCGTTCTTCCGTCGAAGAAGATATCCAATGTTGTTGTAGGTACGAGCAGCCCATACGGCGTTGCTTTGGCTGATGTAGTGCTTGAGTGCTTGCTTATGGCGAGCAAGGGCAACATCACTGTTGCCTTGCTTTCGACTGACGTCTGCAAGTGATGAGAGGATTTCGGCTTCAATCGAAGGGTTGTTAGCGGCTTTCGCTCCTTCAAGCGCCTTGTTGAGGACTTCTTCCGCTTGAGCCAAACGACCCAAAAGCGCCAGGATATCGCCCTGTAATTGACCGAGCAAAACTACGGTACTTGGCTCCAAGTCTTTTGTTTCAATTCGCTCCAAAAGCCCCAGCAACTCCATGTGACCTTGGGAAACGAGATGACGCCCCTTATCCATGATGATTTCAGAGGCCGTTTCAAATTGATTGGACTGGATTGAATGATAAATGAGTTCGATCGCTACTTCATTGGATTGAGGTTGTTTCTCATACCACTCCATGCATTTAGCGTGGAATTCTTCTTTGAGTGCGGGTGAAAGACTTCGCAACAAAAATTCACGAATCAAATCGTGAACGTCATAGCTGGTCGAATCCGCCTGACGAGCCAATCCTGATTCCACCAAATTATCCAGTTCATCAGTGTCCAACTGCTGCATGGCCAGCGCCTCAAGCACCATCGGTTCTCGGTAAATGGATAGTGCAGAAAGCACACGCTTTTGTTCGGCACTTAATTTGGAAAAAATCTCTACGGTGACGTAATGTTCCAAGGTTTCGTGAAACGCCCCTGCGGAGGCACCTCTGTTGATGAGTTCAAGCACAAGAGGGTGGCCTCGTGAGAGACCGTGAATGTGTAGCCATTGCTCATCTTCAAGATTTGAAAAACTGCTGAGCAACTTTCGCCCTGAATCAGGATCAAGACCGTCAAGTGGAAGAACTAAACTTGCAATCCTACCTTCAGCATCTTTTGTTGGAACTACCGGCTTAAATGAACGCGAAAAGATGACTAAGCCAATCTTTTCTTCACTGCCGAGTAGCGCAAGGGACATGGCTTGGAACGTCTGATGAAGGACCAAATCTGAAACCTTGTGAAAATCATCGATAACGATGAGCGAAGGTGAACCTTCAAGCGCCTCAATGAGTAAACGGGCAGCATCAGCAGGTTGGGGAATTGGTGTCGCTGCAAGATAACTCGCAAATTCCGAATTGCCCATGCTGGCCAACCAATCAGCAATTGACTCAAAGAAGGAACGGGAACCTTCCCAATCCTGGCAGCGATGATAGAGAAGGTTACGGCGATGCATGAACCTCTCAATCAACTTTGAGGCAACGGTTGTTTTCCCGATGCCGGCAATCCCGGGTACCAGAAGAGTTGTGGCTCGGGCCTCAATCAAATTGCCCATGTTATCCAGTTCAGTTGTCCTTCCGTAAAAGTGTCGAAGCCGAGGCAAATCAGCCAGTGAGGTCACCAGCTGCTTTTCCACATGTTTGGAAAGGTCACGCTCAATCAAATCTTGGGACAATGAGCGAGCATCAAGGCTACCGTTCTCGTCCATGTATCGAATTACGTCAACAGGGCGCATTTCAAAGGGTAAAACCGATTTCACTCCACCAAGGGTCGTGTCCACTGGTTGCCCTTCGTCTAAGATACAGCGAAGTGGGAATTCCGACAGTCGCGTCCAAGTTTCTGAAGCCATGATGATACCGCTGTCGGTAAGGAAATATGCTTTCCTCTTCCGAGAAACTCCCCTAACGTGGGCTTGCCGTTCTACCAAAATCCCTTGATCTTTTAATCCAGAAATCGCACGAGGTACATTTGACCTCGCAATTGCAACGGCGTTGGCTATTCCCATCTGCGACAGAGCAAAAGGGACCTCTATGCTGCTTTTGAAGTCCGAATAGTCGAGAAGGTGCAAGAGAATTCTCTCTTGTACGCCTGGCTTAGGTTGCGGCGGCATCGGATTCAACTCGGTTCAATACTCACTGATCGGGAGCATAGTCAGGGTCAGGGGCCCACTGGTTTGTTCCTTCGTCCCAAATCCAGCCTGGATGTTGGGATGTTTCCGCAGGTGCAACTTCAGCTTGGGGCGTCGGTTCTACCGCCTGAGGCGTCACTTCCTGTTGGGGGAGCTCTACCGCCTTCTTGGTTTTGGCCCAAGCATAGGGGTCTTCTGCAGCAGCAAGGTTTTCATCGTCTTCTTCAGAGACATCCGGAATCTCTTCAAATTCAACGAAGAAGAACGCTCCAACACCGAGGAGAACAATAATCCCACCAATGACTAGGATGATGGTCAATAACGAAGAATCTTCATCATTTCCGCTTGAGACGACAATGCTGAACTCTCCATTCTCTGTTTGACCTGCAAATTTGAAAACCTGACCGTCCATTTCGAAGATGATCGCTTCATTCCCTTCAGTGCTGAGTTGACTGTTGGTCAAATCCATGGACCATGTTCCATCAGAAAGAACCCGGGTTGAGTTGAGCTTTGCATTTCCATTTGCGAACCGGATGTTGACCGTGCTACCTGGCAGTCCTTCGCCTTGGAAGGATGCTGGGTCATCCGGGGTAATCGGTCCGCTGTCAACACGTTCAGCGCTAAAAGCAACTGCTCGAACGAGGAAATTTACCTTGAGTGAATACACCTTGGACTCTTGGTCATCCTCTGCATAAAACATCACTCCATTGAGTGACCACTCTGGGATGGAGCTGGTCACCTGTGCAATCGAGTCCATCGGGTCATAGATTGCTTTTCCATCTGCTGTAATTCGGACGTATTGTGAATAGTCGTCATCTTCAAGAGTACTTTCATCGTTGTAGACGAAGAAGGCCAGCGCATCGCTTGCCTCTCCAACTCCATCAGGGTCGCTGAAAAATTGCGTGAGGTCAATCGAAGCACCACCACCACATCGGTCAAAGGAATTTGACTGCGAATCACAGAAAATGGTCACACTTCCAATCCAACCGGTCTCGTTGAAGACGGGGTCCAAATTGTCGGCGTTAATTGGATTGTTAATGGTCATACGCCAAACAGTGTCCGCTGAGTAATCCTCACCGTCGTATGCTCGCACAGTGACTTCATAGACACCATCATGGTCAAGTTTTGAAGTGTCCCAAACAGCCACCCAAGAACCATCGGGGTTGAAGGAGGTCACTGGAAGGGGGCCATTGTTGAGAGTAATACTGGTACCGAGGTCCACAATATCGATTTCCACACGGGTTACTTGTCCACCGATGTCCCGAGCAACGCCAACGATTGTTGTTTCATCTGATGCACGTACTGTTCCTTGGTCAACGCCACCGGTCATTTGGTCGGGAGAACCAATCCAAGTGAGTTGCAACTGAGGTGGAGTGTTTTCGTTGATGATGGTCAAAACTCGAGTCTCTATAACACAAACTCCACCGTCTTCCGGTGTGATGGCTACATCAATACAAAAGTCGCTATCTGATGCCCAAACTTCGAAGGTGTATTCACCGGAGGGAAGTTCACTGAAGTCCCACTCGTGAGACCAGCTTGTTGAGCCCTCTTCGAAATAGTGGGAAGTGTAATCGTTTTCCGGACTGGTGATGTGGAACCAAATCTTCTGAACATCGCTACCGTATGTCCCTGCATAGGGGTCGGCTGCAGTTCCTTGGAACAAAACCTTTCCATTCGTGTGAGTGCTTCCCGTGTTTGGAACATCAACAACAATGGTTGGAGGCACGAGGTTCAGTTTGTACTGGCGAACGGAAACAGGTGAATAATCGAGTCCGTCATACGAGCGAACACGGAACGTCACATCTCCCTCACCACCAGCATGTGCAGACATATCCCAAACAAACGACCAGTCTTTGAACGGATGGTTCTCCATTGTGATCATGCCGTTTGCACCAGAGGTATCAACTGCAGAATACCAATCGTTGGTACCCGGTGGTTGGACTTCGACAGCGGTGATCATACCAAACTGCTTCTGGCTGGCAGTGTTGTCGTTTGCATAAGGCCACTTGACCCCGTCCCACGCTTGTCCGGTAATTTCAACCGAGGTTGCAAAAGAAACACCGTCTTGCTGGGTTACGCTAACACTTGGACGTAGATTGTCAAGGTTGATGACGTCATCAATGGGTCCGGAGAGAACATAAGAGAAGTCTTTGGTACCACTACCAAACTTGAAGGCTTCAACCGTGTAAAACGGCATTTCCCTTCCGTTAATGCAGTCAGCATCGTCATCATCGATGAGTGTATCTCCATCGTTATCGATTCCATCCGCACAGGAATCTTCATCCATTGTGATTGGAGGATTTCCTGAGCCAGGGATGATAGCGTTCTTATCACCGACTTTGTGATTCCAGTTGCGGTCAAGAAGGAAATCAGAAGGAAGGGAAACTTGCTGAGTGAATCCGAATGCGTCCGTGGTCAACTCATACAACGGCAAACCTGTTGCATCCTTGATGATGACAGTTGCACCAGCGACATTGCTGTTCTTAGCCTTAACTTGGTATCGAACGAGTTCACCCTCGCGAACTTGCGAGCCCCATGCTGTGTTTTGGTTTTGCACGTGAATCATCGAGGAATCAAAGTTTTGGAGGTCCGCATAGGAAAACACAGTGGCGTTATCAACCAACTCAACAGCGAGAGGCATTTGTGCAGGAGGCATGGTGGATGCATCTGATAACGTCAGGCATTCGTTTTGCACGTACGGACATTCTGCATTCATCCAGCTCAAGGAAATGGGGTAGAGTTCACCGTTGCCTGGAGATGGGATCTGTTCGCTTTGAACGGTCATACGAGATTCTGTAACGTTGTAGACTTGAGATACACCGGTCCAAGTATTATCAGAGAAGTACGCAATTGAGCCGTACTTCATGTTTGTTGTCGGGTCGTCATGAACCGAGATGTTGCCCGCAAAGCCAAATGCTGAGTCACCGGTATTTCCTTGGACATTCACAATGCTCCCAGTTGCCCGAATGATGTCACCCGTATTGCCAGAAATCGTGTTATCAATGATGGTAGCAGAAGCCATGAAGACGTGGATTGCAGGGCAAGCAAATTCTCCACCGTAAATCACAGACTCACAAGTACCGGAGTTGTTTTGAATATTGTTGTTGGCGAAGTAAAGACGCTTTGCTCCGTAATCCTTGCTTTGACCGAAGTCTTCGTGATGGTATTCACCAATGTTAACGGCTTCTTTGGTCGTTTCTTTAATGGTGTTGTTTTCAGCGATAACATCCGAATCCATTCCATAAATCCACAGTCCATTGTAACCGCCGATTGGTCCAATGGTATTCCCATGCATCTCTATTTTTGAGGAACTAATTCCGACGCCAGATGATTCGCTTGCCCCGGAGATGGTATTTCCTTCTGCATAGACATTTGCACCCTCGTAGGCTGTAAGTCCGGCGCCTTCGGTGGTCGTGAGTATGTTGTTGTTAACGAGGAGCCTGTGCTTGATCGTCCCGGTAGTTTTCAATGAGGTCGTATCAACTGCATTGCACTTGACTGTGATTTCAGAATTGGTCAAGGAACCTGAACTTCGCACCATAAGAACTCCGTAAGACGAGTCCTTGATTTCGAGGTCATCCATGTCAACATAGCTTTCCTCGACAACGAGGACTGATAGGCCACCGCCTTGGTTACCGCAATCTGCATCATCACCAGTGAACACCGAACTTTCCAAGGTAAAAGTGGAAAGGATTCCTGCACCTGCCCCATAGGCTCGCACGGCAGAGGCTTTGAACGTCTGTTCATCAATACCGTTAGAAAACTCAGATTCTGTAATCGTTGGAGCTGCAAAATCCACCGCTAACACGTTGGAAGTGTTGGTGTCCTTGAAGGACAATCCACGAGCGGTAGTGCTCGAGCCATCAAAGACCAAAACTCCGTATTTGATTGACTGGGTCTGTGATCCGACTCCAACTACGGTAGGGTATCCGTATCCGTTCTCAAAGTGTGCATAATTGATCGAGGTCAACGATTGGTCGATGGTATCACGAATGATCATACCAGAACCACAGGCGGCATCTGGATTGTTGAGCAATTGCGATTGATTGCTCAAGCAACGTCCAGTTTCTGTGTATCCTTGTGCTGTAGGCTTCGTCCATATGAAACGCGCTTGACTTGAGGAAGAACCAGCACTTGCACCACATGCGGAATCACCGATACAGATAGCCCCCCGAACGTCAATGAACTTGCCGTAAGGAATATTGACCGTTGTACCCGCATTGACAATGAGTTTTGCACCCTCTGCAACTTCAACATCGCCCTGGAGGGTCATGGTGCCGGACCAAGTCTCAACACCGGTAACGGTCCCTTTGGTTGTTTCATTGACTGCAGAGGCCTCAGGCAGGGCGACAAGGCCCAGCAAAGCCGAGAGCAAAAACAGTGTTACGATTGAGAAACTTTTGGCTTTCAAATTTTGTGACATGTAGGATGCACCTATTCTCCCCATGAACGGGCCGAATATAATACTGCTCCATGGTTGTCGCCCCAGATGTATCAATATGAACTTACAATATCAATTTAGCCCCCTGATACAGGAAGGTTTCTTCCGGAAAAAGGCCGAATACCGCACATTTCCGCTCCTTTCCAACGGCCTATATCGGCCATTTGAGAGGAATATTCGTTCTCAGCAGGCAACATTGGGGTCAATTTCGTTGATCCAAGCTTTTGCATCAACTTGCCCGTAACCGGCGTAAGGATGGTGATTTTCACCTTGACCGATGGATTGGGCAGAATTCATCAACGCAGTTTTGACGAGGTCTACACAAGAACCATCACTTTGTCCGTTGGGGCGAAGATGGGGGTGGGCTTCCAACAACAATGCAAGTGCACCAGCAACGAATACGGTCGAATCCGAAGTACCACTGCTTGTGTACCAAAGGTTATCTTCACCGGTGCTGATAATACGATGTCCAGGAGCTACAATCTCGGGTTTCATGTGAGGGTGTTGACGTACGATTTCGTCCCCACTATCGCTACCGATTGAAGAATTGGCCCACACTTCCCCGGCCCGAGTGGTGGCACCTACCGAAATAGCTCTAGGTACGTTCCCCGGTGCAGCCACATCGCCGTCATCATCTGGCCCTCCGTCATTACCGGCTGCAGCCACGACAAAGATTCCGCTGTCGGTGGCTTGACGTGTTGCCGATACTGAATCGCCTTCCCGTTGCCCTTCCATGCTCGGAGTACCTCCCAGCGACAGAGAGATGATGTCCGCTTCGAATTGGAATTGACACCATCGAATGGCATCTCCAACATCGGACTCCAATCCACTGTTTTGTCCCGAGCCGTCGTCTTGGAGTGCTGCAACCATCGCAAACGTCACGTTTTGAGCAATGCCGACTTGATGGCTTCCGGAAATCAAGATCCCGGCCATCAAGGTGCCGTGGGCAACTGCACCGTATTCCCGTGGGGCAGATGAGTCTCCAATCAGGTCGTGGAACAAGATATCTTTTCCAGCAAAGGCCTCATGCTGATTGTCAATTCCTGTATCAACCATACAAAGACGGATTCCATCTCCATTCAATCCGTCCTCATTGAGCCCACGTACACCTGTTGCCTCAAAGGCCCATTCCGAATCAGGTAGAGGAATGTCAACAATAAGCAGGTCATTCTGCCATAACAGCATGCTAATGGATACAAAGACCGCAAACCCGAGCATGTTTGTCACTGTGAATGTCCTTCTTCTCGCTCGGACCACTGGCTGTGCAACCATTGGAGCCCAACCCATGACTTCGGAACGCCAGCCATCTTGATGACCGACAACAGCGGGGTCCACGGCAGAAACAATGCTCCTGTCGTAGGGCTCTGGAAGATACTCAACATGGTCAAGACCTTCCATAGTGGTGACTATCACATCGTTTGCTTCAAGAACCCTTGTTTGACAAGGGGCCAAATTGCCCTGAAATCAGAACTTTGAACCGGAGCGACCACTGCGAGCTGTCTTGACACCGCCGTACGCAACGAGGAGTCCGAGAGCAACTACTGCCAGGGTTATCCAGAGATTACCCGTGTCAGCTGAAGGTGCCGGATAGTAAGGAAGTTGGAAGTCAAAGGCCCCGTTTTCGGCGACCTTTCCATCATGGAGTATGGATTCAACATTGTTTGCCTCTTCTCCAGCAACCTCAATTCGTACATCAAACCGGTGGTCACCCTGTGGATTGGTGATGTTATCAAACGTTGCATTCACAGTTTTGCCAGCAGGAACTGAAATGGTCTGTTGTCGTTCTACGGCATCCCCTGTCTGCGACAAGTAGACGATGACAGAGGTTGCATCAAGCAAACCGCTGTTGGACACAGGGATCTTTACATTGCCGGCTTCACCAGCGATGTTATCTGATGCAGTAGCAATACTTCCTTGGTCAGTATACAGCTTGATTTGAGCATACTGGATGGTGACATCAACTTCCTCAGATACTTGGCCAAGGTTATCGATGTAGACCTTGAGGTCAAAGCCATCACCTTCGCTAAAGTCTGCTGGTGCGAAGACCGTGAACGGCTGAACACGAGTCTCACCCTTAGCAAGGGTGAGCGTTGATTGCATAGGCGTTACCGACCATCCCTCAGGGATTCCACTCTCGAGGAGTTCTATGGTGAAGGTGTCTCGCCCGTTACCATCATTGGTAATGTCAAAGCTGAATTCACGAGAGACCAGTGGAGAAATTCCGATGACCTCTGTTGCTCCGGTAATCTCATACGAATAATCGGTAGGAACGACTGCCTTAACGGTGATCTGACTGGCCTCTCCCAACTCGGTTTCAAGTCGAAGTGAGATTCGATGTCCGTCATCAAGATGCCAGGCATCATCAACGGATGGTAGCGTGACACGGACACTGATGCTACCGTTTAGTACAGCGTCTGCACCGGTGGCATTTCCGATTCCAAGCGTCATCAAGGTTGATGTTTCCCATTCCTTGCTTGTTTCGTTGTAAAGTTCAACGGTCCATAGGTCAGAATCCTGAGCCAAGCCCATTTCTGCAGTTACTGTGAACAGGTCAAGGGTCTCGGTTCCGTTGTAGGTTACATCAACAGAGTAGGTGAACTGATCATATGCGCTGTTGTTCGCCGTTGACACAACTGCTCCAATTTCAACATCAGTAGCGTCCACAAGAGTCGCTCCTTCAACACTGTTGAATTCAAGGTCCAAGTTGGAGTTGACACGTCGGTTGTATTCAAGAGTGGCTGTGATGGTAGAATCAGAAGCCACGGTCATGCTTTGACCACCGAAGTATTCCATCTCCAAGTTGCTGGAATGTTGTGTTGTCATGAAGGTACTGTCAAAGACAATGCTACCTTCCGGCATAAGCAGATTGAGCGTACCGGTTTCTGGTAGAGGCACCATCCAAGACATTCCATCAAAGGTGATTTCAAGTTCTGCATCTGAATCCATAACTCCTGCTTGAGCGTTGTCCGAACCAGCATGCAACGGTGTTGTTGCGCCGAGCGGATACCATTCGGTGTTGAGCACGAGGTTTCCTCCAAGAGCCATCTCCAACGAGACGTTACCGCCGTTCGAAACACTTGCATCAAGGAGACCAACTGTGACACCGCCACCGTTTGGTGATGGGTTGGCATCGGTAACGACGACAATCCATTCTCCTGGTTGAACCATGGTTGACCATTCCAGTGTGTCATTGACCATCGTGCCCAAGACAACAACTGAATCTCGTTCAACACCAGATTTCGGATGAAGTTCAATGGTTGCACCTACCAAACGATTGGAGTCAACTTGGTCCGTAACTGAACCAGAAACTTCGACCATACCAGCAACAACTTCGATGTCAGTCGATTGTGTGCTGTTGTAAACAGGGAAGCCGGATTCGTTTCCGTTCATGTAATACACTGTATCAAATCCTTCCTTTTCGACCGTAACATTGTAAACATCCTGAATTGGTACAAAGAGCCTCCAAACACCGTCTTCATCGGTTGTAACGTTGGTGTTGACATCGGTGTTGTTGGTACCAACTACCGTGACGTTGAATCCGCCAAGGCCTTCTCCAAAGGATGGAGAGCTGCTGTTGTCAAGGTCCCAGTACACCTTACCGCCAATCTCTACTTCGAGTTCAGCAAAGACTGGATCAAGTGTTAACGAATTGTTGACTGCTTCGGTCATGTCAAATGGAGTCGCTGATGTGTTCAGGTACCAGGTTTGTTGACCAGAAGATTTGTTCAGATAGAAACTCCAACTGCCCGGCATGAGCATTTCAGAGGCATTACCGTCAACATCAGTCTTTTCAAAGGTCACGTTGCCCAATCCATCGCCGCTTACTGCTACGAGGTTCATGTCAGCAAGGTTGTTCAGCGTCAACAACTCCTTGAGTTGGACGAGAACGTTCACTGCTGGAACGGTCTTGAAGGATTGGTTGAGGCGTGTGTTTGAGTCCTCACCTACGCTTAGAGTAGCACGCAGGGTCTCGGTCGATTCTCCGTTCATGAATGGAGCGACAATCATCAACCAGTCTCCTGATGGGACATAGGCTGCAAACGTTCCATTTTCATCGGAACCAATATCTGAGAACCAGCGGTCTTCTGCCTCGTTGTAAAGCAAGAAGGCATTCATCAAACCATCATCAGTAGAATTCAACAGGGTACCTGTGACACGGTAGGTTTCCTTCAGCGGCACCGGAAGGGCCTCTTCAGGACCGTCAAGACCAATGTAAATCTCGTCAAAGATAATTTCACCAATCAAGTCGTAATCTGTTGCGTTTTCTGAATCTGCTGTCGTTCGGTTGAACGTCAGCGTGTAGGTTCCAGGTGTTAGCGAAACATTTGCCACACCGTTGCTGGTGTAGTTGTCCGCTGTGATGTAAAGATCATCCCTTGATTCATCAAGAGGCACCAAGCGGAACTCGGGTGAGACCTTTGTTCCGTTTTCGAATGTGCCGTCCTCAGCAGAGTTGAGGAAGAGTTCAAACGAGACATCTACCGCAGCAGGATGTGCAAACAGTTCCATGATTGACATTTCTTCAGCAACTTGTGAACCGTCGCGACTTCCGTTAATCACGAGGTCGGTGATGGCCTCAATGTTGAGAAGATCATCATCTACGCTCAGAGTCCATGTACCGTCCAATAGACCGATGTCAAACTCGCCAACTTCGTTGGTAGTGGTTGTCCATTGGAGTCCATCTTGATTTGTTGCCGTGATTTCTGGAGCAACCCAGCGAGGAATTGTGCTACTCCATCGGGTCTCATTATCGTAGAGATAGATGATTCCGCTCACTTGAGTCGTAGGTTCAAGATACATGATACCCATGTCCAAGTCATCGGCAGTAGCGACATCGATGAGTTGTCCTCCACCAAGGTTGGTGAACGATGAAGTCGTCGTCATGTGGTACTCAAATCCAGCAGGTACTCGAACTGAATAGTGTCCAGTCGTGTTGGTCACTGATGTGAACGAAAGTACACCGCTTTGGAAGAGAACTGTTACTGCAGAGGCAGCATCACTCGTTTCGACCTTGTCTTCATCAGGGGATTCAAGCCACAGGTTGTAGTCTTCAGCGGATCCGGGGTAAGCGCGCAGGCTACCGTTGATGTAAACGGATTCAGCGTAGGTAATGTTTCGATCAATGTCATCGGAACCGGGTTCAATTTCAACCTGGTCAAAGAGGACATAGTCGCTGTTCACATCGTCTCGAATATCGTAAGTTCCAAACAACAATTCGGCATAAACACGACCGTCTTCGTCAGAAGTGACGTTAACAGGGTCAAGAATTCCTGCAATGTTGTCAAAGGTAATCAAACGGTTTGAGACGTTGAAGAGAGGCTCCTGGGTAGTTGGGTCGATTGGAGATACGAGGTGAAGCGTAACGTCAACGGTCTCTGGGACACCGAATGCAATCGTGATGTTGGTTGTATCATCACCGACGGTTGCTGTTTCGTTCAAATCATACCATCCGTCGTTGTCAACGTCGACGCGGTAGTAGTAATCACCCTTAGGAATGGGGCCATGACTGAAACTTGCGTTCTCATCGGTGCTGATTTCAGTGATGTAATCTTCTCCAAGGTCAACATCAACAAATTCAATGGTGAGGTTGGGTAGGAGTTCTCCGGTCATGTCTTGAAGCACACCGTCAAAGATGGCTCCAGGCATGGTCATCTGAAGGTCGTAGGTCGGAGCGACTCCAATGACAACCGGGTCAGGCAAAAGAACGGATTTGTTGTTTTCAAGCATGGCTACCATGTTGTATGTGCCGGGCAAGAGACCGGTTCTGTAGAACGAACCTGGTTCCACCATTGGCCCTGAGAAGGAACCTGCTCCGATGAACAATCCAGTACCGTTTAGTGTACCGATTCCTTCGTAGAATCCAGCACCTTCGAAGGTATCACCGCTGCCGGAGTCGTAATCACCATAGGTTCGAGTCAGGGTTGTGACTCCATCCGAAGTAAAGGTTCCAGATGCATTGACTACACCCTCAATACGATAGTTCGTAAGTCCGTCTTCAATGCCGATGGCACAAACCGTGTAATTGTCAGGCATAATCGGCATTGAATCGTTGTCAAATTCACAATCAGTCGAGTTCACAGATTCAATCCATGTAGCCTTGATTGTACCAGCACCGTCCCATGTACCGTTGGCAAAGAACATACGGCTGTCACCCAGTTCTCGAGTAAAGGTACCAATGAAGTTCTTAGCAACAGCCATACCCGTACTTTGGAATGTTCCGTTTTCGGTAAAGGTGGCTTCACCAGTTCCTTGGAGTATACGGCTTTCTTCGCTTGTGATTGAACCGCTTGTAGTCGTGACAGTGTAATCGTCAGTCATTGACCAAATGTTTCGCAGGACAAAGGTTGTTTCGGACACTGGGTCTCCGCTGAAAGCTTCGTCTCCCGTCCAACTCACTGTTCCAGAAACACCGCTGCTCTTGATCGCAACATCAAGGGGTGCATCAGCAGGAACTTGTCGGTTGGCCATTGCAGCTGTGACGTTCATGACTGAATCGCCAAGCCAGGTCATGTTAGCAACTTGACCAAGAAGCGCAGTGATGGCGTAAACGTCTCGTTCACCGTTGGTTTCGCTGGTGATGTCCAAATTGTTGTTGTTAACTTGTGCGTAAGAACCGTCTCGGATTGAGTCACGTGCTGCCACTGGGTCGTATTCTCCTGCAAATGCGGAGACACGGATTCGACCGGCTGGAACGGTATACTCGTAGTTACCGTTTTCATCTGCATCAACAAATCCAATAGGCACCCAATAGGTATCGGTGTCCAAATCTTCAGAGCCTTCACCGGAGAAAGCGTCACGCTCAACAAGGAGGCGGATTCCAGGGATTCCTTCACCTGTATCGCTCATGGTCACTTGACCAGTGATTTCGCTTCCAGGGTAGTATTTGAGAATCTTAACCTTGGTGTTGGAATCGGTGATTCCAGCTTCGCTTTCATCATCGTACCAGTTCGCAATAACATAATGATTCATCATTGCACCGGGGAGCGGTAGAGCCGAAGATAGAACGCTACCTGGAGTTCCTGAAACCATAAAGTGTTGAGACGGTTGTGGATTTGACGAAGCGGTATCAAGTCCCAAGGTTGAGGCGCCGTAACCAACGTAGGTTCGTGCGACCATGGTGTCAAAGAAAGCAGGCATGTGGTCAACTCGGACATCCTCAATCTGCAGCGGTTCAATGTCTGCACCAGATTGTTGGTTCAAGAAATCCTTTTGCATGGCGAGGTCAACTTCCTCTCGTGTCATTTCATCGCTGAAATCTCCACGGATGGTCTCGTACACTTCATTCATGTAGGTGCCAGTATCTTGTCCTGAGAGGATCGTTGGTGCTCCGAAAATACCCATTGGTTGACCGCCGTTGTAGTTGTAGTCAGCGGTATAGCGACCTGCTCGGGGGTAGAGGCGGTTGTCCACTGCAAAGTAACGAATCTCGTGGTCACGGGTGATTGTTTCGCCGGGGGCACCGTTGTAATCCTGTACAGTGTAGTAACCTTCATCTCCACCAAGGTCAATGATGTCAGCGTACATGTCATGTACGGTTGCGTCATCGTTTGCTGCGAAAGCCGCTGTGAGAAGTTGAGTTACCATTGCGAGACGGGCATTCTGCCGGTGCATGGCGGTTGAAACACTTTCATGTTCATCGATCAAATCCTCTGTGTACCAGTAATCGCCAAAGATTGTGTGAGTTGAATCCACAACGGTGTCTTCACCGCTTCGAATACTGTTTTGGAATTCACTTTCCGCAGCACTCATGTGGTTCTCTTTATCCCAATCGTCGCCGATGCAAACATCGGCAATGGTTGATTCGCATGGAATCTGGACGCCATCACTGTACAAACGAATGACCGGGGTAGAGGTGTCAAAGATCCCACCATCATGGTGGTAACCTTCGGCCATCACAATGCCTCGGTTGGTCTTGATCACGCTAAAGGAGCGGTCTTGAATGAAGTCAATCATACTCTCAGTACTTGTTTGCATGGTTGTAAAATCCTCGATTTGTTCTTCTGTGAGGTAATCATCCAACACATTTTGGAATCCAACTGTGAACGGACCGGATTCGGTCGTGGAGGCTGAAGCATAGGTTCGGTCTGCTTCTGAAAGATGCCAGACGAACATTGCCGTTAGGTCATCTTGATTACGGGCAAGCAACATGTTACCCGTTGCAGTGATACCGGATTGGAAGTTGTCAGAAACAGAGGGATGTTCGCCTGCAGTGAGTGCTTGGAAACCGTAGTCCCACCATGATACAAATGCTGGGCGCTCTGAATAGGTAACGTTTGTATCCTGTCCGGCGAGCCACTCATATGCTCTGTTCCAGCCGTCGTCATTGAAACTGGAACCAAAGTTACCCAAGTACCAGCGTCCATCGTGGCTTGTGCTGTCAAGGATGGAGAACCCGAGCCCGTCGAAACGAAGAATGTCGGGCACGATATCATAAATTCGTTCGTCGAGGTCGCCTTCTGCACTTGAAGAGGAACCAGGGATTGCAGAGTCAAGTCCGTATGTTATCTGCTGACTGAAGAGCATCAACATCACGAGGAAGATGGCTGAGAATTGGGGCGTTCTCCAAACTGCTTTGCGAGCTCCTGCAATACGATCAGCAGGTGTTCGAATTCCGAATTTCTTCCAAGAGCGGACGAGTCCACTCCAGTTAGCCCACTTCCAGAGTGATGCGATACCGCAGGCTCCGAGAATGGCCATAATGGGTGTAGCGTTGAACATGAAACGAGCAGCGTTCCAAGCCATGAAAGTGGCCGCAAAGAGCCAAACTCCGAAGACAAGGTCAGTTGAGCGTCGGTGGCGGAGGCCCCTCCAAAGGAACGTGCCGCCCATAACGAGGGCAAGCAGGAAGGTAATCGGTCCAAAGGAGGCAAAGAGTTGCGCTCGATTCGGGGCGTTTGCTTCGGCAATGGTTCCGAAAATCTTGGTCTTTGTGAAGTATCCGCTTCCTGTAAAGAGAACGTCCCATGCGTCTGAAATTCCAAAGGTCTTGAGGATGAACAGCACTACGAAGAAGGCCGTGGCCATGCCTGCGAGGGTTCCCAGAACGAGCAACCAAGGCTTGTCACGGTAACCTGTAGTGACAAACGCAATGGCGAGGGTGAACCCGAAGATGAACAAGAAGGGTTGCAATCCAGTTGGATCAAACACAAGCGAGAATTGTGGGTGTCCGTAGAACGGTAGAGCCATCAGGGCAATAACAGAAAGCATGGTCAGGAACATGACGCTCAATGCAGTCGAATCTCGGCGACGGAACATGTTCAATGCAACTTGCAACGCATAAGCAAGGAAGAGAATCGCTGGTCCAACGACGAACCCTTTCCATCCAAGAGATGCAATACCAAAGGCAACACCTGCGAGAATAGCATTTGACATTGCACCTTGGCGGTGAGTAAAAACATCTCGGAACGCACGAATAAAGGACAACGGGTGTGCCGAGGTTTCTTTTGTAATTCGAGCTGTTCCGGCGTATTTGACCGCTCGTAGCCAATACATGAAACCGACGCTGATGAAGAGCATAACGAATGAGTCGTGGTCCGCAAGAGCCCAAGTTGAGTGTGTGACGTGAGCCGGCATGAAGGCGATGAGCCACGCTGCGATGACTGCGGCCCCTTTACCGAAGTGGTCCCGTGCTGTTGCTGCAATGGGTAGAATGGTCAGGGCTCCGTAAACTGCAGGAAGTCCGAGCATGCTCCACCAGATTGCATCTTCAGGGTTCTCAAGGAAGGGCTCGAGGAGCATTGCTCCAACAGCCATTGACCACGAGAAGAGCGGTGGACGAGGATTGATTCCACCGGCGGGGTAGAAACGGTCGGCATCGAAAACGAGGTGAGCGTTGTTGGCTAGGATGTAATCCACAACACGCTTCATGTACCAAGGGTCAGAACCTCCGGTCATGTCCCAGTTACCGGTTCCAAAGGCGTTCATGGAGGGGACAACATACCATTGGATACGAATGGTGAGCCCGATGATAAAGGCAAGAGCAATCATCAATCCAGTACCGTGTTCGCTCATGAAAAGACGAGCATTGGACGGTTCGTGTTCCCCACGGTTGGCCCATCCTCCGAATTTTTCGTGAATCGAGATGTAGTAAATTGCGACACAGATAAAGAACGTGATTCCAAGCCAAAGCAGCGCACCCCAAGTGCCTGCGAGGTTCTCGGTGTACCAAATCTTGTCTTCGTACCATGAGGAAACCTGGTAAAGAGTCCACATTGACCCGGTGAGCATTGCTCGTGTAAACCATCGCTCAGCGACCATTCCAGCCACCATCAAAGCGACAATACCGGTAAGGAATGCTGCCCAATAGCCAACATAGCCATGGTAGCCTTCTTCGGTTGTAAGGCGGAACTGGTCAATAAGGTCAACCGAGTTGAAGTGCCAAAGAGAACCTGCGAAAGCAAGGACCCAAACGGCAAGAGCGGAAATCAGCGGAGCAGAGGATGCGTTCCATCCGCCTTTTTCGCTGACAAAGGAAAACCATCCTTCCTGTCCTGCTGGGTTTGCAATACCTCGTGCAATCAAACCAACAAGCAATCCAAGAGCAGTGAACATGGTCCAGTATGCGAAGAAAACGTAGGCTGTTGCTTGACGGCCGACGCTAAGCGTTGACTGCACCTGTCCTTCTGCATTGGTGAATGTGGTCTCAAGTCCGGAAAGATAGTCACCAGCGGCTGCCAGAGCAAGCCAAACACCGATCGAAGAAAACATGAGCATGGTGTTCCATTCATGGCGTCCACGCATGTCGAGGTTGGCCCCAAACAATAGAACGAATGCGAACATGAAAGCGGCTAATGCGCCAACTTCAGTGAACATGTAAAGCACTTCTGCGCCGACGAAGGATACCACCAACACTCCGAGGGAGAGAAGCGAAGATGAAATTCCACGTGGAACGAGAATTGCACGAGGCACAATGGCCAACATGCCTGCGATGGCGACGACAATCATCGGCATCAGGTTATTTACGTCCATTTCGTAGGAAATTCCCACGATTTTCATAGCAGCAAGAGCCAGCAATACAGCCAATGGGGCAAAGAGCCAACCCAAGGCAATATTAGGCTGTGCTGCCTTCATATCTTTTTCATCATTCATCTTGTATCCCTCTATTCAAGGCTCAGCCTCGAGGCTGATGCATTTTGCCCACTTGTGAACCCCTCTTGAAGGTGACGGGTTTAGATACAGTCCCTTATGCGTATCAGTACCCTTTTTACCCGTATTTCATGGCTTTGATGCAGTGATGAAATTATTCGCCGGAGATGGCTCGGAAACCAATGTCCGTTCGGAAGTGACTGCCTTTCAGTTCAAGGCTGTTGAGTAATTTGTACGCCGACGCTTGAGCATCCTCGAGAGAGGCCGCCATTGCGGTACAAGAAACCACACGACCCCCGCTTGAAATTAATGTCCCCATGTCCCCTTCAACAACACCGGCAACATTCACCCAACTTTTCCGGTACGATTGTTGATTCAATGCATCCTCAAGACCTTGGATGATTCTTCCTTTGATCGGACGGGCAGGGTAACCTTCTGAAGCCAAAACTACGGTGAGAGCAGATGATGAATCAAAAGTCACCAGTGATGGGTCCAGGGTGTCAGTAGCCGCCCCGTACAACAAATCGAAGACATCGCTGGAAACAAGCGGCAGAGTTACCTGGCATTCTGGGTCTCCAAAACGAACATTGAACTCAACAACATAAGGGTCATTGTGCTCGTCAATCATAAGTCCGATGAACAACACTCCACGATATGGCGTTGATTTGTTGGAGAGGTGCTCATGCATTGGCTTGACAATTCGGTCAAGGACCTTATCGTAAACACCCGAGGTTACGACGGGAGCGGGACAGTAAGCGCCCATACCGCCCGTATTGGGCCCCAAATCACCATCAAATGCTCTTTTGTGATCTTGACTTGCAGGTAATGTGACAAAAGAAACGCCATCCATGACCACCAACATACTCGCCTCTTCCCCGGGGAGGAAGGCTTCGAGAAGAACCAGACCATCCGTTTCAATCGAGGCTGAAATGAACTGACGGGCTTCGTCTCTGTCGGACGTTACAACCACACCTTTCCCTCCGGCCAAAACGTCTCTTTTGATGACCCAAGGGTCGGAACCGTACCGGTCCAGTGCAGCCTCTACATCGGATTCAGCATTCAATTCAACGTAGTCCGCCGTTGGCACTCCAGCTTCTTTCATGGCCAATTTTGCATGCAGCTTTGACCCTTCAAGGTGAGCCAACGCCGCCACTGGGCCAAAACAGGCAAGTCCTGCATCAGCGCACAAGTCTGCTAGGCCATCGCACAACGGTGCTTCAGGACCTACGACGACCAATGATGCACCAATCGATGAGCAGTACGACACCACTCCTGAAGTTGAAGTGTCTTCCAATTGATGGTTTGTAGCCACAAGCGAGGTCCCTGCGTTCCCTGGAAGACAATGGATTGACGCAACATGAGCCGATTGACTCAACGCCAAGCACAGAGCATGCTCACGCCCGCCACTGCCAATAACGACAACAGTTGCTCCATCCATTGTTCTTACTGGTTGGAAGCCGACGCATAAGTTCTTCGCGGCAGACATATCCTTGGAGAATCTCCAACAAAGCCGAAGTATTATTCACTCATGTCCCGTGAACGCATTATGCGAACTCCATTCCGCCCCACTGCAATCCTTCTCGTGCTGCTCCTTTTGGGAGTACCCTTGACGTCTGCGGCACCACCGACGTCTGGCGAGGATGTTACGAGTTCAACCAATGAAAATTGGACCGAAGACGGGAGCATGAACGGTCACGTAACCGTTCCCAACGGATCCACCCTTACGGTGAGCGCCAACATCACCATGGGGACTGACTCGTCCATCACGGTAGAAGAAGGCGGTAATTTGATCGTCACCAACGGAGCATTGCTAAGCGACGACCTCAATTCAGGAATTCGGGTCAATGACTTTCTTGCTACCGTATCCCTCAACTTCGGAAACATTGGCCAAGAAGGCGTAATACAGTTGAAATTTGACCATTCAATACCAGCAAATACGCTCTTTAACATCACCCTTGGAGAAACAACGGTCAATGCATCCACATCCATGCAAGCAAGCGGCACCACCATCATTGAGTTTGATGCTAACTTTTCGGGTGACAACTTCGTGATTTCATTCGACACATACTATTTCACGCCGACTTACTTGTTGTGGGCCAAGGCCATTTACGGTGGTGGAACCATCATCACGCAAACCGCTTCTGAGATCACAAACACCAGCAACGCTCCGATGTATTGGTTCCAATCGGGATACGACATCGTTGCCCACGGAAGCCTCTCAATCATCGCAAGCCAAGTCAACGGAGCAAACATCACCTGTGATGGGCTCTGCAACATTGAAGGTTCAACACTGTTAGGAAGTGCACCAATTTCAGCATCAACAACTGCTGCAGTGACGGTTTCCGACACGGCCATCACCGGATCACGTACTGACGAAGATATCATTCTCCACGACAGTGCATCCATTACCTACGTCAATTCACAGGGAACAGGGGGCTCAACCGACGGCTGGATACGACTGCTTTCGGAGCGTGTGATTCAAACCAACATTCCCAACGGTAGTCTGGACATCACCGATTTGGGCTACGGGGAATCAAATTGGAACGACCTCACCGATTCGACGGGGAGAGTTGTTCTCGTAGCAGAAGGCCCCACTACCGAACACAGGAGAATTGTGGAATGGATGGATGGAAACGGAATCGTACAACAAGAAAGCGCGACCATCACATTGTCCATCGGCTCCTCCAGTTCATGGGGCTCTTACTCCACAACAGTAGATGCTCCAACAACCGCATACGGTACCATTGAACTCCCGTTGCCTTATCTCGAAGTGTCATCCATTGAACCCGAATCCAACACAGCAACCGTCAATCGAAGCATTGGGGCAATGGTCACCATCAGCAACACGGGTGATGTTGGCACCACTGCAAACTTCCGGTGCTATGTGAACGGGAACGATGCAGAGACTCAACCTTCCACACTCATTGCAACTGTCGCAGCAGGGGAATCAAAGGACATCCCGATTGTTTGGTACATGTATGATGAAGGAATGCAAGCACTCAACTGCAAAGCATTCCTCCCTGTAACGTTCACTGAAATTGGAGACATGGTTGCGGATATGAACGGAACATCATCGGATGAAGTGAACTGGGTATATGCAGACGAAGTCTCAGAAACTCCGTACATCATCTACATTGTAGTTGTCATCGCATTCATGCTGGTCGCACTCGCAGTCCGTAAACAAACATCGGAAAAATCGTACGAGGAAATCCCTGAACTTGCTGAGGAAGTGGAAGAGGAAGAAGAACTTGAAGAAGAGGCCGAGGGAATTTCTGAACCTGAACCAGAGAACGAATCTAAGGATGAGGCATCTAAGTCAGAAGATTCAATTTATGACTTGGTTGATGAAAGTGAGACTGAAGAATCCGAGTCTTGAGCCCAAAGGGTGTTCAAATCCTAATCTTTAGGTCCATCAGCCCTGTAGCAAGGGGATTCTAGCTTGATTCGTTGAATAATGTATTCTGGGAAACCTACGCTGGTGCTAAGAATGTGGCCGTTACTGTAAGAGAGGGTCATGACGTGAGTGTCATTTGAGAGGGTCCATTTCTCGACTTGTGTTTCTTCGATAACCTCTTGATGCTCATCGGTATACTCACCCTCAATCTCGTCTGCAAGAATGGCCCATGCTTCTTTGAGTAGTGCCTGAGTTTTTGGGTCATTGGTGACCCATTCAATTTCTTTATCAAAGGTCCAACCTTGATTCTCTACCAGGTCGTCAATAAGTTCACCGTAAAGGTGTACCATCTGATCAACATCGTGTTCAAGAATGCCCCAAAAGCCCGTCATGTTGGACCATGAGTGATGAGTCTGTATAAACAACACAATTTGAGACTGATACAGGTTCAGCAGGTTTCCCCAATGCCGTATCCTTTTGGAGTTGTTGGGTTGTTATTGCTATCCCGTTCCCCAGAATCTAAGTTGATTTGCCAACTGTACTCAGAAGTAAATGTCGCTTGGTCTCCCAAGACATTCACAATTTCTGCAGTAAACGTATAGCAGCCTTCTCCATCATAAAATTCTGATTTGTCCAGATAGGGCACACCTGCGTTATCTGTCCCCGACCCGCTCAAACCGAACCATCCATCTGTTGAAGCACTACCTGTACCCGGGCCTTGAGGAGTCCACGTGGCAAGGTTGCCATTAACTGAGATAGTACTCTCGTCCCACGAAGACCCACCTGTTACTTTGAAGTTAACAGAGTAATCTGCATCTATTGTCGTTAAGCCAAATTCTGAGAAAACACCTCCATCATCTGCCTGTGCAGTAGGACGCAAGAGACCAATGAGAGTTTCCATTGTGATTCCTACATATTTTTCAGCATCTTGACTGTCTTGAAGAGCGGTAATTCGCACACCAACATCTTGTGCTTCCCGTGTGACAAAACGACTTGGAATGAGTAATTCGTTTGTTTTATCATCGGAACCCACTCCCTTGATGATGTATTCAACCCCAGAATTACCCGCATAATC
>JAQXEX010000079.1 GCA_029250625.1 Candidatus Poseidonia sp. | reverse complement strand
AGAACATTTAATTTTAGCAATTGATAATATGCATGATAAAACATTCCTAAATGGAGTGTTTGTATACGGCACGCTCCGCCAAGGCGAATCCCGTTCGAGCATCATGGATGAGGCTTCGGAAGGCCTCATGGAACCCGCTAGTGTCCGCGGCACACTCTATGACCATGGAGCATATCCTGGATTGCGAGCGGAAGGCGAAAGAAACGTAGTTGGAGAGTTCTACCGTTGTAAAGACATCACAGACACTCTGAAACGACTTGATGAAATCGAAGGTTTTTCATCCTACGACGACCATGAAGGCCTGTACCATCGTGCCGTGCTAAAGGTCAAGACGAAAGAAGGAGAGCGGTGGGCATGGACCTACATCACCAATCTCTCAACCTCAGGTGAAAATATTATTGAGAGTGGGGATTGGAAGAATCGTTGACGCATTCACTCGTCAAGTTCCAATAAAACAGCACCTTGAGTCACTTGATCTCCGGCTTCAAAGTGAATGGCTGTTACAACCCCGTCTTTTGCTGCGACGATACGGTGCTCCATTTTCATCGCTTCAAGGACCATCAATGGAGTACCAGCCTGGACTTCTTGGCCAGTTTTCACGAGGACGTCCAGAACTTTCCCCGGCATGGGTGCCACCAAACCACCTTCGTTTTGTGAAGATGAGGAGCCGGGTTCAATCCGTTCCCATCGATAGGTCTGACCGGCAAGGTGGACCCACCAGACATCGCCGGCTTTAGCCACGTGAGCGTATGCAATTCGGCCATTGGACAGGCGGATTTTAAGACGGCCATCTCCCGTTGATTCAAGAGTGTGGCCGGCAAGGGAATAACCGGAATCCGTCCGGGTTAAGGTCACCTCTATGGGACCGTCCGAAGAGGAAAACTGATGTTGCATCATGGATACCTCCGATTCAAGGTTGAAAATGGGCTTGGTAGACCCTGTGATTCACCATCAAGACTGGCCGTGGTTGTTCGGTGCATACCCATGGTCTCCCCTGCTGCGGCTGCTAACAGAGATGCATCTTCGAGAAGGGGGGCGGGTGTTGGAGTCCATCCGTTTGGCCAGTGTTCGTCAATGGTCGTTGTTGTGGTTGTTCCGTCCACAATGGGCTGAGCGTCACACAGTTCCCGGAGGAAGCGCACATTTGTTGTCGTGCCCAAGATGACGAAATCGTCCAAAGCACGACGCATTCGCTGCAATGCTTCTTCACGAGATGGGGCCCAAACGATGAGTTTTGCGAGCATGGGGTCGTAATTTGGTGTGACTTCATCTCCTTCTCGCACACCGGCATCAAGACGAATCCCTGGCCCTTCAGGTGGCCTAAATACAGCCAGTGGACCTATGGAGGGTAGGAAATTATTGGCGGCATCTTCTGCGTAAAGTCGGACCTCAATAGCATGCCCTCGTATGTTCAAGTCTCCACACGACATGGGTTGTCCTGAAGCAATTCTCAATTGCTCGCGAACAATGTCTGTCCCGGTGACAAGTTCCGTTACTGGATGCTCAACCTGAATTCTTGTATTCATCTCCAAAAAGAAAAATTCTCCGGAGGGCGCCAAGAGGAATTCCACCGTTCCTGCCCCCTCATAGGAGACGGCTTGGGCTGCTTGAATCGCTGCTTGACCCATTGCCTCTCGAAGTTCTGCCGTCATCGTGGGTCCCGGGGCCTCTTCAAACACCTTTTGATGGCGGCGTTGAACGCTGCATTCACGTTCACCGAGGTGAACGGTTCTGCCGTGGCGGTCTGCGAGAATTTGAATTTCAATGTGCTTTGAACCGTTCAAAAGTCGCTCAATGTAGATTCGGCCGTCACCAAATGCAGCCACGGCCTCGCGACGTGCGCCTTCTGCAGATTGGAGGAAGTCGGAAGGGTCGTATACAGCCCGCATACCTTTTCCGCCACCGCCGCTTGATGCTTTGAGTAGCAGTGGATAACCCACTCGTTCTGAGGCTTCAACAAGAGCGGCCAGGGCTTCATGTTCATCCTCGCTTTCTACTTCTTCACCCGGAATCACAGGGACGCCAGCATTGCGCATGGTTTGGCGTGCAGTCATTTTGTCGCCCATTTGTTCAATGGCTTCAGGCGAGGGCCCGATCCAAATGATACCTGACTGTTTGACTGAACGTGCGAATGGTGCTCGTTCGGATAGGAAGCCGAACCCTGGATGAATGGCATCTGAACCGGTTGAAAGTGCTGCTTGGATGATTTGTTCTTGGTCAAGATAAGTTGTCGCTATGGTGTCCCCGTCCAGCACGACCAGTTCATCAGCCATCTCGGTGAAAAGGGTACCTTGGTCGTTTGGAGCGCAAACCGCTACGGTTTGGATTCCAGCTTCTCGGCATGCCCGGAGAATGCGGCACGCTATTTCACCACGGTTGGCGACGAGAACTTTAGTGATCATGGTCAACACCTCATTCGAGTTCTTCAGGCTTCCAGTTGGGTTGGCGCTTTTCAAGGAATGAAGACAGGCCTTCTTGCCCTTCATGTGAGCCACGCATCCTGCTGGTGAAATCAAGAGTATAATCGCGCAATCCATCATCGCTTCCAGTCCATCGGTCGAAGTTCAACGTCAGTTCTTTGGCAAGAGAAACTGCACATGGGCCAGTGGAGAGGACTTCTTTGGCCAGACTGTCAATTGCTGCTGGCAACGCATCCGTGTCGTCAACAACTTGCTCAATGAAACCGGTGCGCAATGCTTCTTCTGCGCCTATTCGGCTTGCCTGCATGGCCAGGCGACGAAAGCAGGCAGAACCAAGTCGACGGTAGACATAGGGGCCAATGACAGCAGGCAGAATTCCAAGCTTACCTTCTGAAAGTGCGATTTTTACATTGGAAGTAGCGATGACATGGTCAAGGCAAGCAACAAGACCAGCCCCCCCGCCAAGAGCGACTCCTTGCACCGCTCCGATGGTAAAACACGGATGGGCCCAAAGACCGTTGAACAAGCGATCCAATCGTTCTGAATCCCTACGATTCTCTTCTGCAGTGTTCGCACCTGCATCTCGCATCATGTTGATGTCAGCGCCGGCACAGAAATGGCGCCCGGCACCGGAAAGAACAATGATGCGCAAGAAGGGTTTTCCGTTGCTGTCGTGTAAGTCACCCTGTCGCCCAACGCTTCGTTCTGCAGTCCAATCAAACAAGGTGCAAAGTTCTGTAATGAGTTGTATGTTGAGGGCGTTAAACTTTGTTTCACGATTGAGTTTGAGGTGACAAATGGCCTGATTGATTTCGATAGATACCAATTCGGTTTGAGGGGGTTGTTCCATAGAAATCATGTGTAATTCTCCAATTGCATTTTTGAATTTTATATTGAAAACTTACATCCTGAAAATTCCATACCGATTGTCAGGCAGAGGGGCGTTACGAGCAGAAGCCAAGCAGAGCCCGAGTACATCTCGCGTGTCCCTCGGATCAATAATGCCGTCGTCCCAAAGACGGGCGGTTGAATAATACGGGCTGCCTTCGGTTTCGTATTTGTCAAGAATGGGTTGACGGAATGCTTGGAGTTCATCGCCCTCGAGTGGAGGCAATCCTTCTCGCTGCCTTTGGTCTTGTTTGACCGTAGCCAGGACATCGGCTGCTTGAGGTCCGCCCATGACGGAGATTCGACTGTTGGGCCACATGAAGAGGAAACGTGGATCGTATGCTCGACCGCACATTCCGTAATTCCCAGCCCCGTGAGAGCCACCGATGATGACGGTGAATTTGGGCACGTTCACACAGGACACTGCAGTAACGAGTTTAGCACCGTCTTTTGCAATCCCTCCAGCCTCATACGCTTGGCCTACCATGAAACCGGTGATGTTCTGAAGGAAGATGAGAGGGATGCCTCTTTGTCCGCACAATTCAACAAAATGCGCTCCTTTGAGGGATGACTCAGAGAAGAGAATTCCGTTGTTGGCCACAATACCAACCTTGTGCCCGTGAATATGTGCAAATCCACAGACCAGTGTGGTCCCGTACCGTGCCTTAAATTCGTGAAATCGGGAGCCATCAACGATTCGAGCGATGAGTTCACGAATATCTACTGGAGTTCGGTTGTCTGATGGAATCAACCCCAGGAGGTCTTCAACATCGTGTGCGGGCTCTTCAGGCTCGCTAATGGCTGCTGCTGCAAGAGAACGGGGGCCGAGGTTTTCAACGACGTTTCGTACCATGCGTAGGGCCTCATCCTCATCTTCAGCAAAATGGTCGGCAACACCGGATTGAACCGTGTGAACCTCTGCGCCTCCGAGATCTTCTGCAGTGACCTCCTCTCCTGTAGCGGCTTTGACAAGCGGGGGGCCTGCGAGGAAAATAGTCCCGTTTCCTTTTACGATGATGGATTCATCCGACATAGCAGGAACATAGGCTCCACCCGCTGTACACGAACCCAAAACGGCTGCAACCTGAGGAATACCATCTCCGGACATGCGGGCCTGATTGCGGAAAATACGTCCGAAATGACCTATGTCAGGGAATACCTCGTCTTGCATGGGCAAAAAAGCACCGCCGGAATCAACGAGATAGATGCAAGGAAGATTGTTCTCGTGAGCTACGGTTTGTGCACGGATGTGTTTCTTGACGGTCATTGGATAATACGAGCCGCCTTTGACGGTTGCATCGTTGGCTACAAAGAGGCACTCACGGCCGTGAACCATTCCGATTCCCGTCACGATGCCCGCAGAATGGGCTCTACCGTCGTAAAGTTCGTGAGCCGCAAGGGGGGAGAGTTCCAAAAATGCCGTACCGGGGTCGATGATGCGCTCGATTCGTTCCCGTGGCAGATGCTTCCCTCGTGAACGATGTCGCTCAACGTATTTCCCGCCGCCTCCGTTCGAAGCGGTGGCAAGGCGTTCACGCAATTGAGCAATCAACGCTTCGTTGTGCATCTTGCGTTCGGCGAATTCAGGGTCTGCACGATTCACCCGACTTGGTAAACGGTCCATCTTAACGCCTCACTTTCAGCCAAGGCAGTGTCGCATTTAATTGCATGGAATCCAATTGAAGCAGAGATAACACTCTGGGTTCAAACCCCGAGCATCAATCGACCAATGTCTCTGAGACCCGGAGCCAATCCGACAATCAGTACTGCAAGGACGATTAAGAGCCTGAAATGTTGTTGTCGCTGTTCAACCCGCATTTGCACGAAAAGCCAGACGATGAGCCCAACCAATACACCCTTGATGATGGCAAAGAACCAGGCTCCTTCACCCCATGAAATTCCAATGACTTCGTTGATTCGCCCACCGAATTGTATCACTGCATCACTAACAGGGTGCTTTTCTCCGTAGTCAAAGAAATCAATCCCCATCATCGTAGCAAAACCATCAGCCAATTGTCCAAATACCATTCCGAGGACCATCGGGTGTGCAAGAAGCGCTTTGTTTGAAAGGAATTCAACGGGGTGTGATGCCCACTTTTCGGGTTGGTCTTCCCATTCTTTGAGGCCGATGCCTTGTGGGAGCACGCCCGCAGTATATCCTGTCAACTTGAGTTGCAATGCATCCTCTCTTCCTGCACGGTACATGAACCAGCAAACCAAGGCTGGCAGTCCAAGCACGATGAAAACAGGCCACAGAGTGACATCATTGGAAACACGGCCGCTCTCCTGTGCCCAAGGTGTCGATATGAATTGCCCCCAATGACCAAGTCCGAGGACAATCGCTCCCACTGCAAAGGACAACATTCCCCGTGTGATTGCTTCCCACCCACGCGTTTGAGCCATCGTGAACCACATCAGCAAACAGGCTACAATCAGTCCAGCGAGTGCGATGGAGAAGGAAGATTCTGGGTGGTCAAGGTATGCAGGCCTGTAAAGCCAGTACCATTGCAACATCAGCGCTATGAAGAGAAACCCAAGAATGAGCGTTGATTGACGTTCTTCAGCCTCGTCTCCATGAACGCCGTTCCATGCGCGCCCCAACAGGTGACTGATGACCGCTATACCAACCAACCACCCTGCTAAGTGAAGGTGAATCAAAGGTGAAATGAACAGCACGTCTTGTGAGGAAGAAAAGAAGTCTGCATCCTCCAATACACGCATGACCGGAGCGAGACAGACCCATGCGATGAGAGCAAGCGTCATCTTCTCGTCACTGGGCAAATTCCACTTTCGGAACAACGCCTGAAGCAAGACGACCGATGAAAGCATGCTCAGCGTGTAGATGGCCGTGTTTTGTGGAGTGTACCCCGCATCGCCTGCAATACCTGCATCTTTGACCACAGGATCCCAAATGATCGGCTTTAGGGTGTCCGTCCAAACGGTATCGAATGCGAGAAGAAGACCCGCCATGGCGATGAGGCCAATTCCAATGGCACCCCAAATTACAACTTTCTCGCCGGCAGAATACTCATCATCGGGCAGTGGAACATCCCAAACAACGTCTTCGTTTTGGTCTTCATCAACGTCCATAGCCCGACCTCTGTAACCATGGGGAATAGTATCCCCATTATCGTTGTAACTCTAACGAGAACTGCTCAGCACTCATTCCTCTTCTTCTGAGAGGCGAGCGATCAAGTCTGCTTTCTTTCCACCAACTGGAAGTCCTGCAGCCTTGAGGCGTTCTTTGAGGTCAGCAACGGAGAGCTTGGACAAGTCTTCGCTGTCTTCTTGGTCGGCTTCGTCTTCGTCTTCAACACCAAATCCACGAGGCTCGTGAACTTCAATGAATGAGACCTTGCCGCACTCGACTGCATCACGAATGATGGTGACCAATCGGAACTTGAGCATGGCTGCGTTGGTATCAAACAGCATGGTTTGAGGGATGACGATGTTCAAATCATCTCCGTCAAAGGAGACCTTGAATTCGCTGTGTCCGGTGTTGGCTTCAAGAAGAGCCATGACCTGGTCTTCCTTTCCTTCAACGACCTTGACAATCTTGAACGTGTACTTGAGGGTCTTACCAGCCATAGGATGGTTGTAATCGATTCGAGCACGTCCTGCGGCAAGGTAAGACAAGTATCCTTGTCGGTTGTTGATGTTAACTGGAGCGCCGATGTAAAGGGAATTTGGGTCTTGAACCGCACGGACGAGTTTGTCGATGCTGATGGTTTCAATCTGAGTGCTGTCTTTCTCTCCATATGCTTCAGCAGGAGCGATTACAATCTCAATTTCCTTGTTGGCTTTTGCTTCACCCAAAGCGGCTTCAAAGCCAGGGATAAGTTGACCGCCACCGACGACACAGACCATTGGTTGGTAAGTTCGACTTTCTTGGTGCGATTCGTGCTCTTTTGCGACTTTTTCACGAGTGGTTTCGATGAGTTCACCGGTTTCACCGTTATACAATTCATAATCAACGTGGATAATAGTTCCTTCTTCCATGGTAATGCCTCCAAAGGGGATGTTTCGGCGACCGACCCCCCCTTCATAATTCCATTGGAAGAATTCATTCTTCTTCTGAAGGAGTTAATTTGCGATTATTGGAGGCCAGTGAATCGTTTTTACCCTGTGAAACAGTGACCAATGTCATGCCTGCAATCATCAGGCCCCAGCCCGCCCAAACAGCATGAGAGTGGGGGAGAACGTAGATGGTGACTCGAACCAACTCAACGGATTCAAGTCCGTCTTGTTGAACCGTTTGCATCAAGGCATTGGATTGACTGCCGTCAAAAATAAACACAATATCGCCTGTTAATCGAGTCAAGGTATCAACCTCTGAGCGCGGGAGGTCTTGAGCATCAAACCGGAGCATACCCGGCCGCACTTCACCGATTTCTTTCGCTGTCCCGTCCGAAAGGATGTCGTAGATTCTAATGTTTACACCGACAAAGCCATCGCCAACTTCCAACCCTTCATCTTCCAAAAGAAGCTCAGTAAACTCATATCCAATCCCTTCATGGACGATCATTTCGTTCTTGACCAACGATAAACGGTGACTGGCATCCCCTCGGTCAACCAATGTTGTCGTTGAAAGATGGCCCAAGAGCAGCAAAATCAGCCCGAAGTGGACAATGTGGGCGCCCAATGGAATTCGTCGGAACGTCCCTTTTTTCTTGGCTGTTGCGATTTGCCGAACCACTTCTCGTCCAACAGGAGCTCCAGCAAGCAGTAAGAATGGAAGGCTGAACCAAACAATATGGCCTCGTTGAAGTTGTTGGGAAATCGGAGTGCTGGAATCCCCACCGAGTGAATCGGGGAACAGAAGGGCACCGACTAAGGCAACAACTGTCGCCCCACCAAGGAGGTACACATTCTGAGTAGAGTCGTCTTTCCTTCTCGTGTACAAGAACAAACAAACACCGATCGCCATGAGAAACGGAGCGCCGTAGAGTTCGTGCGCATCAAAATTGATGGCGTCAATGCTAGAAATCAGCAAGACCCAAGTCAGTACCAAATAGAGGCTTACGACAAGAACGCTGCCCCACAAGGCCAACTTTAGCTGCATCTTGCGGCTGTTAATTGCAGGTGATTCTTGGTCATCGGTTGGAGCCAGTAACCACGGCAAGACAAATGTAACCAGCATGAACGCTGCAACAGGCAACTCCAACATTTGCGACCAAGCGAGCGATAATCCCATGACCACGCCTGCAGCCGCCCACGGCCAAGCACCCAAAGCAGAGGGGGCGTAATACAACGGTAAGAAGAGGGCGGCAAAAATCATGGTGATGAAGACGTCCTCTGTCAAAGCAAAGACCAAAACCGTGAGAATCGCATGCAATGGCAGCGAGGTAAACGTCGTGTAGGACCACTGTTCCTGATTCAAGGCATCGGGTTTCGAGGTTCTCCTCTGGTGTGAAATACCCATCGGAAGCAAGAGAAGACCTACGAATAGTGCATCCGGAATCAGCCCCCACGTCATTCCATCCCCTTCTGAAAGGAAGAGCGCCCCAATCAGCGCAACAACGGCAGGCACTGCAGAAACCCAAACAGTGGATTTACGCAGCGGTTGATTGCGATACTTTCCTCTCTGTATAGCAAACCAGCAACCGATTAAAATCATCATCCATGCAACGTAGGTCATAATCTCCGTGGCGGCAGGATTCTCTTTGAGGACCATCAGGCGTCCAAACACATTCTCAGGCAACGTCCCGGAATCATCAGTAACAAAAGTGTGAATCGACGACGCCCAAACCCCTCCGGCCCGGGTCACCGTTGTGGCAAATAGGGCTAAAACGCCGGTTAGAATTGCTCCACCGGACCAGATAGAAGGTTCAACGCTACCCGGCCGCGTCCGCAAGTGTACCAATCCAACCAAGGCCAACCATGGAAGAAGCGAACCCGTTTCTACCGGATCCCAGGCCCAATAGCCACCCCAATCAAGAATGAGATAGGCCCAAAGGCCACCAAGCCCAATTCCGACGGTTGCAATGGCGAGAGCCGGACGAGCTACCGTCAAGGTTCGTTGCTGAAGCGACTTGTTGCTGTTGAGATAGGCACTTGAGAGGCCGATACTGGTTAATTGGAAACAAAGCGCATAGGTCAAGAAGATGAGAGGGGGGTGTATCACCATCAAATCGGTTTGCAACAATGGGTTCAAACCCCCACCAAAAAATATTGTCGGCGTAGCCTTGAAAGGGTCCAAAGAGAAGGAAATCAGCAGCAACGCCAAGGTTGAGACGTGGGAGATCCGAAGTCGTGTCTGATACAGTTTGAAATCCTCTTCCTCACCTTTGAGTGGGCGTCTCAAAAGCCACGAGAGTAGTCCCATCCAGCCAACCCACATCAGCAATGGACCCTCACGAGCGGCCCAAGTTGCAGCAAAACGATACTTGAGAGGAAGGGATTCACCGCCAAATGCAGCAACATGGTAGATTGAATCGTTATTGACGATGAACAAACCTGCTAGAACAAAAAACGGCATCCCGAGGAAAACGTGCAAAGCGCAGGATAACCAAGGGCTTCGGTCGTGTAGCGTTGGGCGCCATATCAAGACACAAAGCGAGATGAGAGCAAGCCAAAGCGTCGCCCCCCACATAATACAACCTGGGAGCCCGCCCCTCATGTGCTTTGCTTATTTGTCATGAAGTTCGGGAGATTTACCATCCGAAGAATTTCGCACGAGAATATCCAAAGGAAAGGAGGACTGGTATCACACGTTTGGTGAACAAAATTGGTTTTCTAACCAAAATTCTCAGACCAATAACCACCTTATCAAATGGACTCATGTTTCCAAGTTCTTCGGGAAGACACCGCGCCATGGTCGACATTTCCTCATCGGTCAAGTCGTAGAGAGCAGTTTTCCCTTTCAAAATTTTATGATAAGGAGGGAAACGTTTCTTCCAAGCCCGCTCATAAGCCATGAGGCGGTTGTTGCTTAGATCGTCTTCTTTCATCGCAGCAGCGATGGTTTGTGCTGCCTCTCTTCCGGACCAAAGCGCAAGATGAGTGCCTCCTTCAAACAACGGTGAGGTGAATCCTGCAGCATCTCCAACCAGAAGGATTCCATCGCCTACCGTCGTTGTACGCGGCCCGGATATTGGAATGGTTCCTCCAAACGGACGGATTTTGATACCCTCAGCCCTCCACGGAGGATTTGCAGTCGGTTTGTCGGCAAGATAGGTATCTTCTATGAACGAGTTGAGGTACTTGATGGCACCTTTTTTGTCGGTGGTAACCAGCCCAACATTGGCCCGTCCACCTTCTTTGGGAATCATCCAAACGTAGCCGTGGGGAGAGTACTTTGGCCAGAGGTAGAAATCAAGATACCCGTCGTTGGGGACATCGAGCATCTCGTATTGGAATCCTGCGATAACTTCCACTTCTCCGCCCATGTCCAAGAGTTTTGATGCTGCGCCTGAGACTCCTGAACCGTCAATAACAGCTCGGCATTCGATTGGGAACTCGTCTCCTTTTCCGTCAAGTTTCCAATTGACAAATTGATTTTCGCTATTGTAAACTCTCTCCATTGAAGTCACCCGATGTTGAAGGAGGAGTTCAGCCCCTTGTTTGCTGGCCTCATCGCACAACCAGCGCTCAAAAAGGTGCTTTTCCAGCACGTAACCTTGCTCGGTGAGGAGCTTTTCAGTACCGTCCGGGAAAATTACTCGTATGCCTTTGACGTCCAATGCCTTGACATGGTCGGGCAGTTCAAGGCCAAGGTTTTGCACCGCTAACTCCGAGAGACATTCGCCGCAATGAACAGGAGTGCCGACCTCAGGGTCAGCCTCTAAAATCAAAGTGGAAAGCCCAGCTCTCGCAGCGTGTAAGGCAGCTGAACCGCCCCCTGGACCAGCGCCAATTACGACCACGTCACACGTCCTCATCTGACCCCTCTGTGTGTGAGAGAGAGCGGGAGGCACATGAAGAAAACGGTTGCTTCCAACGGAGGCCGCACAACCTCCATCAGCACCATTAGCGTGAATACGGAGGTTCAAAGGCAAGAACGACCAGGCGGGTTTGTGGCATGGAGAACCCTCAAGCGTTGGATGACCCACCTCGAAGACCGAGGAGAGTTAATTCGCATTGATCGCCCCGTCGACGTAGTCTACGAAGCCGGAGCCATCGCCGACCTTTTGGTCAAAAACAATGGCCCTGCAGTGGTGTTTGAACAACCACGACTCGCCAACGGAACGATATCGCCCATGCCTCTGGCCATGAACCTCTTTGGCTCCCACGACCGTACCCTACGAGCGCTCGGGGCTAAGCACGAGACCTCAATCGGAGACCGTATGGTTGCCATGATGAAACCTGACATCGGCGCCATGACCAAGCGACCGTGGACCGCGCTCCCGCTCGCAAGAGACGCCTTCGCAATGCCTCCAAAGAAGAAGAGAAAGGGAGCGAGCCAACGCGTCCGGCTCCCTCTTGACCTCACAGCCTTGCCCATACCCAAGACATGGCCCATGGACGGAGGGCATTTCGTCACGCTCCCTCTGGTCGTCACCAAAGACCCAAAGACGGGTGAACACAACTTAGGCATGTACAGAGCCCAAGTGTTTGGACCAAAGGAGCTCGGCCTTCACTGGCAGATTCACAAGCACGCTGCCGATCACGCAGCAGCCCTAGGGCCAGAAGGAAAAATGCCGGTCGCCGTTTG
>JAQXEX010000078.1 GCA_029250625.1 Candidatus Poseidonia sp. | reverse complement strand
ATCTGCGTCTGCAGCAACGCCACAAACCGTATCGTTGACTTTCTGAATAAATTCAGGCGTCAAGGGTTTTGCATATCCAGATTCGTCTTCAAAGTCGTCCATTCCATCAACTTCAATGAAACGGCCGCCAACGGATTCAATTTGCTCTGCGGCGGATTTGCGGACATCGGATGCATATACGACAGCACCGAGGCGCTTAGCGGTAGCAATTGCTTGCAGACCTGCGACTCCGCTGCCCATTATGACGACCTTTGCCGGACGAATTGTTCCCGCTGATGTTGTCATCATCGGGATTCCACGAGGGACATGTGCTGCCCCAAGGAGGACTGCTTTGTATCCTGCAAGGTTGTCTTGGCTTGAATTGACGTCCATCGATTGCGCCCTGGAAAGTCGGCGTGGAATCATGTCCATTGAAAGAAGGGTGATGTTGGCTTCCATGCACGCTTTGACATATTCGGGATTGCGAAAGGGGTCGGAAACACAAGCGAGGTTGGTTCCTGCTGTGATTCCTTCAATACCTGGGAAGCGAATGCATACGATGTTTTCACATGCCAGCACATCGTCTCGACTCGCAAGGGTTGCGCCAGCCGCTTCGTAATCTGCATCGTTGTAATTTGCTGAGATTCCAGCTCCTTTCTCAATCAGAACTTCAAAACCGGCCTTGGCCAGTTTTTTCATACTGGAGGGTACAATTCCAACGCGAGTTTCGCCTTCAGGTTCTTTTGGGACACCAAGTTTCATACCATTACCTCATGGATATCAGCCACCATCATGGTGAGTGATGACTTTCCCACTGAAAGGGGGTTTTTAGATAAGTCGCTTGGAACCTATGAAGGCGTGATGGCGGAAAATGAAAAAATTCCTTTCAGTCTCACCTTTTCCAAAATTACTTCCAATTGATGCCACCATTGTCCTTATGGACTGAAAACCGCTGGTTCTAATTGAGCGGTGAAACCATGGTAGCAGGTCGTAGAAAAATTGCAGTAATTGGAGCAGGGAACGTCGGAGCAACATGTGCATTTGTACTTGCCCAGATGAAAGTTGCAGACATTGTCCTGTTGGACATTTACGAAGGGTTTGCAAAAGGAAAGGCCCTTGACATGTCTCAAAATGCAAATGTTCTCAATTATGATGGTCGTATCACTGGTACAGCAGATTACAACGACATATCGGGTGCTGATGTCGTCGTTGTTACATCCGGCTTCCCACGACAACCCGGCATGACTAGAGAGGATCTCATCGGGAAAAATGCCGACATCGTATCTCAAGTCGGAGAAGGCATCAAGAATCATGCACCGGACAGTGTTGTTATCGTTGTTACGAATCCACTTGATTTGATGACCTATCACATGCAAAAAGTCACTGGATTCCCTGCAGAACGCGTCATCGGTCAAGCCGGTGTTCTTGACAGCGCCCGTATGGCCCACTTTATTGCTCTAGAACTTGGTTGTGCTGAAGAAGATGTTTCACCTATGGTCCTTGGAGGACACGGAGACACCATGGTTCCACTTCCGCGATACACGACCGTTGGTGGAATACCAATCACTCAACTCATGTCTGAAGACCGAATTGAAGCCATCAGCAAGCGAACTGCAGGCGGTGGTGGAGAAATCGTCAAACTTCTTGAACGAGGCTCAGCGTTCTACGCACCAGGTTCAGCAGCAGCAGTCATGGCTGAGTCGGTGCTCAATGACCGCAAGCGATTGATTCCTGCATCCTGTTTGATGACGGGTGAATACGGATTGGACAACGTCTACATCGGCGTTCCTTGCATCATTGGAGCGTCTGGAGTTGAACGAATTTTTGAACTGGACCTTACCGAAGAAGAAATGACTTCACTGCAAGGCTCAGGGAACTTCTACAAGGGCCAACTCAAAGATATTCTGGGCTACTGAACACGTTCTATGCACAAGCTGTGCGTTTGTCCCGTTGTTGTCGAACCTTCTACTGGGTTGAGTTTCCTCAGCATGACCTTACCCGATTTACCTCTGCTTCGCATTCGGGTGAGTACTTCTTGCCCGATATAGCATCCTTTGTTAGGGTGAACCAGTTCTTCTAGGCCACATGAAAATGGATGGACCTTTGGAGATATTTCGTGTCCATGGAAAGGAATTTCATTCATCACTCGATGCTCATCCCATTGCTCTTGATTCCATGTTGCTGCATAGTTGAGACTCTTTGATATCACCATCATCCAACCCAATGCACTGTGATGAACTGTTGCCCCTTCAGGAACATGATCGGGTTCAGTCCCAATGAACACATCGTTGAGATGGGATACATCAGTAATCGATATGTTTCTTCCGAGAATACGGCTCATAAGATGGGCTACGAGCTGGTCTTTGTACTCGTCATACCCAACCAAGACGACTCGATCACCAACGGGCAGTATGTCACATACGTCAATGATTTTGGCATTACCGTTTGTAAATGGCGACGTGCAGGGGCCATTAACATGGTTAGTGGACAAGCCATCGAGGAATTCAAGAAGATGTTCTCCACCAAGGAGTAAGACTGATGATTTGCACCGGTAAAGGCCCATGCTTTTTCCTCAGGAAAAGGATTCGCCACAGCCACAGGAAGATTCTGCATTTGGATTGTTTATTTTGAATCCGCCGCCCATGAGGCGGTCGACGTAATCAATTTCAATACCGTCAAGGAGATGGCTTGAGGCAGATGGAACAAGCACACGGAACCCGCTGATGTCCAACTCTTGGACGGCTTGTTCTGTTGATTCTACGATTTGTAAATCGTACATGTATCCCGAGCAACCACCGCTGAGTACACCAACGAGAAGAGCGTGGCTACGGTCGTCTCCAAAGGCGTCTTCTAGCATTGCAACAGCCTTTTCGGTCATTGTCAGATTGACCTCAACCTCTTCTGGTTTTACCATCATAACAGGTGATGCTGAATCGCAAGTTCCACAGTCCATGATAATGCCAAGCGGTGGTCGTTTTTGAAGTTGACCACGTTCTGAGGTATAGAGTTGGGAAATTTACAGTGAACCCAATCAGCGTTTTTTGCGTTTCTTATCCACTGCTTTTTGCAAAATATTGCACCGTCTAATTTGGTCCTTTGCTCTTTTTGTAGCAGCGATATCAAGTCCACGAGGAATCGCTTGTTGGAAGCACTTGACGGCGTCATTGTACCGCTCCATTTCTGCGTAGGCGGTTCCCATATTGTAGAGCGTTTCTCCACGTACTTCTGTTGGCCGTATGAGCATGGCTTGGTGGTATGATTCAACGCACTTGGGATATTCTTCAAGGAAATAGTATGCATTGCCACGATTGTTGAGGATTCGGATGATCATAGCATCGTCACCTGCGAAATTTGGAAGTGCTTTGTCGAAGCAAGATAACGCTTCTCGGTATTTTCCATCATCGATGAGTTGGACTCCTTGGTTAAACCATGCTACGTCTTGGTTAGAAATTGCATTTGATGTGGTGCTTTGTGGTATGTTTTGAGCCGCAGCGGTCGTTGCATCCAAAGCAGCTTTGGCGAGGTCCACTTGTTGATTTTGCTGAACAGGTTGAGGGGTGATTTGAGGCTCACGGGGTGTCATGAGGAGCTCATTAGCAGCAGTAGGTTGTTGAACCGGTTCAACTACAGTTTGTACTGGAGTCATTTGCAGCGGTAATGCAGCGTATGTTTTTTCTTCAATCGGAGCAGGCTCAACGGGTGCAAGAGGTTGCACCGGTTCGGGTTGTGGCGTTACTGATGCCGGCTCTGGTGCAGGTACATTGACTGCAGCGGGCTGTTCTACGATTCCATCAAGTCCGTTTGCTTTAGCATGACACTTTTGTGCAGTTTCAAGGTCACCGGCTTGCTCAAGAGCACGGGCGAGCCCTCTCCAGTTGGAACCGTTTTGGCTGTCTTTTTGGATGAGAGCTTTCCAAACCAGAACCGAGTCTCCGTGTTGGAGGTTAAGGGACAAGGCGTGTGCCCGTCGTGCACTGGGTTCTTCCGTCATGTGGGTCAAGGCCTCTCGGGCCATTTCGGGACCTGCGGGGAGTGTTGGTGGTAGGCCTGTAACTTGGTCCAACACTTCATTTTCCCCAACTGCTAATTGGATGAGCATGTCGACAAATTCCTCCTTAATTGGATGATTTGGCTCCATGGATAACAAGTTGCGTGAACTCTCAAGGAAGGTCTCAATGAACCCATGTTCCTTCGATAACATGTTCAATTTCTCAGCCGCTTTCACGTAGTTTTGGTCTGCTTCCAGCGCCCTCTTGTAGGAATTCATGGCATCGCTGAGTAGATTTGACCGTTGCTGGACTGAGCCAAGATTGAACCAACCTGGTGCGTGGTTTGGTTCAAGATTTTGTGAATGGGTCATGGCGGCGATGGCATGGTTATCGAGGTCCATTCGAGCCATTGCGCCACCTGCAATTCTCCATGCGCCTGGATGGCGGGCACCTATGGTCTTCAAGTGGGGTTTGAGATGGCTAAGAGCCCCTTTTGCATCACCAGCCTTGAGCATCTCTGTGGCTTCCTCAACAAGATGTTCAATGTTCAATTCTTGTTCTTCAACAACCGGTTCAGGAACAACCGGTGTGGCCGGTTGAACTGGAAGTACTTCTTTGACAACTTCTTGCTGGGCAACGATGACGTCTGCAGCACTTTCCAATTCTTCAACAGAGAGTTGATCGTCCTCATCATGGTCGTGGTGTACTGCTTCTTGAAGCAACTCTTCCGGGTTTTCAATACCGGCTTTCTCGGCAATGGCCTCAACTGTCTCCATGTCGAATTCTTGCTTGATTTCTACCGATGGCTCCATGACTTCCATGGGTACGGAGAGACCACTGTCCTTGGACCGCTGACTGAGTTCAACCAATGCAGGATGTCCGGGGAAGAATTCCAGCGCCTTCTGAGCCATGTCAAATGCCCCTTCAAGGTCACCAATGCGCTCCAATAAGATGGCCATATTCGCCGTGGCGGGCGCATGTCGCTCGTTCAAATCTAAACATATTTGGAACGATTGTCGAGCCCCTCTAGCATCTTGTTGGGCTTCCAACAAAACACCTCGGTTGAACCACGCCATGTCGCATGATGGGTCAAGAGCGATGGCTTTGTTGAATGCAGCTAAAGCCCCTTTGATGTCGTCGTTACGAGAACGTTCTTCGCCTACGGTAAGAAGAATCTGAACCATTTCTTCAGGGTCCTCAATGTCGTCGATTTCCGGAATGATATTGCTTGGCTTTTTGACTGGCTTTTGAACGGCACCTTCATCGGGCTGCTCGTCATTTTCGACCGCCATAATGGCGTCTTCTACAGAAGACAGAACGGCATCAGCAAGGTCGTCCTCCTCAGAAACATCGTGCATTTTCTCCGATGCTTCTTGGTCAGTCACGGTTTCACCGGATTACAACCAAACCAATACTCCGCATAAGGGTTGCTTCTTTCCGAGCAGACAATTATCCTTACATTGAAAGACTATGCCTTACTGCGAAGGTTATGTCATACAATGGGTTGAAAGTTCTCGGACTCGCTGGGGAATACCGCAGTACATCAAAATCGGGAATGCTCGTAAGCGAAGCGTTGAAAGTTGCCGAATCAAAAGGGGCAGAAATTGTCTTTTGGGACCTTAATGAGAAACCTTTGCCCTTTGTTGGCGAGGAGGGGTGCTGGAGTCATCCAACGGTTCAAGAGTTTCAAAGCCTCTTGGTCGAGACCGATGCGTTTCTCGTGGCATCTCCAGAGTACCATGGCACCATGTCAGGGGTCATGAAAAATACATTTGATTGGATGTATGACAAGCATGTTGGTGGAAAAGTGTTTGGATTGATGTCCACTCTTGGTGGAGTTACCAACGCAAATACCCTGAACCACATGAGAATTTCTTTGCGCTGGTTGCATGCATGGCCTGTACCCGAACAACTCGCCATTGGCCATGTCAAAGAAGCCTTCAACGAAGAAGGAGAACTCTCCGACGAATCCCTACAGGGTCGTCTTGAAGCCTTGGTAGAATCGGTATTGTCCACCTCAAAGAAACTTCAATCTTGAGAGGATTATCATGGAAGGTGAACGACCGGCATTTACAGACTCTTGGGGGGGTGTTTACCGCCTCATTGAGCCGGGCGAATTTACCCTTGGAGATTCTACTGGCGTTGGGGCAAGAAATGAATCTCCGGCTCATGACGTTTCAATCACCGAACCGTTTTTCCTTGGCGAACGGGTCATTACACAAGCTCAATGGGTGGATTTGATGGGTTCAAATCCCTCAAAATTCCAAGAAGGTTGGAGTTCAGGTCTTCGACCCGTTGAATCGATTTCATACCATGATGCCGTAGAATTTTTGGCACGTATGAACGAACGGGACGGGAATTCAGAGCGTTTGGGCATGATTGGGATTTGGCGCCTGCCTTCAGAAGCAGAATGGGAGTATTCTGCTCGTTGCGGTACGAATGGTCGATGGTGGTTTGGTCAGCGTGATGTAGAACTCAACGATTATGGATGGCATGCAGGTAATGCGGGTAGCACAACCAAGGAAGTTGGTTTGAAAAAACCAAATCCATGGGGTATTTTTGACATGAATGGCCTTGTAGCGGAATGGTGCGCTGACCAATGGGATCCCAATTACAACACACCCAGAACCCAGAGCCCCCATCGGCATGCATCTTCGAAACGACGCGTGACTCGGGGCGGTTCATGGTTTACAGAAAGCGATTCTACACGATCTACAGCCCGTTCATCTTCCCTTGAATCAAAAACCAGTGATGGAATCGGGATTCGTCTGGTTTGGGAACCGCAATCAACCTCATAAGGTATGACCAGCGGATTCTCAACATGGACCTCTACCACTTCAATCGTTGCAGTAAGTCAAGACAAGCGCTTCAATTCATGACGGAACAATCCACGCCATTCGAAGTCATTGATTACCAAAACAACCCACGATCTGCTCATGCAATCCATGATTTGATATCGCGTTCAACGCATGAACCGATTGAATTCGTACGAATGAGTCAGGACGTTGAACTCACGTCGTCAGCAACCCTTGACGAAATCGCAACCTTTCTTTCAATCCACCCTCAACACATGCAACGTCCCGTTGTTGATGCAGGAACTCACGTCATTATCGCTCGACCAATTGAATTATTGGCGGCAATCCCTGAATACTCAAGCCTGTTCTCCAACGAGTAAATCAGTGTCATACGGGTGGTCATCATCCAAAGGTGAGAGTTCCTGATGTTCGGGTGTTGTCCCGGGTCCGACGCTCCACCGGCCGGAGAGTGGTTCCTCCAAGATCAAGAGGATATTATGCTGTTGAAAGAGGGCCAATGCAACGGCAGTGCGAGATATGACGGGTGCTATTTCCTCTTTGAACAAATGGTCCATTTCAATACAAATTGCTTCAAAGGTTCTTGAACCATCACACAGTTCCCACAGAACACTGTTCATTCGGTCCAATGGCCTGCGAAGTTCTTTTGGCGCCCTCAATATTTTTGCCAACCATCGCTCATAGCGTTTGAAATTCTTAGCAATCCTTAGCGTGACCAACCGCCCACTTACGCCAATCAGTTCTGAGTCTTGTTCTACAGACCCATGGCGACCCCACCAAACTGGGACGCGGCAGGGATACTGCTGAGCAAGGGGGTGCGTTTCAATACCTGCAAGTTCACTCATGACTTCACCTCAAAAATCACTCCAAGTCCAAGCTACTAATGTCAGCATGGAGACCGTACCCAAAAGCGCCGAGATGCGTGTGCTTTGGTACCTTTCCGTGAAATTCCGCAGGTACCATGTCACAACGCCGCAGATGGCTACCATGAACCACAGCCCATACCATGCAGGAGGATAGGCTGTCATGTTGGTGCGTCTCTAAAGGGTTCCATCAAGGTATTGTTGTCCGTAGTACGTCCATTGTTCATCTGTCCAACCCGGCGGCAGGCCAGAATCAGGTATTGGTGGTGCGGCCGATTGAGGTGTTGGTGCTGTGTATGGGCGGGGTTCGTTGTGTTGTGGGTGCTCATTTATGGGTGCAGTTCCAACATCGCTCACCGGAGGCCCGGATACCGGCGGTCCATTGAGTACCACGACTTCCTTTTCGTGTTGCATCTCTTCCACGACCTCATCGTCCGTACGTCTTCCACGGATCAAGAACAGAAGGCCAACGATGAAGAGTAAACCGCTTGACCCGCCTATGAGAATTTGAGCGTTGGAATATACTTGTTCTTCACCCCTCGCCTCGTACTCCAGGGTAATCGTTTTTGTGAATTGATGGTGTCCATCAGCGCTTGTCAGCGAGAACGTTACGTCGCCGTTTAAACTTCCACTCAATCGTAAAACCTCACACATTGATTGGGACGATTGTGGATTGATATGGCCCGGCATTGAAGAGAATTCAAGCCCTTCTTCAGGAATCAAAATCTTGTTGCACGAGATCTGCCATCCTTTGGGGCCAGCCGCAGTCAGTATCATGGTCTCATTGAACGTTGATGTCGATGTATGGTTGGCCCAAACATTGGCGCCAGTTCCATCGGTAATGACACCTGGAGCCTCGCGAACAAAGATTGCTTCAATGGAGCGCTTTTGGTCAAGAATAATGAGATGTTCAACGGATAAGGTGACTGGGAACCCGTTTGAATCGACAGAGCCCAAGACCTCAAACAACACTACGAACCTTGTGTTTAGACTTGAATTAATGGGAACCATTACGTCTATGCTCAAATTGATAAGTTGGCCTGGCTGAAGGGTTAACGGTATTACCCCGTCAACAGTACGGGATCCACCGTCGATGTTGAGGAACATCTTGGTGTCATTCAGTGCAGGTGTGGAATACATTGTGGTTTTCAAACGTAAATTATCATCCCGCGCATTTCCTTGATTCTCTAAAGAAGCCTGTACTGAAAAGACGCCTCCGGATATCGTAGAAGTGCTTCCTGAAAGCTTCTTCAAAACCGGTGAATGAACTGCGTCGGTTACTGCTGTGAATGCAACCACATTGTTGGAGGCGTTCGTGTCCTCATTTCCACTCGTTGGTTGAACACTAATGCTTACGGTGTGCCGTTCGCCTGCGGTTTCTTCCATGGGTAGAAGCAGCCATATCTGAATCTCCTCGGTGTGCTCCAAATCATAGGATACGGATAGGCTGATGGGTCCCGTATGGTTTTCGCCATCAATCACCATCCACCAATCCCAGGTGGAAGGGAGGTCAACAAGGTCTACAACGACCTCGGTGTCGCCGTTCCCATGATTCGATATTACAAACGTAGCAGAATTCGGTTGACTTGGTGTTAGTTTGAGCGGAGTTTCAACAACTTCGATGCCGACATTTTCGGTGGTGGTTACCCGAAATGCGTCAAATTCCGGACCCTGCATCGTCATGAGACTTCGCTGTGATTCCAGTACGGGTATGAGCCGTGGGCCACGGTCATCAGCCTGAGCATTATCAGGCACAGTGATGTAAACATCAAAGGTCATACTGCCCCCTGAATTTAGAACAGCGGGTGGCCCGGTCGGTTGTTCAACGATCCACTGCCCTTGGTCTTCAACAAGGAAACTGATGTCAAAGATGTCTTGTCGTGTAGCATTATTCCACACGTTATACGTTAGTTTGACCTCGTCACCAGCGTCCACGTACATACGCTCTACTTTCATTGATTCTACCAAATCCACTGCAGCGTCGCTTACCATTGATGCCGAAATATCAATCGGTACTGTAACCGATTTTGTCGTGTCATTTTGGGCCCTCATTGTGAAGTCAAAAGAGACAACAGTGTCGGGGGCGGCTCCTTGAGGTACCGTCATGGTCATCATAGCAGATGTCGGCTCATTAGGACGAATTTGAAGCGATGTAGGTTGGGACCACTTGAAGCCCACATCCCACCCAGTGGGGAGTGAGGTCAAGTCATAACTCAAGTCAAAAACGTCAGTTGCATCACCAACATTGTCCAAATCAATTTCAAACATGCAAGAATACGCTGGAGGGCAACTTGGACGAACCGCAGGGGGTGTGACAATCGGTATGCGGTCTGCCTGTACCAAAAATTGCACGGGCAATGTTGTACGGATTGAACTGTATTGTTGGGACAATACTTCCACTGACATTTGATGGAGGCCAATGGTTGTATTCTCGTGAGGCTGGAGCATGATTTGGAATTCAATCGGCGCACCCGGAGTTACTGTGAGGCCTTGTGTAGGGTCAAAACTGGTGCCGGACAATCTTGAGTAGTATGCATGCCATCCTGATGGGAGGCCAAGTAAAGTCGGGACGAACGTCTCTGAAATGTTGCCCTCATTGACGATTTCAAGGTTAATGCTCCCCCAATTTCCTGGTGTAGCCCCGTTAGTGGCGATGCCACGGGCGGAAACTTGGTATTCGTTCTGTCGAACCCTTTGGTCGTAGACGAATACGATGTCGTCGATCCAATACCCAATATCTGAACCCGAAGAATCCGAAGTGAATTCAAATTTAACCTGCGTCGTAGAGTGGAAAAACGATGAATCCATAGGGATGAGTGGTGAGGCTGCCCCCTTATTTGAAAACGAAAATGTCTGCCAGTTGACTCCATCTAGGAAAGAACCGTCGATTGTATTTGAGATTCTGGTAATTTCAGTCCATCCCCCAAAGGCAGTCTTTGCGGATATTTTCAAGACATCATTTGGCGCAGCGCTTCCCGTGTAGAAGAATGAAAAGCCGTTTGTTCGTAGTGGATTATTGACAGCGTCCGACATGTCCATTTGCGGTGAAATGAGCGAGGTGGTCATGCTGTTGCTGTAGGATGATGTGGAGCCTTTCCCCACATGACAACTTGACCCCTTTGAGATCGATGTATCTGTACTCATGCCCCATTCGTTACCTTTGCTCCATGTACTGAGTGAATCACAGTTGAAATATCGATATCCTACGGTAAACGGTTGAGATTTCATATCGTTTGACGGTACGTCATCCGCTATGGTGGAGGTTGCTGTGACGACCAGTGTATGATTGCCTGCATAACTCGGTGACAGTTGGATGGTAATGCTGTTTGATTGCCCTGCATTGAGCGAAGACATTTGCTTCGTCGTGTTGTTCAATTCAAAGAATTCGTACTCATTGTGATTCAACGTAACGGTTATGTCAATGACGCCTGATGCTGCGCTACCGAAATTTTCTACGTCGACTGTCAATGTCGAGGATACGTTGACCATTCCGTCGATGACAAACAGAGCAGCTGGACGATTGAAGCCTAAAATCGGATGATTTGATGAAAACATCTTGTATTTACCTTCATCCGTACTGCTGGTGTATTTGATGGAAAGTTCAGTTACTCCAACATCAACCCCGGTCTGGCTACGTCCGCTGTGGGCAACAGCATTCGAGGACAGTTCCGTCAAAGCGGGACCTGTAGTTGACAACAGTAAAATGGTCGCAAAAAAAAGTACGCGTCTTATTCGCATGCGGGTCATCTTGATGACATACCCTTAATCTATATGAGAGCAGTGGAGAGAAGAATTTCTCATTCAGAAGCGTCGTTTGTGTCCATTTGGACCTTGTTTTTGGCGAGCATAAGCTTCGCTTCATCTCGCTTTTCCTTTGCTTGTGCAGCGAAATAGACAGTGAATGATGGGACGAGTACGATGGAAAAGCATCCGACTACGGCGGCCAACGCCCACACGAATTCTGTTGCTGCGTCAACGGAGAAAACTTTCACTTCTCGAAGTTCTTCGTTCACAGTTTCAATCGCGATGAAGGGTTGTGTGGTACGGTTGCCAAGTTCAGTAACTTCGATTCGAATCAATGAAGGTGAATGGAAATAATTGACGCTCTCATTGGCTTCGGCCCATGCTCCGTCAAGGTTTTTGGCAAATACTGACCCGTTTGACCGACGAGCAGGATCAACCGAAGTGAGTCCGAAGAAGGAAATATCTTCGCCGTCTTCAGAAATACGTTCGTGGGTGACGTTATGGAAACAAAGTTCCAGGCAAGAAAATTCTTCTTCCAATGGATTTTCAAGAGTGTAGGTCGCTCCAAGTAGCGGATGACTGTACAATTTAGCACCGTTCATGACTTTCAAAACTGAACCATCGGATAACTCGGCGGCAGTGACGTTAACCCATGTCAGATTTTGCCCGTTTGCAGGGACGCTCCAAGCCCATGTTGTCGTGTTTGAATCATCGTCGTAAATTCTGTCAATGTCACTTGACGCTTGCAAACTGTCGGCATTCGTGACCGTCGCTTCGGTGTTGTAAATGTAAGCGGACGGGGACACTGTGGCTCCGTAAACGGCATATGAAAGGAGAAATATCAAGGTCAGGGACAAGCCAATGAGGGTCCTAAGCAAGTTAGGATTTTGAGCCAAAGCCTTCTTCATCACTCTTCCCCACCCGAAGGGCCTTCATCAAGGCTTGTATGGCTTGCCGTGAATGAGGTGTTGTGCTATGTTTCACTGCATGCTTGACCCGTTCTTTTCATATAGGGGCGGGCGGTCGCCAAGTTGCTTGGTGTTTCGTTATGACGACCGTGTATGATATTCCCGCTGACATTCTTATGCCTGCTTTGGCCGATGCAATGGCTGAACAAGACGCCATTTCACCCCCTGATTGGTCTGAATACGTCAAAACCGCCGTTGACCGTGAGCGCCCACCAACCCAAGACAACTGGTGGTTCCTACGAACAGCGGCTATTCTTCGCAAGGTCGCCCGCAACGGTCCCGTTGGAGTGACTCATCTTGCACAAGCCTTCGGCGGAAAGAAGGACAACGGAGTAATGCCCAACACACCCGGCGTTGCATCCCGTCACATTATTCGAACAGCGCTTCAACAACTTGAAGACGCTGGCTTGGTAGAAAAAGTCCCTACTAAGGTCGTTGGTGGAGATGAGCCGGTCCAGTTGTATGCTGGTCGTCAAATCACAGCAGCTGGCCAGAAGTTGGTCGACAATATCGCCCATTCAATGCGTGCTGCAGCTGATGAGCAGTATCCTGGTCTTAACAAATACTGATCGGAGTGAGAGGATTGAGCGCTATGGTATCTGCACAGGACGACGAGTTGTCCGCCATTCGTGCTCAACGCCTCAAAGCCCTTCAAGAACAAGCCCAGCAACAAGCAGTTTCACAAATTGAGGCTGAAGAAAAGGCACATGAAGCAGCTCAAACGGCTGCCCAAATTGACTCTACACTACGGTTGGCCATGACACCAGATGCACGTTCTCGTCTCGCACGAATTGCATTGGTCGACCCTGCTCGGGCAACCGCCATCAAAACGTCCATTGCATCCATGTATCAATCCGGACAACTCACTCAACCAATGAGCGACGCTTCCCTGAAGCAAATGCTCTCGTCGCAATCCAAGAGCCGCAATAATGCGTCCATCCGAAGAATCTGAGAAGGTGCTCGATATGTCAAAGAATAAGCCAGCAGCAAAAAAAATACGCCTCTTGAAGGCAGGAAAACAGAACCGACGTGTCCCAGTTTGGGTCATGCTAAAGACCGACCGAAATACGGTATCGCACGCAAAGCGACACCACTGGAGACGAAGTAAGCTCCAACGATGAGGTGATTATTATGGCAAGACCTAACGAATCCGAACTGATCGTTCCTTTGAGGAACGCATGGAACATTACCCGATACAAGCGTGCTCCACGAGCAATGCAAATCATCCGCGAACAAGTCATCCAACATCTCAAGGTGACCGAGGAAGAAGAACTCTACATTGACCCAGAAGTCAATGAACACATCTGGAAGCGAGGTATTGAAAACCCTCCTCGTAAAATCCGTCTTCTCGTGACCCGTCACGATGAACCTGGAATCCCAGTAGAAGTCAAACTAATGAAGGAGTGATCACAATGGGAAATATTCGACCAAGTTTCATCAAAATCCGAGCCATCCGTTTGTGCGAAGAGCACGGTGAAAAATTCACCAATGACTTCGACCACAACAAAGTGGTTGTCTCACAACTGACCGATGTTGAGTCAAAGAAACTCCGCAACTGGATTGCAGGGTACGTGACACGATACCGACAACGCCGTACCGATTGATGCGGTGATTTGCTTGCCGGTCCGAGTTAAATGGGACCGAATGCCTGTAAGCGTTCACAGTGAAGACCGCGAAGAGCTGGAATCCCTGATTCTTCATCTAAAGCATCAACACAATGTTCGCAAGCGCTCTCTTGTGATGGACGATCGTGAAGAAGGCGGTTACCTTTTCTTTCTTTACCAAATCTGTGATCCAAGATGGATTGCAAATTACCTCAACAATCAAAACGGGAGTGATTGAATGGGGGAGCGCATGGATATCCCACTCCCCACGGGCACATTCTCAATTTCGGTAATACTGGTGGGGGTTAGTCACCCGGGCAATCTTGGTGCGATATGCAGAACCATGCTTAACTACGGATTTGACGACTTACGACTTGTTAATCCTAAATGCGACAAGGATGATGGGGAAACAAGAGCGAGGGCAAAACATTCCAAGCGAGTGTTAGAGCAAGCAACTGTCCATGATGATTTGAAAGACGCAACCCATGATTGCTCATTGATATTGGGGACTTCAGGGAAACGAGAAATCGGTGCGAAGACACTCTTTCGCCATTTCATGTATCCGTGGGAAATGGTTGAGCGATTGGAAGGGACAGCCATGAACGTCGGCCTAGTGTTTGGAGAAGAAGGCAAAGGATTGTCGACAGAGGATTTGTCCGCCTGTGACGCATTCGTAACCCTACCTACCTGGGAAGGCTATCCGATTGCCAATCTAAGCCATGCAGTCAATGCTCTCCTCTACGAAATACAAAGGCACCGTGTAATCACAACCCAAGGTCGAGATGATGGTTTACCGGATATTGTCCCGCTGGAGCGTCATATTTCTCCTCCGCTGAGAGCCACACTTGTAGATTCCATTGAACAGTTTGCGAATGAACTTCCGGGCAAGGGCGAAAGAAAAGATTCCGTGCATCAAACATTGAAGCGAACATTGCTACGTAGCACGCCAACGGAAGATGAGGCAACGAGAATTATTGGTGGTTTGGTTGACGGAACAACTGCACTGCAGTATGCAAATGATAAACCAGAATGGCTCAACAAAAGAAGGCGCAAAATTGAGTGATCAAATTCGCCACGATGCTACGCTTTTGGGAGTTTCCCGGCAATGCATGGCTACCAATCGCAATTGATTGCCGTATGTAGTCTTAATATGGGGTTCAAGTGTTTCAAACGCCCACCGTGCTAGGTTTTCTGCCGTTGGAATAAACGATACAACAACGGTCCGATGGTCGTCTCCCATGAGCTTACATGCAGCCTTTGCTGCTTCGTCTCCTTCGTAAACAACAAAGGCATGGTCGATAACATCGTGAATGTGCACTGTAAGTAAGTGACTTATGTCTGAAAAATCCATGAGCATCCCTTCGTCTGATACGCCTCGTTGTGTCACTACGTCACCTTCAATTTCAGCCTCAAAGCGATACCGGTGCCCGTGCATATGTTTGCATTTTGACTTGTGATTCGGAACGCGATGCCCCGTGTCTGTCTCAATATATCTTCGAATGGTTGTCGTCATGGTTCATCCTCCTCGTCAAATTTCAATGATGCTGAATTGATGCAATAGCGTTCCCCTCCGTGCTGTCGCGGACCGTCTGGAAACACATGGCCAAGATGGGCGTCGCATTGTTCGCACCGAACTTCAATTCGGAGCATGCCGTGTGTTCGGTCCTCAATTCGTACAATTCCTGCGTCATGGTGCTCGGTATGGAATGAAGGCCAGCCGCATCCTGAATCGAATTTCATTGATGATGTGAACAGCAACTTGTCACAACAGATACAGAAGTAGTCACCGGCCCTCTTCTCATCGTAATATTGTCCAGTAAATGCGCGTTCTGTTCCCGATTCACGGGTGACATGGAATTGGATGGCCGTGAGTCGTTCCTTGTATTCTGCTTCTTTGTGGATGTTCTCCGTTTCAAGTGCATGCTCAAGAACAACATCCCAACGGTCAACGTATTCAATAGGGTCCTTACGGCCAAGTGAGTGGAAAGCCAATATACGTTCAACATCCGAACCCGTACGACCACTGCTTCTCCCATCGGCATCGGGCGAATAAGAAGTGATGGTGCGAGAAAACACTTCGTCAAAATCTAAACTTAGGGTCTTGATGGCCACTTCAGCATCCATGAGGATGCCTGCTTTGTCTGAATCCACATATGGTAAATAGAAACGAACGGCTTCACTGCCCCAATTTCCAATTTCAAAGGCGTGGCCTAATGCATTGTAAAATTCCGGCCTGCAATCAGGATAGATGGCATGGTCCCCACTGTGAACGCCGAGAGCAACAACTGATTTGTTACCAGTTGCTTCACTGAGGGATAGAGCGGTTCCGTAAAGTAGCGATGAGAAGATCGCATTTCGGTTTGGTACGACCGTGGCTTTCATTGATTCTTCCTCATAATGGCCCTCGGGAACCGAACCCCCACTCACAAGAAGGTCACTTTGGAACAAACCAAAGGCACTTTTGAGGTCTACAATTCGATGGTGGACCTTATGCCCTTGTCCATCAAGATATTCAACAAGGGACGTTGCTCGGTCCAATTCTATTCGATGTTTCTGCCCGTAGTCAAAGGAAAGACACGTCACCTCAAATCCTTGTTGAACAAGATGGAGCAACAAAGACGAAGAATCCATGCCGCCGCTTAAGGCCATTACTGCATTTTGATGCGTCATACCATCACCTACAAGATTCCCATCCACTTGTGAGTTTGAAGTGAGAGTCTCCACTCTGGATTGTTTTTGACAACTTCTTCAGTTTGGGCGAAATTTTGTCCGTTCCACTCCACGCTGTTTTCCTCATGGTAACACGGTTGCAAGAAATGGTGATTAAACCCTGTTTTAAGATCGTCATACATGTCCAACGGTTGGCCAACATATACGCATTTGAGTTCATCACCGCTTCTTTGCCGTAGGACTGAATTTGGATACATCTGGTCTTTTGGAGAAATACAAATCCAATCCAACAGGCCCTCAGGGATTTCAACCGTGCCATTTGATTCCACTGATAGGTGATATCCCCTGGCTTTCAACAGTCGGTTTAACGGCCAAAGGTCATTCAGCATGGGTTCACCACCAGTGAAGATCACGTTCGTGGTAGAGTACTTCATCACCTCAGCCAAGATGTCAAGGGCTGTCATTTCAGTGAATTCGTCAAAATTGGTATCGCACCATTCACACCTGAGGTTGCAGAGACCAAATCGAATGAACACATGGGGAATTCCAGCTCTAAATCCTTCACCTTGAACTGAGTGAAATATTTCCACGATGTTGTATGATGTTGCGAGGTCGCTAGGATTGTCAACAGACGTTGATCCTGCAATCCCACAATGATTGTTCTCCATGTTAATCGCTCACAATGGTGGTTGTTGAATGAGTTTCATCAATTCATTCCTTGCTTCACTGCGCTCAAAAAATACGCCGTTCATGGCTGATGTTGTCATGATTGCTTGTTGTTTAGCAACACCCCTGCATTGCATGCATCCGTGGGCCGCCTCAAGGATTACAGCTGAGCCCAAGGGTTTCAATTCCCGTTCCAAATCATCTGCAATCCCTTTTGTAATGCGTTCCTGATTTTGCAGACGTCGTGCATGGAGTTCTAAAATCCGAGCGAGTTTGCTGATCCCAACAATCCGTTCAACTGGAATGTATGCAATGTGTGCCCTTCCGTTAAAGGGTTGCAAGTGATGTTCACATGTTGATGTGAATTCAATGTTTCGCAGTAACACGATACCTTCGTATCCTTCAGCGTTGAACGTTGCATCAAGTAATTCTCCAGCATCCATTGTATATCCTGCAAAGATCTCATCCCAAGATTCAACAACACGCTTGGGAGTGTTCATCAAACCTTCTCGGTCACTTTTGCCTTCTCCTTCGATGTACGAAAGTAGCGTCTTGACTGCCTTCATGGCTTCATCTTTTGTGGTCATGTAGTCACCTCATCTTCCTTGGCGCCTATCGATTTCATCCAATTGGTCCAGTAGTTTACGGCATGCCGAGCGAACTGCGTCAGCGAGACTGACGAATTTCTTATCCTCGCCTATGTGTTGCTTCAAATCCTCAACCAGTTCTCTTGGCATATCTAACGATATCTTGGGCACAATTTGGGGGAACGATTTGCACTGTATAAGTATTCGTATAGTATTCCTGCAGTAATACCCTGGTATTATAGTCGCTTTAAACTTAAAAATTAAGGGCGAATGTTCAAAGAAGGGCTTCGCTGACAGGTTTCTATGGAAGCCATGACTACATCCAAGTCCATCGAACTTCTTCATGAGATGCGTAGTAAAGTCGGCAAAGCCATTACTACAGGTTTGGAGGACGCAGAACTTTTGTTCTTCTTAGAACGAGACGATAAATTAGCACAAGCGATTGAAGATGCCCATGCAGCCCTTCACGGCATCGAAAAAGAATTTGGCTCGGGCTACATCGCACGGGCGGAACTTGACTTGATTACAGACCTTCAAAGCGGATTTGTGAATTTTTACAATCCGGCCACCGTCAACCCATACGTTGCTCTGGCAGCCCGTGGACCTTGGATCGTCACTTCTCACGGAGCAGTTGTTCACGATAACGGTGGCTACGGAATGCTTGGAAGCGGGCACGGGCCAAGTGAAATCATTGATGCAATGTCTGACAATTGGGTCATGGCGAACGTAATGACTCCTTCTTTTTCGCAAAAGCGTCTGGAGCAAAGACTTCGAACGGAACTTGGCCACACCCGAGGCCACTGCCCGTTTGACAAATTCATTTGCATGAACAGTGGTTCCGAATCTGTCACTGTAAGTCTTCGTATCGCAGATGTCAACGCCATGCTCATGACGGGTAAGGGCGGCCAACACGAGGGTGCAACCATCAAAATGTTGGCCATTGAACAAGGGTTCCACGGACGTACTGACCGACCAGCCCAGATTTCTCATTCATGCAAGGGAAAGTATGACCAATATCTTGCAAGTTTCCAAGACAGGGATAATCTCATCCTAACACCAGCCAACGACATTCCTTCACTGCAAGCCGTATTTGCTAAGGCTGAGGCAGAAAATGTGTTCATTGAACTGATGGCCATTGAGCCCGTTCAAGGTGAAGGAAACCCAGGGCAATGCGTTGACCGAGAATTCTATGATGAAGCAAGAAGGCTCACTCTTGAACACGGCTCAATGCTGCTTGTCGACTCCATTCAAGCAGGAATTCGTGGACAAGGGACCTTGTCGGTCGTAGACTACCGAGGTTTCCAAGATTGTGAAGCACCCGATTTGGAAACATGGTCCAAAGCAATGAATGCTGGACAATATCCCTTGTCCGTACTTGGGATGAACAAGAGGGCTGCAGACCTCTATCGCACTGGGATTTACGGGAACACAATGACAACCAACCCACGGGCATTGGAAACAGCTGTAGCAGTACTTGACAACATCACCCCTGAATTGCGTGCGAACATATGTGATCGAGGGACGGAATTTGTAGAAAAATTCACCCTCCTTCAGAAGGAATTTCCTGAGGTCATTACAAAGGTCCAGGGTACTGGTTTGTTGTGCAGCGCTGAACTTGAGCCATCGAAGTTCCCTGTCGTTGGGATGGATGCTGTAGAGCCATGGTGCAGGAAACGAGGACTGGGCGTCATTCACGGTGGTGAAAATGCCCTCCGTTTCACCCCTCACTTCGCCATTACGACGGAAGAGGTTGACTTAATCGTCAAGATCGTTCGTGAATCCTTGATCGCATTTGGCGCTTAAGACAGACTCGTAACAATATCTTCTCGCTTGAACTGGCGGGCAGCATAGAGTGCTGCAGCCATTGCGTACACACCTGAACTCACGATCCATGTCACAATATGTTCAACCACAAATCGGTCCATGAGCAGTTCCCTTAATGCGAGAAGGACGTTTACTACAGGAATCGAGAACCAAAATGTTTCAATTCCGTCCAAATTGATAACCTGTGTAAAAAGCGCTGGGAAGAGAATAAGCAGTAATGCTGGCCCTAAAATTGAACCTGCTTCTTTTACGCTGTGTGCGCGCATGGCTAAAGCGAGTTCGAACGCTACAACCATGATGGCGAAGAGGAGAACTGCAATTCCTATGAATACGATCGAACCTACCGATAGTGTAGGAACGGTCAGGAAATCTGTCGTCGCCAGATAACCTATGGCGAACAACAGCCCAACCAGCTGTAACAACACTCCGATTCCTGTAATGGTCGCTACAGCAAGCCATTTTCCAAACAGGAGTTCATTTCTTGAACACGGGAGTCCAAGTAAGGCTTCTAATGTACCCCGTTCACGTTCACCTGCCGTCATATCAATCGACGGTTGAATGGCAGATGAGAAGGTCCACACTGACAGAACTAAAGGTATGAACAGCGACAATACCATGCCTGCTTGTTCACCGCTTGTTGCTACGTCACTGTTGCTAATTTCCCCGTCCCATTTGAGCGGGCGCAATGTTTCATCGGGGTCCAACCCTGCATCTACAAGTCTTCGTTCGGTTTCATTTTCTTCCCAATCAAACAGCACGGTCAACGCTCGTGTTCGAGCTTCTTGACTGCGCTCAGAGGTTGACATGTAGAGGAGAGCATAATCCCAAACCGAACCATTTTCCTTCATTCTGAGGACAGCATCAATACTCCCATTCCTCAAACGGTCACCGTCTTCAAGAGGGGATGAAAGATTGCTCTCCATTACCAACGGCTCGTAGTTTAATTCAATACCAGAGCCGTTCAATTGTTCAGCAAGGTCACTTGGGAAATCATTGCTTTGAATCACGACGTTGACTTCAATGGCATCCAATTCTGCCGCTTCCGAAGCAAGAAGCAGGGGGAATATGATGAACAACAGAGGGAACATGAGAAGGGGAATGATCAGCAAGGCGAATATGGTCCTCCAATCTCTTGCGAACTCGACCAGTTCCTTCTTAGAAATCGTTGTGATTCTACGGATTGAACTACTCACTTTCATCACCTCCAGGTGTCTTTGGCGTTGATAATTTCTGCCACCATTTGGCGAGTTTGGACAGTGGCTTATCGGTGACAACTCGAGTCCTCGCCTTGTCGGTGGTAAGTGAGACGTAGGCTTCCTCAAGATTGGCCGTGGATGTTTGCTCTAACAGCCCGGAAGGTGTTCCGTCGGCGCGAACTTCTCCGTTATGTATGATGATGATCCTGCTGCAAACGGCTTCTGCTTCTGCCAATTGATGCGTGGAATACACGACGGTCCCGCCTGTTTCCCCAAGTTGTTGAACAAGGGAACGGACCGTTCGCGCACTGGTGACATCAAGGCCAGCGGTTGGCTCGTCAAGGAGGAGTATATCCGGGGCATGAGCGAGAGCCCTCAGTAAAGCGGTTTTTTGGCGCATTCCCCTTGAAAATCCCTTGGTGTGTCGGCCAAGTGATTCTTTTATGTCCAACCGGTCTGCAAAAAACAAGGTCCGATTCCATGATTCTTCATCGGGTGTGCCGTACAGTCTGCTGTGATAACGAATGTTCTCCCATGCCGTTAATCGTGAATAGAGTCCAGTTGATTCAGGTACAACGCCAAGTCGATGACGGGCGTCTTCAACCTTGCTTCCATCAGACAACACGACCTTACCATCGGTAGGTGTGTAAACACCGGCCAATAATCTCAACAAGGTCGTTTTTCCCGCTCCATTGGATCCAACGAGACCAACAATCTCACCTTCGTTGATGCTTAAACTAACATCAGCAAGAGCCTCAATGTGTCCAAAAGATTTTGTCACACCTTCAACTCGTAAGAGTTCAACACCCATTCAAACTTCAACTCGCACGGCCAGATTCAACAGCCCAATTCAGGCCTGGGTGTTTGGATTCAAGTCGTTGTGCTCGGTCCAACTGCTCTCGCAATTGGCCTTGGACCTCGATTTGTGGGACGCCCATATCAACCATGTTCGCTATCATTTCGATGGCTCCTTGAACCGCACCGGCATCAAGATACGCTTCGTTGCTGATGGAGCGCTGAAGTCGCAGTTGTTCAAGCCGACCCGCAAGGTAATTCACTTCCCCCTTCATTCTCGGTGCGTCAATATGGGGCAGAGCCAAAAGCAGGTCAATACAGGTCCTCATCACACCGTTGATAAAAAAGACCGATTATAGGTATTGTCATTCAGTCTTATGAATTACGTTGGCTCAGTTCAACCAAAACTCCACCGGTTGATGCAGGATGAACAAAGGCGATGAGATGCCCACCAGCACCTGCACGGGGTGTTTCATCAATCAATCGAACACCGTTCTCTTTGAGATAAGATAACAATCCTGTGAGGTTTCCAACACTGAAACACAATTGTTGAATGCCTGGGCCACGCTTGTGCAAAAACCGTCCAATGGGGGTGTCATCTCCTGTGGGTTCAAGCAATTCTACCTTAGCGGGGGAATCATCAATCTCGTTCAATCCAGATGTGGTGAAAAATCGAGTGGTAACACCCTGGTCCCCAACCGTTTCATCTTGATTTCCTTCGGTCAATCCAAGCAGCCTCCAAAAGGTGCTGGACTCTTCGAGATGATGTGCTGCAATTCCAATGTGGTCAATTCTAATTGGTCCAAAATCCATGCTTACACCTCAAAATCCACTGGGCGCCATATACGTCCCGAATTCATCCTTCAAAACGCCCATTATTTCACCAAGAGTTGCTCGGGCTCTTACAGCTTCGATGACATAGGGGAACAAATTGTCTCCTTCGGAAGCAGCACGACTAATTTTCTCCAGCAATTCATCAACATTGCTTTGATTGCGACCGGCCCTAAGTGATTCAAGACGTGCGACTTGCTCTTCACCGATTTTCGGGTTAAGTTTCTGGGCAGGGAAGGTGGATTGCTCTTCCATGACTCCGTGGTTAACTCCTACGATGAGCCGTTGATTGGATTCAATTTCGTTCATGTGTTGGTAGGCGGATTGGTGGATTTCTTGTTGCTGCCAGCCTTGTTCAATTGCAGCCATTGCTCCACCTTTGGCCTCAATAATCTCGATTAGATTCTTTGCCCGCTGATAGATGGTTTCGGTAAGCGATTCAACGTACCAAGAACCACCCAGAGGGTCAACCACGTCGGCGACTCCTGATTCTTCCGCAATGATTTGTTGGGTTCGAAGTGCGACGGTTGCGGAAGTTTCTGTAGGTAAACCAAGGGCTTCATCGTACGAATTGGTGTGCAAACTTTGGGTTCCTCCAAGAACAGCAGCTAATGCTTGTATGGTGACTCGAGCAACATTGTTGAGGGGTTGCTGTGCAGTTAGGCTCACTCCAGCGACTTGTGTATGGAATCGTAACATGGAAGACTTCGGATGTTTGGGCGAATACCGTTCCTGCATCAAATCGTACCACAGTTTTCTCGCCGCTCTGAATTTAGCGGCTTCTTCAAAGAAGTCATTATGGCAATTGAAGAAAAAGGATAATTGTGGGGCGAAGTCATCTATGTCCATCCCCGTCTTTAGGGCTGCATCAACATACGCAAGTGCATTAGCGATTGTGAATCCCAACTCCTGGTCCGCAGTTGATCCTGCCTCGCGTATATGGTAGCCCGAAATGGAAATCGTGTTCCATCGTTGGATGTTGGTTGAACAGTATTGGAAGATGTCAGTAATCAATCGCATGCTCGGCTCAGGTGGGAACACATATGTGCCGCGAGCGATGTATTCTTTGAGAATATCATTTTGGATCGTTCCTCTCAGTTCATTCATTCCAGCTCCTTGTTCTTCACCGGCAACCACATACATGGCCAACAGTACCATTGCAGGAGCGTTGATGGTCATCGAAGTACTGACTTTATTCAATGGGATGCCGTCAAAAAGTGCGATCATATCCTCTACTGATGAAATCGATACTCCTACCTTGCCGACCTCTCCATACGAAAGTTCATCATCGGCATCAAGGCCAAGTTGAGTCGGTAAGTCAAAAGCAACTGATAGACCCATTTGTCCTCTTTCAAGGAGCAATTTGAACCGTTTATTGGTCTCAGCAGCACTGGAGAATCCAGCATACTGTCGCATGGTCCATAAGCGAGACCTGTACATTGTTGAATGGATTCCTCTCGTGTACGGTGGAGAACCCGCATCCGGTAAGGTAAACGGACCACTGGGGACTCCGGTGAGTGGCAGTTCAATGCCGCTAAGGGTCTTCCAACTGTCCTTTCGCAGAGGGGCCATGATACCTTCACGAGACAGGGACTTCATCAAGCCTCGCTTGAAATTCAGTGGTGGTGTCCGCCAGGTCCATGGACGTGGCCATGGGCGAGTTCTTCTTCAGATGCATCCCGGAGTTCAACAACCTCTACTGAAAAGGTGAGTGATTTGCCAGCCAATGCATGGTTGAAATCACCGGTTACAATTTCTTCTGTCAATTCAACGATGGTAAAAGGAGAGGGGCCGTGGGGCATTTGAGCCACAAGTTGCATACCGACCTCAAGTTTTGCTTCTTCTTCCAACGGAGCAAAATTTTCTCGTGGAATTTGCAAAACGGCTTCATCATCTCTGTCGCCATACGCTCGTTCTGGCGTGAGTGTGAATTCCCTTCGCTCTCCGACCGTAGCGCCCATCATTTCTTCTTCAAATCCAGGGATCATTTGTCGGTGGCCAACAAGGAATGTCAAAGGGTCACGACCCTCGCTTGAATCGAATACTTCGCCTGAATCGGGAAGTGTCCCTGTGTAGTGTACGCTAGCAACTGAATTTTCTTTTACTGTATTATCGGACATGGTATCATCTCTTGGTTGTCATTCTCTTGACGAGGTCTCGTAATTTAAGCGCCACATCTGATGGCAGAATCAATTCGAGTTCTTTTTGTTCAATGAAGGCAACGGATTCTTCAATACCAATGCGTTCACCTTTTGCCCAAACCTGTCCAAGGACATTTGAGCGGTGTTCTTCTGGGACATTTGGATTGTCCAATATGTCCTTGGCTGCATACTTGTATTCCAAGTATTTTTGCCGGTTGAGTTTTCGTTCTTGCTTTTGTCTTCCGCCGCCTTTCTTGTCAAAACGTCGCTTTCCACGGCGTCGGTCGTTCGTTGGAATCGCAACCTTTGTTTCGATTTTCCGGAACACATTTTTTACGCGAGTCGCTGGTTCAGCAGCAGCGGGTTGTGCTTGGATTTGAACGGTACTTGCAGAGGCGATTTCGCTTGCTTGTGGCTCCTGTCGCTCCAATACTTCAGTGGCGGCTGGAACGGCTGTCGTGTCTGCTTTGAGGGCAGCTCCGGCTTTCTTCAATTCCTCTGATTTGCGTCGCATGTCAGCGAGTCGCTCTTCTCTTGATTGATTGAGTGATGATTTCGGTTGTTGCTTCTGAGGAGCCGCTTGGATGGCCGCAGGTTTGACTACTGGAGCGGAAACATCGCCCTTCTGTACGAGTTTTTGCTTGGCTTCCCGCTGCTTCCGTTCAAGGTCAGCCTTGATGTCTACCGGTTTGGCGACGGGTTCAGGGGCAGCTTCGGGGCGTCGGGCAGGCTGTCGCGCTTGTTCACTCCTGCGCTTCTGATGCTGCTGAGAAGCATCTTTTGCGAATGGATTGAACGGTTCGTTGCGACGTGGCCTGCGGTTAATGTGCGATTCCCCCAACCATTGGCCGGACTCCACCTGTTAAAACCGTATGGATTGAAATCGCATTACGGCCAAACAATTGGCGTCTGGTCTGTACGAAGATATTGATCGATTGCGCTCTCGCTGAGTTGTGTTGTTCTTTTCGTTGCTTCAAGCCAACCGAGTCGGGCAATCATCGTCCCGTTGTCAATGCAATACATCTTGGGTGGGGCATGTGAGGTTCCATCTCTGTCCGTTGCCATCTCGTCACACATCGTGCGAATTCGTTCATTGCAAGCAACACCGCCCCCAAGAAGAAGTTCTCGTTTGCCTGTGTGTGCCATTGCGCGTTCTGCCACTTCAACACATGCTGCAAAAGCGTGCTCCTGCAATGACCAGCATACGGATTCCAACGAAGCCCCGTTCTCAATGAGTCGTTGAGCGGCAGTCATCAAACCCGAAAACGCGAGGTCCATTCCACGAACAGCATATGGAAGACGCAATCCCTCCATGGATGGATTAGGGTTGTTTTTGAGATATTCGTTGGCTTTTTGTTCAATCACTGGGCCGCCTGGGAATGGTATGCCCTGAGCACGGGCGAATTTATCCAACATGTTCCCAATACCAATGTCCAATGTCTCACCTAAGACGCGATACCGACCGTTCAATCTGGCGATAACTTGTGTATTTCCTCCCGAAACATACAGCAAAACCGGGTCATTGCAACCGCATTGTTGGCGTCCAATTTCGATGTGAGCAACACAGTGATTGACCCCGACAAGAGGAACGTTGAGACGAGTGGAGATTCCCCTTGCAATAGCAGCGCCGACCCTAAGACATGGGCCAAGTCCCGGACCTTGTGAATATGAGACGGACGTAATGTCGGATGGGCTCAAAGATTGTTGTTCTAGAATTTGACCAAAGAGACGTCCTGCCACATCTTTGTGATGATCTGCAGCTTCCCGCGGGTGTATTCCACCTTGGTCAGGACGGAGTGTATCAGAGGCTGATGGAAAGGGTTCCCCTTCTGCATTTACCAGCCCAAATGAGAGGGTGTGGGCTGTCGTTTCAATGCCCAGCGTCCACCCTGACATGATACAAACAAGAAGCCATTGTTCTTCAACCCTCTTTGCCTAGGGGTGTTTGTGCCGACGTTACTGGTTGATGCTGGACCAATGGTTCACTTCGAAACTACGATGTCGCATCCCAGCAACGCCCCTATTGAAGAATCAATAAGTGCCGGTGGGTTGGCGATTCTTATAGAAGATGGCCTTATTGCAAAAACCCAATCTTCACAAGAGGTAAGGGAGGAGTATTCCTATTATGGAAACGAACCAATTCTTCTCGATGACCTCAACATACAATCCCTTGGGGGAAAAGCAGTCATCCCTGGACTCATTGATTCTCACTCACACCTTGTATGGGCCGGTGACCGTTCCCAAGAAGTTCGTTGGAGGCAAGAGGGAAAGACATACACCGAAATCTCCCAGATGGGCGGGGGCATCAGCCATACCACCTCGGCAACAAGAGCCACCACAAAGGACGAATTATATCGCCTTGGATACTCAAGAATGCGGTCAGCATTACGTAGCGGAACGACACATATGGAAGTCAAAAGCGGCTACGGACTTGATACAGAAACAGAATTGAAACTCATTGAAGTCGGCCACATGCTCGGAGAAATCCAACACCTTCCTACCACCGATTGCACGTGGCTTGGCGCTCATGATGCGCCGTCTCATCTGTCAATGGATGAATACGTTGAGGAATTATTGAGTCAACAATTGCCCGCTGTTGCCGAACAAGGGTTGGCCCGTTCGGCAGATGTATTCTGCGAACCCGGCTGGTTTTCGGTCGAACACAGTGAGGTGTTGCTAAAGGAATCACGTGCCTCTGGACTCTCGCTCAGGATGCACATTGATGAATTTTCAAACGGAGGTGGGGGTGACCTTGCCGCAGAACTCAAGGTGGATACGGCCGATCATTCGTATCACACCCCGATGGATACACGTCTTGACATGCAACAAGCAGGAGTGATCACAGGATTTTTGCCTGGAACTCCCTATGCTATGGGCGATGCATGGCCATCCATGAACGCCATGGTTGAGCATGGGATTGATTTCACCCTCGCTACCGATTTCAACCCGAATTGTCAAACATTGAGTCTTCCCTTCATGGGCTCTCTTATGGTACAACGCTGTGGAATGAATCCTCTTGATGCACTGTTTGCCGTGACCGCACAAGCTGCGCGTTCAACACCCCACCCATCCGGCAACCTCCACGGTCGCCTATCGGTTGGAGCGGTTGCAAACTTCAATGTTCTCGATAGCCCGCATTGGGAATCGTGGGCTTTGCAGCCGAGCCATACTCCGTTCCATTCAACCGTTCTTGAAGGGAAAGTCCTCGTCCATTGAATTCTGTTTAAGTTCTAACGCGTCTTTTAATAAATTAGATATCAAACAAAAAGCGATTAAGTGATTATCATGTATTGGGTTGAAACAATAGTTTGTTCTGGGGCAAAAGGAAAAGACGCTAAGTTGCGAAGAAAGTTGCAATCTCGTCAAGAATACAAACGTCGGCAACCGGGTTGTGTTGCTGCATGGCTTGGAAGAGGTCCAGAGGATAGAACCATGCTTCTTGTCCAATCCGTTTTCAAAAGTCAAAAAGACTGGAATCGAATTTCTAAAGAAATACAAACGAAACTTGATCCCAAAGACGGAGGGATTGAGGGACTTTTGCTTGGCCCACCCCTCGTAGGGGTATTCGAACTGTCCCCAGATGAGTTCGTGGTGAATCATTCCAGCTAAATGTCAATTTTGAGACCCCCTTCGCGTCGCATAATGTGAGTTATGCGACACGTATGGAAATTCGTCGTTGTTTCACAATGTTGAAATTCGGGATTATCCTTAGCAGTGTCCCTTTTAGCGGAAGCATGTGACACGGATTTTCCAAAAAGTCGTAAAAAACCCGCTCCAAACCTACCCTCGGGGCTTGAAATTCCATGAATAATTGAAAAGTTGACGAAGCGTTCAAATTGAATGTGGATTTGGACAGAAATGAACATCATGTCAGGCGTAGATGGATATTGTTTGAAGTGCAAAACCTATGGTCCAATTAAGGACGGTCAACTCATCAAGATGAAGAACGGCAGAACGCGTATGGCCGGTACATGCTCTCAGGCAGGATGTACGGGTAAGATTTCCAAAATCGTGAGCTGACCTTTCTCAAGCCTCCACCGAATTGGTTTAATACCGAAGTACGGTGGCTCAATCTACCTAGGGCTCGTGGTCTAGGGGTTTATGACGTTGCCTTGACATGGCAAAGATCGAGAGTTCGATTCTCTCCGAGCCCACCAATGAATTTACATTGCTTGCTTACGCTGATGCATTTACATTAGTTGTCTTTGAGATAGGAGATGATTAATCTTCATCGCCCAGTTGTTCTGGCTCGGGATGGTCAACCGTCTTGGGTTCAATGTTGATTGGTTGGTCATCATCATCAAACATGAAATCACTACTTCCACCGTCCCATGCCTTGACATCCTCTGATTGTTCAAACGATTCTTCAGGGCCTGCCTGATGAGGTCCGAGGGAATAATTTCGAGGGTCCAACTCTGGCCGATCCTCATCAATATCCGGCATTGGCGGAGGAGCTTCTCGTTCCTCCATGATTGAACCAGCATGAAATGTCCCACATTCTGGGCAACGGTATGCACCCTTTCGTTCTAAACAACCGCATACCGGACATGCTGCAATGCCCAAAAATTGATCCAGATTGTCTTGAGACATTCGTTATCACTCGACAAACATGTCTTCTTGATATCCAGTGACTTCGTCGCCGGTCCCGTCTTCTTTGATGGTTACTGTGCCTTCTTCGTCATCAAATTCAATGATGGTTCCGAAGACTTCTTCGTCGTCAAAGGTCAGTCCCACGTGCGAACCGATGTCGATGGCATCGTCTTCCTCATCGTCATCATTGTCCTCTTCGTGCGATTCATCTTCGTGCGATTCATCTTCGTCATACGATTCATCATCCTCGACAGATTCATTATCGTCATTGCCCGTATCAGACTCCTCATCTTCTGAATCGTCTTGTTCTGCGTCTTCCTTGTCCGCATTGACTTCCTTCATTGCACGCGCTCGTGCTCTCCAGGAAGGTACAACTGCAAGGTGCGTGATGAGGCTACCAAGTAATCCAGCTATCCCCAGGACAGTAAAGATGATTCCATCCAAATAGAATCCCTTAGGCATAGAACTTGATTCACCTGAGAATGGAGTGAGAGAATTGGCGCATTCACCCTTCTGGTAGGCTGGATCACAGGCATAAACCATACCTTCAGTAATCCGAACGTTGTTATCGTCATTGAAAATTGTAGACGGGTCCTTCGCCGAATATTCCACCATGCCGCCAGTTCCATCAACGGGTCCAAAGAGTGCGTTGACCAACAGGAGTACGACCAATATCCCGAATCCTGTATGGATCAGTGGCCAAACAGCGTCGTTCCATGATTTTGACATCATCCGTCGCTGCATAGGGGTTGGGAAGTTCTTCTCTTCTTCTTCTTCCTCCACCGATTCCATGGACTCTGTGAATTCAATGAGGTCAATCATCCCATCACCGTCAGTGTCCATTTTATTCATGATTGCTTCGACTTCATCAATATTGATGATGTCACTGTACTTTTCATTGATCACCGTGACGAGTTCAGTGAGGGAAATCTGTCCATTTCCATCTTTATCGAGGTCATTGAACAGACGTTGTGCAGATATTTCGTGTTCGTCCATCATGTCTGCGAGGACATGAAGTGGAGACTTTATTTCCGGATCAACTTCTTCATCCTCAAGCTCAAAATCTTCTTCATCCATTTCGGATTCAATGTTGTCTTCATCCTCATCCAACTCCTCTTCTGTTGAGAGGGCTTCCTCAGTGAGTTCATCGGATTCGTCGTCGTTGGACTCTTCTTCATCCAATTCTTCATCATTGATGTCTTCAACTTCTTCAGGTACGTCATCGGTCGAATCATTGTCCTCTTCTATATCAACCTCAACATGGACTTCATCTGATTCTTCTTGTTCGTCCGTCGCATGGTCATGGTTGCCGGTAAGGATCGTCTCAAATTCGTCAAGATCAATCAAACCGTTTTCGTCCTTGTCGATCTCTTGGATCAAGCGCTCTATTTGCGACAACGGTAAATCAGCAAGATTGAGACTCAGCAAGCCTCGCTTGAGTTCTCCTGAGTCAATCATGCCGTCTGAATTTTCATCAAACCGGTCAAATAATTTACGAATATTAACGCCCGTGTCGTTCACCCACTTTCTCAAAATATCCACGACATCATCCGCGACGAACACAACACCGCATTCTGGGCAGCGTGTTGAATCAAGGGGGACCAATTTATTGCATGCGCCGCATTCGCCGAGGGCTTCTTCTGAAACTCCCGAGAATTTGGTTTGACACTCTGGACATTCTTTTGAATCGAGAGGAATAACAGTCCTGCATGCGCCACATTCTGCCATCTTGACAGAGTCGTTTTCATCATCGCTCATGATTCCACCTATTGATGGGACGACGGGGATAGATATAATCATTCACGGCAATTTCCTACCAACGGGGATAAAATTCCTTATGACGCCTCGGTTGTGCCTTGTAATAGGTGAGGGGATGTTGACCGGAATGTACTCCATTGAAATAACCAATCACGATGATTTATTTTCCGAAGTTGAGCGGTTGTCAGAGGGGCATGAAGGTAAGAAAGTCTGCATCAGTAGATTGCCCCAGCGAACTTTATTGCGGCACTTGTCGTTGGATGAATATGACTGCTATTGGTTATCTGAACAAGACACCCCGCAGTCGGTTCCACCGACTTCTCTAGCCTTACATGGGCTTCTCGCCTCGTTCTTAGAACACGAAAATAGCGCTATCTTCGTTGTTGAAGGGCTCAACTGGATTGTACAAAAAGAAGGAATCAATTCAGTCATGAACCTGCTTCAAAGAATTGAAACGCTAACGGCCAATACGGGCCACACAATGTTGTTCCCGATGGATGCGCTCTCTTTTGATGCCATTGATTGGGCAAGGATCCGGTCGCTCGCACCAGCCATTGAACATCCTCAACCAATGGCCAGTTCAACGGAAACAATTCTTCCTGCTGAAGAGCAATCAATTTCTGAGGAATACAAGCCCAGTGGTAGCGTTCCATGGTTGGTCCACCTCACTACCCTTCCCTCGCTTGGATTCAATAAGAATCAGTTATCAAAACGCATGTTGCAATGGAAGCGAATGGGTTTTGACGTATCCGAATTAGAACCGGCTCTATCGCTTCATGACGACCCTAACATCCATCAATTGTACTTGTCAGTTGAAGAAAAGATACGAACCGCTGTAGAATTGGCTCGCTTATTGGGTTCGCACAAATCCAAGGTAGATGTGTCGACTTTTGAAGTGACGATGTTTCGAATTATGCAATTGACAGGGCTTGATGAAATCAGTTCTATGCTTCATGAATTATCATGAAGGAAGTCTGCCGTATTCTGATTCGAGTCGAGCCAACCATGAGCCTTCAAGTAAGGTACTTGAGAGCGTTCGCAATTCTTTCGATGTCGATCGGTCACCTTCCAAGGGCGGAATAATGGTGCGCACTAGTTTGTAAAACCCAGATATGTGTGGAGCCGGCGTGAGAGGTTCAAATTCCAAGGCTTGACAGGCAACCATTGCTTCGCACGCAAGTACCTCTGCAAGACGCTCTGTCGCTTGATAGAGGTTCCAAGTGGCGGTAGCACCCATGCTCACATGGTCTTCTTGGCCGGCTGATGTCGATGTGGAAAAGGCAGTACGAGGTGATGCGTGCCCTCGCAATTCACCAAGTGAAGCACCTGCTACGTACTGTACGATCATCAAGCCCGATTCAAGGCCTGAGTTTTGAGCAAGGAATGCAGGAAGTTCACTTCGGGCAGGGTCAACCATCTGGTCAATTCGTCGTTCACTGATTGAACCCAACTCAAACAGTGCAAGACTGACGAAATCTGCCGTTAGGGCCAATATCTCACCATGGAAATTGCCTTGCGATACAACTTCGTGAACTCCAGGTTGTTCGGGTGTGGGGAAGATGAGAGGGTTGTCTGTTGCACTGTTGAGTTCCGTATGGATCATTTCATCCAGCCGGTGAAATGCCTCAAGGACTGCACCGTGGACTTGGGGGGCGCAACGAAATGAATAGGCATCCTGCACGCGGTCGCAATCTGAATGACTGCCTACAATGGGGGACCCGTTGAGGAGTGTACGAATACGTTGAGCAACTAATGATTGCCCGGGGTGAGGGCGTGCTTTGTGTACGAGTTCGTTTGATGGACTCACACTGCATTTTCTCGCTTCCATTGATGTGCATAGTATCATGTCGGCCAGGGGCAATAGGTGTTTCAGTCGTTGATGGGAAAGCGTTGAGTATGCAGCCATTTGGCTGGTCCCATTGATTAACGATAAACCATCTTTGGCAGTAAGTTGAACGGGCATAATCCCCAATGTGAACAGTACATCCGAGGTTAAGGCCAACGTCCCATCATCTTGAATCAACTCACCCTCGCCAATAAGGGCGAGTGCTAAATGAGAAAGCGGCGCTAAGTCCCCGCTAGCACCTAAACTGCCGATACGTGGTACAGCTGGGTGGATGTTAGAATTCAAGAAGAGTACCAACTGTTCTATGCAATGTGGTTGGATTCCTGAATGGCCCTTGCAGAGGGAATTGAGACGAATTACCATCATTGCCCTTACTTCTGTGACCGTCATCAGCGGACCGAGTGCAGTAGCATGAGAACGAATGAGGTTGACCTGTAATTGAGCTAAATCATCTGAGGAAATTCGTTGATTAACCAGGGCACCGAACCCTGTGTTAATGCCGTAAACGGTTTCATCGTTTTGAACGATACGCTCAACGACTGCCCGCGACGCATGGATGCCTGGCCATGCATCCGGCGAAACTTCGACCTGTGACCTGCCTTGAGCAACCATGAGCACTTCACTCGGAGAAAGAGTTTCTCCATCAACAAAAACCGTATGTCCTTCCACCACAATCACTCCAATATTCCATTGATTAAATCATCATCTGCGTGATTTGGAAGAGTTACTTCCAAAAGAGGTTCCATGTCCATGGCTCTTTGGATTGCAAATTCAGCACCGTCATTGCGTGCCCAAGCACGGCGGGCAACGCCGTTATTGACGTCCCAGTGAAGCATTGAATTCAATTTCTTTTCAGCATCCTTAGTACCGTCCAAGAGTAGTCCAAAGCCTCCATTGATGACTTCACCCCATCCCACGCCACCACCGTTGTGAATGCTGACCCAAGTAGCACCTCTAAACGAATCTCCAATGACATTTTGAATGGCCATGTCCGCTGTAAACATTGAACCGTCGCGTATGTTTGCAGTCTCTCGATATGGACTGTCCGTACCCGAGACATCGTGGTGGTCCCGACCAAGTACGATTGGGGCAGAAATTGTCCCGTCGGCGATTGCCCGATTCATGGCTAACGCAATGTTTCTCCGACCAACATCGTCGGCGTAGAGGATGCGAGCTTGACTTCCGACAACCAGATGGTTCGCACCGGCCTGTTGTATCCACCGAATGTTATCCTCAATTTGTTGACGTATGTCAGTGGGTGCATCCTCTAACATCTCTTTGAGGACCTCTTCAGCGATGGAATCTGTAACGGCTAAATCTTCTGGTTTTCCGCTGGTACAAACCCACCGATAGGGTCCAAATCCATAATCAAAGCAAATTGGACCCATGATGTCTTCTACATAGGACGGATATCGGAAGCCGCCTTCATCGTCCAATACATCCGCTCCTGCCCGTGATGCTTCCAGCAAGAATGCATTTCCATAATCCCAAAAGTACATCCCATTTTCACTGAGTTTATTGATGGCATTTGCGTGGCGTCTCAGGGTTTTTTGGACTTCCTTTACGAATTCTTCAGGGCGCTCGGAAAGCATGTTCGTGCTTTCTTCATACGTGAAATCAGCGGGATAATATCCTCCTTGGAATGGATTATGGAGGCTGGTCTGGTCACTGCCGAGGTCGATTCGTATCTCTCGCTCTATGCACCGCTCCCACAATTCAACGATATTGCCAACAAGACCGATTGAAATCGGTACTTTCCTTGATGCAGCGGATACCATCAAGTCAATGGCCTCATCGATGCTATCCGTGACGTCCGTCAACCAACCTTGTGAGTGGCGCTTTCTTGCTGCATGTTCATTTGTTTCTGCAACGATGCATGCAGCGCCTGCTATGGTTGCTGCTTTTGCTTGAGCGCCTGACATCCCTCCCAAACCACTTGTGATGAACGTGACTCCACCGAGGCCTTCAGAAGCCGAGATACCAAGATGCATTCTGGCTGCATTGAGGAGTGTGATCGTTGTACCATGGACAATACCTTGCGGCCCAATGTACATGTACGATCCAGCTGTCATTTGACCGTACTGACTCACGCCCATGGCATTCATTTTCTCGTACTCATCTGGAGAAGAGTGGTTTGGAATCACCATACCGTTAGTGACCACGACGCGTGGGGCAGAGGTGGATGAGGGAAACAAGCCAAGTGGATGACCCGAATACATGACAAGTGTTTGTTCTCGGGTCATTTGGCAGAGATATTTCATCACAAGGCGATACTGTGCCCAATTTTGGAAGACTGAACCGTTACCCCCGTAGGTGATGAGTTCATGTGGAAATTGTGCAACGGCAGGGTCCAAGTTGTTCTGAATCATCAACATAATTGAGGCGGCTTCTGGGCATTGTGCGGGATACGCATCGATGGGGTGAGCTTCCATTTCGTATTCCGTAGGGCGAAAACGGTTCATGACAATGCGGCCGAATCCGTTCAACTCTGCTAAAAATTCCTCAGCCAACTCCTCGTGGTGGCATTTGTCAAAATACCTGAGTGCATTTCTTAACGCCAATTTCTTTTCTTTCGGGGTAAGGACTTGTCTTCTCGCTGGCGCATGGTCAACGGTGTGGTCTACTGCTTTGACCGAAGGGAGTTCTCGGAGAATTCCTTCTCCAATGTGCTTGCGAAGCGCGTCCCACTGCGAGTCCATGGTTAGGGGTCTAACTGGTTGTCTTTGAGCATTGTTCCTCATCTTCGTCTAATCCAAAACACGGCAACCTCAAAAATCCCTAATGATTCCACTAACCTAGAGGCGGTTTTCTGGAAGGAGAAGTAGTGGACGTGATGGCGGTCAATGTCAAGCGCGAGTTTAACTTGGTATTCGGAGCAACCATTGCCATTTCACTTGCGTTCTTGTTCGCTGGCGCTTTGTTTGTTGAAACCATCATGGATGGTTTGGTCGATGAAGACCCTTCATACAACGGGCGAGTCCCTGTCTGGGAAAGGGGACTCCTCGGATTTGAAACATCAGGAGATTTTGGTGTAGCCATAGAAACAGGTCCATATTCCGTATTATCCACAGATAACGAATGGAATTCAACCCACCATTTTGTTGAATATACCCTGCCGATCGAGGAAGGTGGAGCCGCCCCAAATGGCCTCATTAGCCTCGCGGTGTGGAGACCCAATGTCCCGGACGGTACGTTGGTCCCAGTGATTGCTGAATTTGGCCCGTATTTCCAGGAACAAAGTGTTGAAACGCCTACCATTGAAGTCCCAGGGACTTGGCTTGGTCAAATGATTATTGACCAAATACTCCCACACGGATACGCTTTCGCACAAGTGTCGGTCTCAGGAACAGGGCGCTCCAACCACTGCATGGATTTGATGGGGAATGCCGAACAACTCGGCAATGATGCAGCCGTTCGTTGGCTTGGTGAACAATCATGGTCGAACGGTGCAGTTGGTATGATCGGAAAATCATACGACGGTAGCACTCCATGGCAGGCCGCTATGTTTGGGTCGGAACACGATTACCTG
>JAQXEX010000077.1 GCA_029250625.1 Candidatus Poseidonia sp. | reverse complement strand
TCCGATTCATGGACCAGAACGAATCGGTGACATTCGCCATTCAATGGCGGACATTAGTAGAATTAAAGCAACCCTCGGTTGGCGTCCAACGGTTGAATTTGAAGATGGAATAGAGGAACTCGTCGGTGAACGATTACGCTTATCGGAGTGAAATGAATGGAAATTTATTGGTTTACTGGGCGTTCTCTGCATGACCTGTGCTCCACCACTCAAATCTCAATCGCCATGGAGCTTACAAACCGCAACCACAATGTTACGGTAATAAACCCTGATGTAGAAGGAACCCATGAATCATATCCTTGGAATCATCAAGGAATTATCTCCAATGCCCCACGAGGTTTTCAATCAAGAACACTCGGAAAGAAGATGGTTAAGTGGTTTCAAACCGTTGATATTTCTTCCAATTCGGTGGTGATGATTGACTGGAGGGTTGCAAATCTACTCGTTCCTTTCTGTAAAAAACGCATGATTCCTTGGATGATGATTGACCGAAGCCCGCCAGCAAACAAGGGGTTGTTAGCCATCCTACAATGGCCTTCATGGAAAAAAAGTTGGAAACAAGTTCGAAACAGTGAGCATGGTCACGGTTGTGTTGTATCTAAAATGCATCAGCAGTTTGTCCAAAGAAAAATAGGAGTTCGTAAATCGTCAATAACCATCCTGCAAGCAGGGGTTAACCTCGAACGATTTCATAGCAAGCAAAAGTATCCTGTTCGAACATTTGTTTATCATGGTAAACTTGACAAAAATCGTGGAGTTCTTGCCCTTCCTATGCTTCTACGAAAAATGAAAAATGCAGGTTTTATATCACGTATGATGCTTATTGGAACGGGCGATTGTCTCAAACAACTCCAAACAATGGCTCGAGAAAACGAGGACCTTGAAGTTCATTCTGAAATTGAACAAGAAAAGCTTGCTGAAATTCTGGCCCAATGCCATGTTGGATTGCTTCCTATGCCGGAGCGCAATGTTTGGACACTTGCAAGCCCATTAAAGAGAAGCGAATATGCTGCATCGGGAATGCTTGTCCTGGGTATTGATCATGCAGGTCATCGGTTTAATGACCATCAGGAATTAGGATGGATGAAACTCGTGCAACAGCATGATTTCCATCATGAAGGGACGAATTGGTTAGGAAATATGGATGAAGATACGATGGCTGTACTGGGGGCTGAAGCCCGAGCATATGCTGAAAAAAACCTTCCATGGTCACATACTGTTGATGCGTTGGAACAAGCAATCATCTCAATTCGGGAAAAGTATTGATGCATACAGCAACCCCCACTTTTCAGAAATCAAAGGTGCTGAATAGGGCTTTGCTTGCTCAAGAAGAAGTTCTGAATTTGGCAGTTCAGTTAGCATTTGAATCACCTTGTCCACCCACATTCCTACATCCTGAAACGCTGCGACATTGACTGCGCTAGGGAGGCCGTGTACTCGGTCAGAAGCCAAAACAGGTAAACCGCACGAAAGTGCTTCGATAGCCACTAGAGGTTGCCCTTCAAAGGCAGAGGGGAGCATCAAAATCGTTGCACTTTGAAGAAGGTCAAGTTTTTTTGACTCGCTGACCCATCCTACGGCCGAAATCCAATCGTGAGAAGTGGATGAAATCCCAGTCATCGTCAACCGAAGTTCTGGAAACGTCTCTCGAACTTGTTCACAAACTTTTGATGCAAATTGGTGACCTTTTACTGGGTCGTTTCGCCCCATCAAGAGCATGTGAGGGTGATTTACCTGAGAGTCTCCGGGTTGCAAATGAGGAGATACAGGATTGTTCACCACAGAAATTCTCCCTAGATATGTTTCAAGTTTACTTCTCCAATACGAACTCAACACAACGGTATGGCTTTTACGCTTCTTTAGATCAATGCACATCGCTTTGCAACGGCGTGAATTTGGAGTCCCCAACCAAGAATCAAATTTCCCAGAGTGAATGTGAACAATGTTCGGAATTCCAGCCTTGTGGGCCATCTGGGCGAAACGACGTTTTCTTCGCCACGACCAATCTGCTGCAGTATGAAGGTGGACGACGTCCGGTCTCTCTTCAGCAGAACGACAGCGTCGAATCAATTCCTTTCTGGCGCGCCTGTAAGCCTTCCATTTCGCCCACGGTGAACCAACGGTATGGGAAGAGAGAAGTTCTGCCTCCCACCCTTCAGGCGGGTATTCAGCCAGCGTGCGCATGACGTTCGCCATCCCACCTGGCGTATCGCAAGGACCGATGTGAAGGACCTTAGGCATGGTTTACCCACTTTGTCATCGGATGAAGACCTAACGGCTCAAAAAGCCATGAAGGAACCCATAAAGAAGGGGAGATATCAAGGGCAAAGTGGGATTCAAAGCATCATGGTCGTCGTACCAGCCATCGTAGAAGGTGTTGCACTACTGACGGCCATCGTTCCGTTTGGGCTGCACCGTTGGAACATGCATCAATGGACAAAGGCACATGCTCAAACCCATGTTCCTGAACCCATGAACGAAGAATTGCCTCTGACTGTTTTGTTGCCCGTCTGGAATGAAGCCACCATCATCAAACAAAAGCTGGACGATTTAGCGAAACAATCTGCATCCTGCTCCCTTCTGCTGATTGACTCTGCATCGGACGATGCGACGGTCGATTTAGCGAAAACATGGTTCGACGAACATCCCGATGCTTTTCAGAAGGTAGAGGTACTGGTCATGGAACAGCGAGAAGGGAAGACTGCTGCGGTGATTCAGGCACTGAACCACATCAAGGAAGAAGGCGGTGCCTCTTTGGTTTGCATGACCGATGCTGATGCGCGCTTAGGCCGTGGAGTTCTACGCCGTTTGATGGATTGGTTCTCTGACCCGATGATCGGGGCAGTAGGGGCCCTTCCCGAGCGAATGAACGCCCGAAACGAAGAACTTGGCCACCGGGCAATGTGGGAAATGATGCGAATCACAGAATCCTATATTGACAGTACACCTTTTTTGGAAGGTTCGTGCATGATGTGGAGGCAGGAAGCACTTCCCATTGATGAACTCAATCCGCTCTCAAATGCCGATGATGCCCAAATAGCAACAGCCATTCGCTGTCAGGGGTGGAGGGTCGTCGTTGACGAGCAAGCGGTCTTCCACGATGCCGCTCCGGAACTTCCCAGTGAACAACGACGCCAAAAAATCAGAAGGGGTCAAGGCCTTCAGCGCTTGCTCGTTCGCAGGAGGAAGGAGGGCACTGGACGTCGTCACGGAACGTTCAGTAAAATCATGAAGCGCCAATTCCATTTTCACATTACCGCTCCACTCGCAGTTGGAATCGCCTCGATAAGTGCGTTGTTGCGCTGGGGTTTCATCGGTCTTTACGGATGGCCAGCCACCTTTACCCTCGCCAACTCCCTCCACATAGGCCTCTGTGCTATGGAAGCCGTCATGCTCGGATTATGGTGGCGTGCTCGTAGTGGGAAAACATCCGGGCCGCTGTCCCTACTGGGTCAATGGCTCTCAAGCATGGAACTGCTCATGCGTTCACTGGTCACGTCTGCCCGCGGGCGTTCCTTGCACATGTGGCAGCAGCACGCCGATGTTAGAGAAACAATGGTTGCTGAATTTGAAAATTAAAAAAGGCCTCCTCGCCGACCGAAGTCAACGAGGAGGCGATGTTCACGTTTGTGATCAAACGTGGAAAGTGTCCTTACAGTTGCCCTAAGGGCTTAGACCAGCTTCAAGCTTGGTCTGCTTCTGCTTGAACGTCGTTGGTGTTGTCAATGACAGTTCCTTCACGGGTGTCCGTGATGGTCACGTCAATGGTGCACGAAGCAGCGCAAAGGTCTTGTCCGCTTTCTTGGATGGTAACACCGTCACCAACAGACCAGAATTGGCCGCCATCACCTTCGAAAGGCACCAACAAGCAAACAGCGCCAGAGTCCTGTCCTGGGTTGTCACAGGTAACAGGTGCAGCGTTGTCAACTTC
>JAQXEX010000076.1 GCA_029250625.1 Candidatus Poseidonia sp. | reverse complement strand
CGACCATAATGGGAAAACTGCCTTTCAGTCCATCTTCCCGGGAGGGTCAATCACGGGGTGTCCCAGGACGATGGTTTGCGCTGTGATCGATGAACTCGAACAGCATCCACGTTCGTTTTGGACCGGTTCAGCCGGCTGGGTGGATGTTCACACCGGTTCTTCATCTTGGAACATCTTGATCCGAACCCTTGAAGCGCATCGAACCGCATCGGGGTGGAACGGAAGCATCGGGGCTGGTGGAGGAATTACCATTGCTTCAGACGCAGCTAAGGAAGTTTCAGAAGCGGTTTGGAAAGGTGCCGCATTGCGAATCGCTTCGGGTTGGATGGAAGCCGACAAAAGCCCTGTCCCCCGAGGAGAACTTGAGATTCACCCCCTCGATCATGAAAAGCAAAAAACCGCCACTGGAACTCTATCTTCGATTCAAACCTTGCAACAGTGTATCGAAAACAACAGTGCTTGCGGCGTACTCTTCATCGACAATTTGGACTCATTTTCCCTCAATGTTGCAGACGCTATTGCTCAGTCAGGACACGATGTTACCGTCCTTGCTGGGCGTAACAAAAAGGCAGAATTGTTGTCAGACCCCACCTCGCTCTTTGACCTTCTTGACCGCCTTCAACCGACCCACATCGTTCTTGGCCCGGGCCCAGGCACGCCTGATGATGCGCCATTAACGATGGCGCTCGCTCATCATGCCATAGCAGGCCAACTAACGGTGCCTGTGTTGGGTGTTTGTCTGGGCCACCAGGCACTTGCTCTTGCAGACGGAATGGAAGTATTCCCCTCTCCACGTGGCCCTGTTCATGGCGTTCCTGTTCGTATTGAGCACGACGGTACGGGCCTCTTTGCAACGTCGACGTCGCCTGAAGCATTTACCCGATACAATTCTCTGATCGTCAACGAACATGACGGTCAATCGTTCATCATCAACGCCCGGGAAGAGGGGACGGAGTTAGTGATGGCTATGCGTCACCCCCTGCACCCCATTCATGGCGTCCAGTTCCATCCAGAGTCGATTGGTTCACCAGAAGGACGGGCTATCATTCAAGAATTTCTTCTGAATCCATCGGATGGTTGAAGAATCCCTTGCCGTTGGACAACTTGAGGGAACACCATGCCAGCATGCCGACATTGTGGAAGCACTTACCCACGTGAATTTTTCATTCATGGGAACGGACCTCGTGCGCAGGTGTGTGCACAATGCGGTTTAGACAAAGGCTTGGTCACCAAGGAAGAAGTTCCTATTCTCTTTGAAAATCAGCTTGCTAACGCCCGTTTTTCTACCGTAGCACGACGTTACAGTATCTTCCTTTATGTTCCGTTCCTGTGGGCGCTTTGGGGATTCACTCTCTCTGACATCAAGCCCTGGGGGCTCTTTTTCCTCGGCCTGTTGATTGTCCTCACCCTTCTCGCACCGGTCATCTTCATCTATCGCGGCGGACGTTATTCTGGAGATATGGCTCGCTTGAGTCCAGCTTACGACCGTCCTAAGGGCCACTGAATCACGATTTAGCGTGAATCTTGAGGACGTCGCCATCGGACAATTCGTGGTCTGCGCCAACAACTCGTCGTGTTTTTCCGTCAACGCCCCGGATGAAACCGTCCCCTAAGTCTGTATGAACGTGGTAAGCCAGTGCCTTGGCTTGAATCCCTGATGAGACCACAAAGGCGTCGGGCAAAACTTTGCCATCACCGTCAACCCAATGGGTTTCATCCTGTACGGGATACACCACGATCTGTTCAAGAAGTTCAAACAACACTCGGTCCAATAAACGGGCAACTCCAGTCCCATTTGACGATTCTATACGAGCGAGCATGTGAGCCAGGGCTTTGGTTTGAGGTTCATTCAACGAGGAAGAATCGTTGATGGTAAACGTTGCCTCTCCGGGATGGTAAGAGATAATATTGGCATGAGCTGCTCTACGAAGCGCAAGTTCAACGTCGGCCATACAGGGTTCAATCGAATACGAAGAAAGGTCGTTGATCACCCCTTCTGGAGCAATGTCCCATTTGTTCGCTGCGTAAGCAATAGGGAACAATCCCCGTCGAAGCGTCGCAGCCAACGTCCGGAGAACTTCTTCACTCCAATCCCAAGGTTGCCCTTCAGGTTGTTGCTCTTGTTGGAATTGCAGCATGCACTGGGAAACCAGTTGAGTTGTAGCCCCTAAACCGCTTAATCGTTCTTGAATAAAGGATGCCAGGCCCTTCTCTCCCTCCGCTTGGACTCGACGGACACCGCGGGTCCAGCCCTCGTTGAGAATTCCAGCAATCCACGCATCAAGTTCTTCTTCAAGAAACGCAATCTCTTGCCTCAGTCCATGAAGTGCATCCTCCTTGGAAGAAGCACCCCCTTGAAACTGCCCCTCTATGTCGGTGGTTCCAGCCGCATCAACGACTTGAATCAGAACGTTCGAATTGGCCAGGTCTGACAGAAAGGCATTGCCTCGTCCTCTTCCTTCACTCGCCCCTGGTACAAGGCCAGCCACATCCACAAGGGCTACGGGGACAAAACGACGGTGGCCTACGCACGAACCTGTTCTCGGTTGGCAGAGACTGCCTTGTCGAGGGTCATCTGCTGTAGCGGCTTCGAGGCGTCCTTCAGATTCCAATTTCTCTCGCAGATCCTTGCATGGGCAGGGAAGCCGTGCTTCTACGAAGGCCACACCTACGTTGGGGTCGATGGTACAGAACGGATAGTTCGCAATATCAACTTGAGCGAGTGTTGCTGCACTAAAAAACGTAGACTTTCCCACATTCGGTTTGCCAACGAGGCCTATGCGCACCGTCATCCCGCCCGATGAAGACCCTCATTCTTCCTCGGAGCCTGCCGAGGGAGTGATGTCGTAGTCTCGCTTGATTTGAGCGATGGCGATGTCAAGTTCAGGAAGGTTGAGTTCTCCATCCCCATCAAGGTCCATAATCTCCATCAATTCTCCCGAATCAACGGAGGAAAGAGCATCAATCTCTGTTGCTTGAAGGGCAGTGAGGAATTCTTTTTCGTCGACTTTTCCTGAAGCGTCCAAATCCATACTTCGGAACAGGTCAAAGACGGATTGTCCGCTGTCGGCGAGGTACTGTACGAGTTGAATCATGGCTTCTGTGGGGGCCTTTGAAGGGAACTCTGTGATCTCGTCGTTGTGGAGTGACGAATCGACCGCAATGATGGTGGAGCCACCCTCTGTATCTTCAGTTTGGCTAACAACCAATTCCGTATCAACGCCAACACCGCGACCGATGAGAGTGCGGATGGTGGTTGATGATCCAGCTACCAATGTGTAGGTGTTCACATCTGAAACGGTTTCAGAGGAAACCGAGCGACCTGTTGCGGAGATGCCGGTTCGTATGGTCACAAGGGTTGCGAGAATTGTTCCGATTCCAAGAAGGTAAAACATGGCCGCTCCAGTGAGGAAGAAGCCACCCGATGGGGCCACAGCATCTTCGATGCCAGAGGTTGCAATTGCATTGGTTGTGAAGTCTCCAACGAGGAAGGTCACGGTAGAGCTCACACCACCAACAAGGACCATCCAAACAGCCAGGTTAGCGCTTGATGGAGTAGCGAGTGGTTTTCCAATCGCCATTGGGTAACTGTTGAACACGGAGGAAAGGATGAGAAGTCCACCAACGGTGAACATCATTCCCATATCAACGCTGTGCGCCATGGCTCCAAGTTCTCCAGTTCCGACAAAGATGTCCATTGCTGTGAAATATCCACCGATAGCGAAGAACGGTAGGAGGACGAAGGCAAGCAAACCAGCCATTGAACCGGGGTTCTTGACCACCGAATCCATTCCGGAATTTGCCGTCATGATGATGTTAACAGAGGCTGCGAAGATAGGAAGCAATCCGAGGGTGAGAAGAATGGCTCCGAAGTTGACCAAAACGTTGCCACCTACTGCGCTTGTCATGAAGAAAGGCGGGATGGTCACAAAGAGCAGCAGCATGCTTGCTGAGCGCATCGAGCCAGACCAGATGGGTTGCTTAGCAGCCATAGGGACGGTATAGTAGCCAACTGAAAACATCAGGGCAAGAGGAACCCAACCGTTTGAGACACGCTCTCCAAGCCAAACGGTTTGTGTCGAGTCTGCAACTTCGCCGATGAAGATGTAAATCATGGCGAAGATCTTGGAAACAAGAGCCATAATGAGGAACCAAGAGCTGGTTGACAAATCTTGTTCTCCCCGAGTAGACGTGGTGATCAAGACGTTGATGAGCACCGGAATAAGAAGCAAACCGATAGCGAGCGATTCCAAACTGAGCAGGAGAGTAGAGATGGCGGTAGATTCTGTGTCGACATCAAGGAAACCGAAAATGAACGGAAGAAGAACGCTCACGATGAGAACGACCGTCAACAACAAGGCCACCATTGAGGCATTTGCTTCGCTGGCGAGACGCCCGTTTCCGTTTCGAGAGACTGCAACGAGACCTCCTCCAACAAGACCGTAGAGAAGAGCCAAGCCAAGAAGTCTCTGTGTAGCATCGCGAAGGGATGAACCGTCGTCGTAGGACCAACCAATGCTGGCCAGGGAATCGAGAGACCTTGGGTCGTAGTTATGCCAGGCGGCCAAAAACCCAAGAATACCTGCAAAGACGAACCAAAGCATTCCGAAGTTCATCCATGTGCGTGAACCACTGCCGTCTTTGTCATCGAAGATGTCGACAAGGCCAGGAGGGTTCTTTCTGAGAATAAACAGCCCGATTTGCTGGAGCGCCCCGCCCACGTTCCCAGCACCTCGTGCTAGGGTCTGAGAAAGGAAAAAGAGCGTTGCAATCAGAAGAGTGCCGGTGATAAATACAGTTTCCATACATCACACCTCCATCATTCTGCGAGTACCTCACCCACGAGTGTTGCTACAATTGCACCAACACCAACGAGGAATCCGATCAAGTAGTACCAGATTCCGCTACCTCCCAAATTCTGTACCAAAGGAACGAGTTCCCCGAGCAACGGAAGGTTGTCCCATCCGAAGACATTTGCAAACAAAGAATAGAGGCCCAAAAGGCCAACAAAGAACAACGTGAGAATCACGCGACTTGATGTTGGTTCTCCTGTTCCGACGGTTGTATCTGGAAGGGTTGTGGAATTTGACACGGGCCTCACCTCAAATTGACCCCTTAGGGGTCATTCCTCCGACTTGCCGGGCGGTCATAAACGTTCACCACCACAGGCCAAGGAAAAGGGGTGCCTGTAGCCTAAGAAATCAAGGTGAGCGCAACGTCTCAAGAGTTGGGGCTCGACGAGGCTTTGAGAGCCCCAAGGGAAGCGGGAGTTGACGCTCGAGCTTCAACTCAGTCTCCCATTTCTTTTGACAGTCGCACTCCAATCCTTCAAATTCCAAGAGGCTGCCTGAGACCGCATAGCGTTCAATGGCTGCAACAACTTCGCCATCGCATGAACCGCAATTGTGCGATCCACGAATTTTCCCCCCGGCAGTCGGATGAACAATCAATCGTGAAACTTGGTCGTCTTCTCCATTCATTCCGCCTTTGGGGTGAATGAAGGGGTGTGCCCGTTGAATCATGGCGACAAGGGACCACAGCCACGGAGGCCGGTATTCATTGTGACGATGCAAGCGGTCGATGACGGTTCCTCGCTGAATGTTCATGGGGTTGACGGAAATTTCATCCGAGCGTTCTGCGACGGCTTCTATCCATTTGACACTGTGATCCAAGGCGTCAGCCTCACTCATGAACGGGGGTTTGAACATGAGGTAGGTCTTCACTCGGAGATTGAAGGTTTCAAGATTGGTGACGGCTCGGTCCCACGAAGCTGTTGAGAACCCCTTGTTCACGTGGAATCGGAGCACTTCGTCGTCGTAGGCCTCCAGTCCAATCGCTACGGTAAACGATGGGTTGATCGATGTGGCCCATTTGAGTTTAGCTTCTGTCAATTGTTCACATCGGCTTTCTACAATCAATTCTTTTCCGAGTTCAGCACAATCGCGAAGAACTGTTTCTTGGAATTCGACTGGGATTTCTCTGTCTTCGAGCAGAGAACCTGAAGTGTAAACCTTCACCATGGCGTGTTCCTCAAAACCGTTTAGTTTTTCTTTTGCATAGGCCCATTGCGAATGAAGGTCATCGTTGGTAACATCGTCCCTTGTGTCGTTAAAGTAACCGCAGAACGTACATCCTGATGACCACCACCAGTGGCAGCCCTTGGTTCGGAGAATGACGGTTGCGGCAGTACATGGAGTGCCGTCAGGCAACGCTTCAGGCGTAGTGTATACTGTAGCAGGTTCGCTCGCATCCCAAGATTGTTGGCGCGCTTTTGCCCATGGAGTATTGGCTGGGGCCTTGACTAGATCGTGAATGCGCAAGCCCTTCTTGCCTTGACCGAGAAGATGCAGGTTGGACGGCTCCGACATGTGCTCCACTGACCTGCCGTCGGCATTTGAGGTTTCAAACCACCGCAGCGGGCTGGGTAAGGCTATGTTCGAAAAAGGACACCAAATGCCCCCGGTAGGTTTCCGTTTGAGTCATCATCAGCGTAACGTGTGAAAGCACTCCAGGCTCATCCCCATCTAGATGGGAAATTGATGAATTGTCGAACCAGCACTCTACGAAGCCTCCTTCCATGACGTTGTCCTTGGCTGCGTCACACATGGAATTGCCGTGGTGAATTTTGATGCGGTAATCATCGTTTGATTGCGTAATGAACATCGAGCGATTCCCGATGTTTTCTGCACCCGATAAGGGTTCAAATTTGACGAGGTTATCACCGCTCTGGATTTTTCCAGCAAACACTGCGGCATCCTTGAGGAAGGTCGGGAATCCTGCAAATTCCAATTCTTCAGATATGATTCGGTCCATAGAGGAGAATGGGGAGTCCAAGAACACCGCCTCAATGTCTCGCTCTTGGTCAAAAGCGATAGCGGTTGTTCCTGCCCCAAGAGAGATCCCCATAATTCCGATTGAAGGAGCAGGCACGCCTTTCTCCTCTTGTAGCCATGTCCAAACAGCGAGAACATCGCGATACTCTCGTTGGCCTGCTGAAACCAGTCCGTCTTCTACGGTACTGTTGCCATGGTCCCTCAAATCAAAGAGAATGACGTTGAAATCTGCTTGGTGCAGCATGGCCGCAGGAATCAATACCTCGTGATTGGCCTTACAGGAACGAATACCGTGGACGAGAATGACCCAAGGTTGGGATGCATTGGTTTCCATAATCCATGCGGCCAGGGTGATCGGTTCATCGGGCACATCGATTGTAGCGTTATCCCATTGGTCAAACCAATACGATTCCATATCCGAAGCGATCGTAGCATTCTTTTCCATAATCCCTTCTTCCAATCCTTCGTCCCATAGATGCGGAGTGAAGTTGTCAGGAGTATTGTACGGCGCATGGTCAGAACATTCCAGATTGCTCGCTGCAGCCTGTGTGTAAACCAAACTTCCTAGCTGGTAATAGACAATCGGCATGCTGCATATGAGCAGAATTAGTATGGCGGGTATGCTTCGTTTCCATCGACTCATTCTTCTTCATCTCCTCTAGGGTGAAACATCACGGTTGAACCGGCTTGGACAAAGGCGCCCTTCGGCTGAGAGGAATCATTTGACTCCGCAGAGATAAGATCGCAGGAAAATCGGTTTGCTGGGACCCGAACGTCGACCCGTGAACCGAGGCGAATCATTCCAATGCGTTGCCCGCGCCGAACGGGCGCACCTTCTCCAATCCAAGGGATGACCGTGCGTGCTAATGCTCCAGATATCTGTGTCATCTCAACCAACGTCTCATCCTCCAAACGGTACACGGAACGAACCCGTTCATTGTATTGACTCTCTTTTTTGAAGGCAAAGGCGAAAGGTCCGCGCTTCAACCCTTTTCCAGTGCGATGTTCCATACGCTCCAAGGTACCTTTTCCGGGAGCTCGATTAACATGAACATCAAGTGGCGACATAAAAACGGCAACTCGAATCACGTCCGTGTCGTGCTCTTCGCCCTTTTCCACCGCCATGTACCGTTGTTCCGTAGCAAAGGTCAGCGGTTCTTGAAGGGGTTCAGGATACCAATCCCCGGTAAGTGAATCGAACTCGATCGGTCCTTGTTCACGTTCAGCCTTCGAAGGTCGGCGCCCTGTTGCTCGTTCTCTACGGACAAACATAACGTGTCCGTCAGCTGGAGAAACCAAGACCCCTTCTTCCTTGGGTATTGGCCGGTCAGGATCACGCCAGAAATTGACAAGAAAGGCTGCAAACATCAGGCATGAGATACCAAAAAGAGGGACAAGTCCAAGAATTGGGTCAATCAACGCTCCTACAAACAGAGCGCTTACGCCCATTGCAGTCATCATGAAAACCGGGCCGTGGCCGCCGTGGGCCAAACCAGCCATGTCAACACCTACTGTCCAGACCAGGGGTCTTCGCCATCGCCCCAAGATGCTGCTGGGGCTTCATCAGTGGATTCGTCCTCTTCTGCTGCCTCTTCTTCAGGGGCTTCTTCTTCAGGAACTTCTTCTGGTGCCGGTTCAACAACTTCAATCGATGCTGTTGCTTCACTCGCTGCTTCTGCTTCTGCTTCCTGAGTTGCCATTTCTTCAGTTCGTGCTTGGACCATTTCATCCATGCGGTCATTGAAAGCTCTCGACATGTGTTGGGACTTGCGTTCGGTTTCAACGGCACGCTCAATCATTTCATAGCGCTCCTTGATGGCCTTGTTCAAGTCCTCAAAGATTTGCATGTGAGCAACATACCAGTCGTCACGAGATTTCATTTCTGTAACAGCAAGACGCAAGTCGTTGTCAAGTTCTTCTGCAATACCGAATACCTTACCCAAGCGGTCTTTTTCACGAGAGTATTTCTCTTCCATCTTGTCAAGTTCGGGCTCCAAGTGTTCAACACGCTTGGATGCCTTGGTAGCCTTCATCTCCAATTCTCGGACTCGGACTTCCTTCTGAGAAATAATTGATTCAAGGGATTCTTTGTCGATTTCACGGTCAATGATTTCCTTTTCCAGAACTTCAATTTCAGCACGTGCGTCAACCAAGTCTTTCTCTTGGGTTTCGTATGCAGCAAACAATTTCTGAAGACGGTCTGTCTCGGTCGCAAGGGAGTCTTGCAATTGTTGGATTTGTACCTCTGGCGTGATGGTTCCTTCAGTCATCTTCTCACCCGGAGGCAAGCCTCCATTCTCTCCGAGTCCACTCCTCCCTATCAAGCCGACGCTTGTACGGGTCCAGAAATATGGGGCTTACGGGGTTTTTACTCAGCGGAGAGCATCGGTTGCTGCAACCAACTCTCTGGCAATGCTGACTTCTCCCATTGAATGTCCTGCGTCGGGAACGATCGTCAAAGTACTGTTAGGTAGGGCTTGATGCAATTCCCAAGCACTGCGAGCAGGGCATACAACGTCATATCGCCCTTGTACAATGACCGTTGGAATCGATTGAATCAAGGATACGTGATTCAAAATATGCGCTTCTTCAAGGAAAATGCCGTTGATGAAGTAGTGGCACTCAATACGAGCAAAGGCGACCGCAAAGTCGAGGTCTTCCGCTTTCTCAAGATAACTGGGGTCAGGGAACAAACGGCTGGTCGCCATCTCCCATCGCGTCCACTCCTTGGCTGCAGCGCGACGGATTGCTCCATCGGTACTGGTAAGTCGCTGATAATATGCTTTGATCAAATCGCCCTGTTCCTCAAGGGGGATGTGGTCCCGATACGGAGCAAATGCATCAGGGAAGATGTGGCTTGCTCCATCTTGGTAGAACCATTGGAGTTCACTTTTCCTGCACATGAAAATACCGCGTAGAATCAAACTTTCAACTCGATTAGGGTGCTCTTGGGCATAAATCAGCGAAAGGGTTGAGCCCCAAGAACCTCCAAACACATGCCATGATTCAATTCCCAAATGTTGCCGCAATGTCTCAATGTCCGCCACAGAGGCTTGAGTTGTATTGTCCTCCAGTTCGGCATGAGGTGTTGACTGACCGCATCCACGTTGATCAAACTGAACGATATTGTACGCTTCGGGGTCAAAGTATTGACGGTACGATGGTTGTCCACCTCCGCCGGGACCGCCGTGTATGACAACAACAGGAATTCCATCGGCATTACCGCTGGCTTCCCATGCAATGGTATGGAGGCCGGTAACGGATAGCGTTCCTTTTTGATAAGGTTCACAGGGTGCGTAAAGAACATCGCTGAGCGTGGTCACAGTGTCAAGCATGAACTGCCGAAGAAGAGGTGATGAATGTTCTTTTCGTCATGAACATCTTCAAAGACAGGGTTCATCCAACCGGCATTATGGACCAAAGGAAAGCGACCGATGTCTTTCATGAGTGGGCTGAAAAAGGCAAAGACAAGGGCATGGAAAAGGGCCATGCTGCAAGCGTAGATGTGATGCTTGACCTTCTCCTTGACAACGCATCAAAACCGTTCTCAGCCATTGATATTGGCTGTGGAAATGGATGGGTTGTTCGACAACTTTCCAGTCATGAACACTGTACCAATGCATCGGGAGTTGACGGAGCCATCGCTATGATTGAAAAAGCGCTGGACATTGATCCTAGCGGGAGTTATCACCACGGCCAGCTTCCTGAATGGAAGCCCGAGCAACCCGTTGACCGAGTCCACACAATGGAATGTTTGTACTACCTGCATGACCCGTTAAACTTCCTCCAAATCATACACGATGATTGGATGAAGGCAGAAGGCAAACTTGTGATTGGTATGGACCATTATGAGGAAAATCCGGCCAGTCACGATTGGCCAGAGTCCCTTAACGTGCACATGACTACTCTCTCAATTCAGGCATGGTTGCAAGGAATGCGAGACGCAGGATTTGAGAACGTAAGTGCGATTCAGACCGGAGCGAAAGAGGACTGGGCGGGGACGCTTGTTCTATCTGGGACTAAGCCTCAGCGTCCTCAATGAAGCCGAGCACTTCGCCCTTTGGACCGCAACGACGGACGTCGCCTTTGTAGTACGGGCAACCTGTGCAAACGGTAGAATCCGAATCCAAACGCTCAGGTTCATCAATGCCGTTCGTGAGGTGCATCATGGTGCGCCAATGAAGGTGTTGCTCAAGGTCAGCCTTTGCGACGGCGAACTCTTCCACCGTCATTTGTACGATACGTCCGTTCGCACCCAAGAGCAATGCTGGCGGAAGTATGCGTCGACGCTCTCCCTCTGGCTTAAGCTGCTCAATCGCTTCGAGAGCGACGGAATAAAGTGTCAATTGAAGGCGGTGTTCGTAGAGAATTTCAGTTTCCGCTTCAGATTGCGGGAACGGATTCGTCGTCTCGGGCCCGACCGCTTGCAACACATGGCCTTTCTCTGCAAAAGTGGGGTTAAACGGACCCATGCATCCTTTGGTTTTCAGGTCAACCACTTGGAGGCATCCTTGTCCTTCTTCATCAACAAGCGCCAACACCAAATCTGCACGTCCGTTAAAATTCATATCAACTCGTTCAACCGTTGCTTGCTCAACGGGGCCGTTGGGTGAAAACCGACTTCGTTTGAACGAATCCACTGAAATTGGATAGGAATGGATGAACGGGAGTTCGGTTCGGACCGCTTCGACGCTGAATCCGTGAAGCGATTTTCCCGCTACCCATTGCCCAAGGAGTCCAGCATCGATGAGCGAACTCAAATGAAGCATACGTTCCCTCCACTGATATTCTGTACTGTCCTTCCGTTGTGTTTCACCGTATCCAAATTCGGCCATGACCCTTCCAATTGTAATTTCAGAGGCCAGCGCTCCATCGCTGGCGTGGTGCCAGTCTCGAGGTAGCTTCGGAGTGCTGCTTGAGAATTGAAGGGGATTACGAAGTCCAATCTCAACAATGCGGTGCATCATCAATCCAAATTCAGTCGGTAGAGGCCATCGTTTTTTCTTGGGTTTTGTAAATCCGTTTGGAATCTTGAACGGTTCGGATGCCCACCCTTTCATGTGTTCCAACCAATACCTTCGAGGACAGGCATCTGTAGCATCTAAGTGGTGGGCTGCGCCCTTGATGGTCTCTCGCAAAGGTTGGAGCGTAATCGGGTTCTTGTCAGCGATCAACGTCGTTGCATCAAGGTGCTTCTCAAGCATTCGGAGACGTTGTTGAGGAGAGGAGGGTGTCGTTTGATGGAAACAATCGGGATGATGATAGAGCCGGATTCCTGAAACCCCCTCGGCTCCAAGAGGGTGATGTTCCAGGAGGATGGCTGGATTCAGAGCGACGGGTACTTTGGAGGTCGTGTATGGGGGGAGGGA
>JAQXEX010000075.1 GCA_029250625.1 Candidatus Poseidonia sp. | reverse complement strand
GATTCGTTTTGACTCAATCAGAGGGTTCGCAGTGGGTTGTGTCCGCCCCTACCCTCATACTCACACCTGAACATTACTGGGCTCAAAGCCAATATCACAAAGATGTGGCTCCGGCGTCTTCGCCTTTGATGTGTTAACGGGAGTTCGGCTCGTCGTTGGTGAACGGAGGGCTTCGGCTATGTTGGGCAAGAAATACCACTCCTCACTAATAGTGCAAAAGAAGCACTGATTTGATATACGACGAGAAGAGGCGGGAAAGCATGACCGTCGACTTGTTCTCATCCGAATCCGTCACTCGAGGCCATCCTGACAAACTATGCGACACTGTTTCCGATGCTATTGTCGACGCATGTCTTGCAATTGACTCCAATGCACGTGTGGCCGTCGAGACCTGCGTCAAAGGTAAGGAAGAAATGGGTCTTATCGTATTGGCGGGAGAGGTTTCCTTGAACGGAGCTGCGCCCGACTACGAAGCAGTTGCTCGAGAAGCCGCCCTCCGCGTCGGCTATGATTCCCATGACATCGGCATGGATGCCGGATCCCCAAAATGGACTGAAGTCCAAGTTCACATCACCACACAATCCTCCAACATCGCTCAAGGAGTGAATCAAGATGGTTTGTCCCAAGGCGCTGGCGACCAAGGTCTGATGTTCGGCTACGCCTGCACTGAAACAGAAGCGTTTGAAGGGCTTGAAGGACGGTACTTCCCTCTCGCCGCTGCACTGTCTCAACGGTTGACTCGACGACTCACAACCGTACGAGAAGAAGGAATTCTGCCTTGGGCACGGCCTGATGGAAAGTCGCAGGTCACCGTGGAATACGATGCAAATGGAGATGTTTCAAAGGTTCACACCGTCATCATCGCCATCCAACACGACAAGGCCCTCAAGGACCGGTTCGGAGGCTCTGAAGACGAAGAATTAGCCCATGTGCGTTCCGAAGTCAAGAAACATGTCGTTGAAGTGGCGATTCCAGCAGCATTGCTCAGCGATGGATACGAACTGGTTGTCAACGGTACTGGCCGCTTTGCTGACCCCGGTGGCCCATACGCTGATGCTGGCCTGACTGGAAGGAAAATCATTGTCGATACCTACGGAGGAATGGGGCGTCACGGCGGCGGAGCCTTCTCCGGAAAAGACCCTTCAAAGGTGGACCGTTCCGCTGCATATGCATCCCGTTGGGCTGCCAAGCACGTTGTTGCAGCTGGTTTGGCCACGCGATGTGAAATCCAACTGGCGTACGTCATCGGTGTCGCTGAACCCGTGAGTATTCGGGTGGAAACATTCGGCACTTCAGAAATTGATGAACGTACCATCGCTGACCGCGTCAAGTCAACGTTTGACTTCCGACCTGGGGCTATCGCACGGGACCTTAACCTCTTGCGGCCCATCTATTCCGTGACCGCTGCTGGCGGGCATTTTGGCCGAATTCCCGGCTCGGATGGTTCATTCCCTTGGGAAGTACTGTACGAAGAACGGCTTGAACAACTCCGTTCATGAACTCCAGTTCTCAACGCTGGCATATCCACCTCTCCAGCCACCGCCAACGGCGTTTGGTCTCATGAATCGTTCAGTCAGGATTCACGATAGACTTCAAAAGGGGCGAACAAGTGGCCGGTTCATGGATGAATTGGACAAAAGCGAAAACTACACCGTTCGAGATATCGGGCTTGCAGATAAGGGGTCACTCCTTGTTGATTGGGCCCGAGCCCGAATGCCTGTTTTGGCGAAACTCAAGGCTGAGGCTGAACGCACCAAGCCCCTTGCTGGAATGCGTGTTGCTGGTTGCCTCCACGTGACCAAAGAGACCGCTGTCCTTATCGAAGCCATTGGAGCCGCCGGCGCAGAGATTTCTTGGTCTGGATGCAACCCTTTGTCCACACAGGATGAAGTGGCTGCTTGGCTGGCCGAAGAAGGATACTCCGTGCACGCTTGGCACGGCCAATCCACGGAAGATTTCTACTGGTGCATTGACAAAACACTCGAATTCAAACCTACACTCACCCTTGATGACGGAGCCGATCTTATCGTCCGCGTTCACGGGGACAAATCGGAATATGCCGAAGGCGTCATCGGCGGGACTGAAGAAACCACAACCGGAGTTCACCGACTCCGCGCTATGGCTGCAGCAGGCGACCTGCGCTACCCTGTTATCGCCGTGAACGACGCCATTACCAAGTGGGACTTTGACAACGTCTACGGAACCGGACAATCCACCCTCGACGGTATCCTCCGAGCCACCAGCGTTCTCCTTGCGGGGAAGACCTTCGTTGTCGCCGGATTTGGTCATTGTGGAAGCGGTGTCGCCATGCGAGCCCGAGGAATGGGCGCAAATGTGGTCATCGCTGAAGTAGACCCTCTCCCCGCCCTCCGTGCTGTCATGGAAGGTTACCGAGTGATGCCTATGGACGAAGCTGCCAAGATGGGTGATATTTTCTGCACTGCAACAGGAATGGAAGACGTCATTGTTGGACGTCACTTTGCTTCCATGAAAGACGGAGCCATCGTCTGCAACACCGGCCACTACGATTGCGAAATCAAGATCACCGATTTGGAAGAACAATCCACATCCGTTCGCACCATTCGCCAGGACAACGAGGAATTCCTCATGCCCGATGGTCGTCGCGTCTTTTTGCTTGCACGTGGCCGTCTGGTCAATCTCGCTGCTGCTGAAGGACATCCTTCCGAAGTCATGGACATGTCGTTCGCCAATCAGTTCCTATCGTTGTGCCGCTTGGCCAAAGAAGGAGCAGGTATGGGCAAGCAGGTCTACGACATCACCACTCAGCAAGACCAAGAGTTGGCCACCACCAAACTTGACACGCTTGGTTTCAGTATTGACGTGCTGACCGATGCTCAACTCGCCTATCTCGATGACTACTCCGTCGGTACGTGAAGCAGAACTCAGAATTGATGCACTCGGCGCCCAGCCTGAGTTTCTTCCGACAAAAGAGGAATCGGGGATGAAGATCACCACAAGATGACCGTTCATACCATTCAAGCGGATTGCATCAGCCAATGAAGGCAGTACGGCTAAGTTGTACTGCAGCCATGTTCACAAAGGGTCCGTGTTCCCCTCACCTGATGTTGAACAATCGAGGTGGTGTGGCTTCAAAGCGAACCGGGTCGTCTGTTGAAGGGTGAAGGAATTCCAAAGAATGAGCGTGAAGGCACACGCGATGGTAGGGGTCTGTTTCTGCCCCATGCAACTCGTCCCCGACTACTGGAGTTGATAGGTATTGCATCGCCATTCGAATCTGATGCCTTCGTCCGGTTTCAATTTCGACCTCAACGAGGGAATTGTCTTCATTTTCTTTTAGAATTTGGTAGTGAGAAATCGCTTCTTTGCCCTTGGGATGTTTGGAATTTACAGCCTTGACGTTGAGAAATTTATCCTCCATTAACCACGTGCTCACCGTTCCCTGTTTCACATTCGCAGCACCTTCGACCAGAGCGAGATAAAGCCGGTGGACTTGACGGTCACCAAACTGTTCCTGGAGGTATTCCTTCGCAGATTTATTTTTTGCGAGAACCATCACGCCTGAGGTCTCTTTGTCAAGACGATGGACGATGAAGCACCATGCTTTAGGATTGGAGAACCGGAGGTAATCAACGCCGCGTGAATGAAGTGTATCAACCTCCAGTCGGTCGGTTGCAACGGACAAAAGATGGGCGGGCTTGTTCACTACAAGCAAGTCTTCGTCCTCAAAGATGACGTCAAGGTCCACTGGATTTTTTACAGTTGGAGGTGGAGTCTTGTCGAAGGCTGCAGGCCGGTCAAGAACAACGACCTTTGACCCCTTCGCAACGGTTTCTCTTGCACGGTGTTCGACTTCGTCGTTCACTGTAACCCGGCCCTGAGTGAGCATCTTGCGAAGTTTGGTAGCGCTGGATTTAGGATACTGAATTTTTAACACATCAAGCAGTGTAGCGTCTTCGTTTACGTCAATTTCCATACGATCACCTTACAGCACTAAGACATCAATCCACGTTCCGACTTCGCCCGACTGGCCGGGTTGCAGCAGAGTTAAACCGTCTGCACTCGCTAAACTTTCAAGATTGCCCGAGCCTTGATGTCGGGGTTGATAGGCTTCAATTCCTTGTTCAGTAAAGTGCAGGGTGACTCGGCGAAGTGTGACACAATCCCGAGTTGATTTGACCGAGTCTTTTAGTTGGGCACGGAGCTTCAGTTCTACTGGCCCGTCTGCCTGGAAAGCATGACGAAGGTAGGGGGCAACGAGCATTCTGAACACGACGTGGCTTGATACTGGATTGCCCGGAAGGCCAAACAAAGGGGTTTGATTCCAAAGGCCAAACAGAGGTGGGGAGCCCGGTCGAATTTTCATTCTCCAAAAATGGAGGTCGCCTTCTTCTTCCATGATTTTTCGTACGAAGTCAAATTCGCCCATGGAAACGCCGCCGGAAGTCAAAATGAGATCGCATTCTTCCGATGCTTGTTGTAAAGTGGTACGAAGTGCATCCATTGAATCGTTAACCGCTTCATAGCGAATTGCCTCATGGCCCATCCATCGAACCAAACCTGCCAGACCATAGGAATTTGATTCGTAAACCTCTCCAAGGACAAGTTCTTCTCCGGGTTGCTTAAGTTCGTCACCGGTAGAAAGGACTGCGATACGAAGCGGCTGAAGAACAGGAACTGTAGGGTATCCCATGGTTGCACACAATCCAACTCTCGAGGGTGTGAGGACCGCTCCTGATTTGAGAGATACTGTTCCTTGTTTGAGGTTCTCACCTTGTTTTCGGACAAAGTGTGGTTTTGGAGCCTCAAGAAGCGTAACTGTATTGTGTTCTTCATCGATGGTGCATCGCTCAATTTGGAGGATTGAATCGGCTCCCTTTGGAAGCGGTGCTCCGGTCATGATGCGGTAGGCTTTGTTCGGTTCAAGAACCCGTTCTTGGGCCTCTCCTGCAGCAGCTGCGATACCTTGGATGGAATAGGTTTGAGGATAACTTGCATCCGGATCGTATTTGCAGGCGAATCCATCCATGCTCGAATTATCAAACGGTGGGTCATCGACCTTACTGGCGAGGTCTCTGGCAAGAATTCGCCCGTGGCATTCGTCCAGTGGAATCTCTTCCAATCGTCGGGGAAGGGGTGTGCGGTTGACAATGTCCCGCGCTTCTTCTACACTGATGAAATACGGAACCCCCTCCATAAATCAGTCCATCAGTCGCTCATGTTTGAGGATGTGGGTAAACGGTAGAATCATGGTGGGGGCTTCAATCCACGAGCATGGTTGATGGCGGTGCGGTGCGGGAAGCGATTCTCACCACCCTTCTCACCAGCGGGACTGCGACCGTTTTAGCGACGCTCATCGGCGTCCCTCTTGGCGCGTGGTGCTCCTCAAAAACAACCTCGGTTTTTGACAAGATGCGAGTCGTTGTGACTGCGTTGTATGGACTGCCCCCGGTGGTCGTTGGTGTGTTTGTCTACGCACTTTTTTCCAAATCTGGCGCCTTAGGCTCATTGGACCTTTTGTTTACGATTGAAGCGATGATCGTTGCGCAGACGTGCCTTATTCTCCCCCTCATCTGGGGAGGTTCTTGGTCTGCTTTTGATAAGACTGCACGTCAGTACAGAGACACGTTTGACACCCTTGGAGCTACTCAAAAACAGCGCTTGTTGCTGGAGATTGGATTAGCAAGAAGCGGTGTATATCATGCAGTTGTCATTGGATTTGGCCGAGCCATTGCTGAGGTAGGAGCCGTCATTATGGTCGGTGGAAACATCGCCGGAAAAACACGCGTGATGACCACGAGCATCGTTCTTGAAACATCGAAGGGAAACATGGACCAAGCCTCATTTTTGGGAGTTCTCCTCCTCCTGTTCTCGCTAACAATCGTTGCTTTAGCATCGTTTGTGCAACGGCCAAATGTTCGAAGAAGCCCTCCGTTGAGCGGAACTGCGCCCCCTGCACTAATCCCGTACGATGGTCCTGCAGAGCGAACCGTTTCCGTCCGCAGAGAGGGGTTAGAGATTCTCAAACCCACCCAAGTATCCCTTCAACCGGGAACAATAACCGTGGTCCTTGGTGAATCGGGTGCTGGAAAAACCTCTCTGCTGAGGGCACTTGCGGGCCTCGAGGGTGATGACGTCATAT
>JAQXEX010000074.1 GCA_029250625.1 Candidatus Poseidonia sp. | reverse complement strand
GTCAAAATATCGGCTCGTTGAGCGTCTTGATCAGTGCCATCGGGCAGACACCTCAACATAATTCGCAGCAAGCGGGCAATACGTACATCACGAGGTGTTTCGTTCACATGTCCTGCGATTGCTCTTCGCACATCTGGCATTGCATCAAGGCCGACATGCTCGGTTGAATGCGCAGCATCCGTCAAACCAAGTTGTGAGAGCAGTAGTGCTAGGGCATTCAATGCGTCAGAAGTTTGCTCAACATTTCCAGCTTGAGGTTGAACAAGCGCGGCCTTAGGCGAAACTTTTGAAGGCACGTTTACGATTTTCTCCTCAGTCATCACAATTCCATTTCTCTCGGATTTTTCTTCGATGGCCTCGGAGGGTTCAGTTGGATTGCTTTCTGAAGGGGCGTCAACGACCACAGCATCGCTTATCGTCGTTGGAGCTTGTTGCAAAACCGGAGGCATTGTCTCCGTACGTTCCGTTTTATCTTCTATTGGAACAGGATGTTCCATGGCTTCAAGCATGGCTTCATGAGCATCTTCAAGGGCGTCGGCCGGTGCTTGAACGGGCAGTTCCTGTTCTGAGAGTGGAACCAAGGTTGGGCGGACCATTTTTGGCTTCCATAATTTGAGTTCAAACGTTTCATCTTCCACTGCTCGTTGGGAAAGATGGGCTGATAACGCTGGGATTTTTTCACTGAGCGACGCTAAACGAGAGGGGCGTCTTAGATCCAATTCAACCTGAAGGGCGCGATTGATGTCCCTGTTCCACGGAAGGTACTGAAGTCGGCGTCTCAACACTTCGTGATGCTGGATGTGATGCCGCGCTAAATTGAGTTGGCGAGCGACATCTCCTGGTTGGCCGGGAAGGGCTAAAAGCCAATCTTCAACATCCCATCCCGTTTGCTGAAGATGCTCAACTTCACGGTTTAATTGCGCTATAAATCGGGTTGGAAGTGAAGACGTAGTTTCCAAATCCGTGGTTGAGCCCGAACGCTGCAACGAGGCTACATAACTTTCAAACTCATTGAGGCTCATTGCCGAAGTGTCACGTTCAATACCGATTTTATCGGCGATTCTCAGGTCTGCAAGTTCCCTGTTCAACATGTCACGATGGCGGGCGTTTCGTCGCCCTCTTTCACTGACGAACCGCTCCGATTCATCCATCAACTCCTCATCGAGTTCAGTTTCTCGCAACAACCGGACCCGCCCAGCCGCTCCCTCATCGCCTTCAAACGATACATCAAGGGCCTCCAAATCTTCAACGAGCGCAATAGCCCTCTCCCATTTGGGGCGTTCGTGTGTTAACAATTCCATGGTTCTTAGAGGGTCTTCAAACAGCCTTTGCCGCCACTCTTCAAGGAGCATCCCTGCTCCTTCAAAGTGATCCAACAGCGACAGGCCGTCAAGTTCCAATTGTTTCCAGAGTTGGTCTAAAGCGTCAACAGCGTCTTGTAAATCATCGCTGTATTCAAGTTGACCAACCCATTTCCGACTCATCTCAACACGACTTGGCCAATATTTCTCAAAGCGATACCATCGCTCAACCAAAGCCAAATGTTGAGTGATTGAATCTTTGATTGAGTCTAAATTAGCCTCCCATTCCATCAACTCACTCGGATGAAGGTCTCCTTCGTGAGGGAATACAATGCCCTGCCCCCTCCAGCCCTGAATGATTGATGAGACCTCCAATCGTCGGTCCTCAAATGTCTGACCCAGGCGACTGACCTCTTTTTCCATGTCACTGAGTTCAACGGTTTGGTCGATGCTGGTCAGGGAAAGGCGACGGTGTTCCAATTCTTGGCTCATTTCCCCATCAAACGGGGTGATGAGTTGGGCAATCGACAGTTTGAGTTGCTCACTCAGGTGATGGAATTCCTGCCAAGTTTCAATCACACCAAAAGCGTACATCAGTGAATGTTGTTCAATATCGGGGAGGTCATAACCCATCGATTTCAAGGAATCGTACCCCTGTCTCATGACATTACGCTGACGGTCTTCGTCCATTTCGATCATTTCTAAATGACGAAACAATTCATCATAACGCTCTGGTTGTGCGAATAAGGGGTACAGAATTTGAACTGATGCAGCGCTCGACGCATCCAAGTTTGCTAGGCGCCGATAGAGCTGAACCCAGTCGTTTCCTAAACCGAATTCATTCCAAGCCACTTTCCCGCGTTCCAAAGCCGGCTCCCAAGGCGCATGTCGAGCCATCGTCTGCTCAAATGAAGAAAACGCATCATCTACAGCAAAAGGGTCGGAAAGTGCTTGTGTACTCAATGAAAAATCTACATCATGGTTCGGATGATCTGCCCTGAATGAAACGATTCGCCCTTCAATTTGAGATGCCTGCTCTCGCCGAGATTCTAGCCACGCTAAACGTTCCACAACATTGGACTCATCCTCGTGCAGAAACGCCTCTACATGCGCTCGCTCAAATCCGAATCGGACAAGGGATTCAAGACGCTCAGAATACCAAACGCCCTCTTCACCCTCATCCGTCAATTGACCTCACCAAACCTGCTTCGTTACAGGGAGCCTTTGAATGTGAGCAAAGGTGGAATGCAAAAAAGCCTCATTTCCTTTCAATTGTCCAATTCGGGGACGATTGAAGACTCTCTAAATGGGCATATTCACCCTTCTTTTCGCCGCAGACCATAAAGGCACATCGGACGGGTGAGGGTCAATGAGCGCTTTTGCCGTCGTTGTAGGATTAACCACACTCAGTGCTGCTGGTGCAGTTGGATATTGGATGCTAACCACCAGTAAACGGGTCATTCGCCTTCTGGACATGCAAACACTTCTCAGGGAATCACAAGCCACCCATTTCCACCAACTCAACCGGTCCGCAGAAGACGCCCACCATCAGGTCAATGGGCTGCAAGAGACCATGGATTCTCTGCGAGCCATCCATCCAGAAATCGATGCATCCCTCACCGTTCATGCCTTCTTGAATCGGCATGAAGGGTCACTGGAATCAGTGATGGATGTCACCGAAACGTGTCATGCATTGGAGAGTATCGTTCAACATCAATCGGTTGAAGCCGTGGGGGTTTCATCACTAACGACTACACATCAAGGCATGTTGAGACGACTTCTCGCACTGCTTGACGCTCATCATCATACGATGGGGGACCTTCGGGTGAATTCAGATACCGCCCATCGCCTCGGACTTGCAGCACTTAATATTCAGCACCACGTATGGGCAGAAAGTGCTCTCGGGGTTGCATATCAGCGCTCACCGGGCCATGCGAGTATTGTAGAGGGTCTAGAATACATTGCGCGACTTCGCGGGGATGAAGCATTGCAGCGCCATTGGCTTGAAGCTCGCATGAAAATCACACCCGACGACCCAGCATTGCTTCGTTCACACGCACATCTCCTTGCCTCAATGGGAGATGAAGAAGCAGAACGTGCAGTCCGACGTCTTGAAGCGCTTGGAGTTGACACGGCTGCAGACCGTTCCTTGCTATCGGGACTTCGCGCTCGTGCAGGCGCTCGTTCAGAAGCCCTCGATGCGATAGAACAGGCGCTTGAGGAAGACCCCAGCCGCCACGAAGATTGGCTTTCATATGCCCTCTTACTCGAGGCTGATGGTGAACTCACCCTCGCTTTGGAAGCCAACGAACGCTGTTTGACGTTAGAACGACAATGCGGTGAAGCATGGGCCCTCAAAGCTCGCTTGCTCGCAGGCGGTAACGGCAACGAACGTGACGCCTTGAAGGCCGCAACACATGCAGTTGCATTGGATGCCGGAGGGGTTGATACGATTTTCCTTAAATCCGAACTCTTGGAGTTAGAGGGGTCAGGTGTCGCTGCTGAAGAAACGCTGATGGGTGCACTGAAAGCACAACCAATGAACGGAGAACTTCGGGCTAGGATCGCAGGGAAATTCCTACTCAATCACCGAATTGATGACGCTCAGGAATTGCTTTCATCAACGCCCAACGGTATCGACCACGCCTTGCTTCATGCTGTTGAAGGACGCCTTCATCTCGCCCACGCCGACCGGCACCGCGATGGGACTGGACAAACCGACACCGTTCTTCTTGATGCTTCATTAAAGTCGTTCAACGGTGCCTTGTCGCTAGACCGTGAATTGGGCGTTGGATGGTTGGGTCTCGCCCGCACGCAACGCATGCTTGGCGATGTTGAGGTTGCCAGCGAATCCCTTGCTCGTGCACGCCGTTTGATGAATGATAACGATGCATCCGTAGCATCCGAATCCGCCCTCCTTGCCTTGGATACCAACGATGTCAACGCAGCATCAAGTTACATTGACGCAGCAGACGTCCACGGGGCCAGTGCGACCGTAGCCTACGTTCGTGGAAATATAGCAGCCCGAACAGGGCGTCTGGAAATGGCTCACCAAATGTTTACTGAGTGCTTGAACATTGATCCCGCCCACATTCGTGCTCGTCTCAATCGCAGTTCAGTCTCAATGGCAATGAACGAAGGCAGGAGCGTGCTTGATGACGCAGAAATACTTCTTGACATGGCCCCTATGCTTGCTCTAGCCAGAGTTCGAAAGGCGGAAGGTCACATGATGCTCGGAGAATGGGAACCTGCAAGCAAACAACTCCGTCATGTACTTGAGACCGCACCCCACCACACCCATGCCCTCACTCAACTCGCTGCGTGTTACATGAGCATGGACCGCCCGGAACGAGCAGAATCACCCCTCAATGAAGCCCTACGACATTCTCCCGACCATGCTCCAGCATGGCACCAACGCGGACTTCTTTACCTTGAATGGTCAAAAATCGACAATGCCCTTTCGGATTTTGAAGCCGCAGTTCGATGCGACGGCCAACATTTGGATGCACGTTTGCACATCGCCGCCCTCCTCCACAATTCGGAGCGTTTGGATGAAGCAGAGGCAGCCTGGAGGGCGGTCTTAGCCATCGACCCGGACCACACTGTTGCGAAAACCCGCCTAGCAGAATGCGGAAGAACATTGATGTCCACCCGATGACCCCATCTTCCTGCCGGAGGTGACTGGGATGGATATTGAAGAACTAAATTTGACAGAGATTCTCACCGCTCTTCAAGACTTTATGACCCAAGACGGGGCTATTTCGCTCGAACAACGAGACTTTTACAAAGCCTTCCGTACCGAACTCAACGGTCATGAAGGCGAATTCCTCATCGAGGATGTTGAACGCTTATTGATCGCAACTCGAGTACAGGTTGATTCCATTTCAGACGAAGATTTCTCAAAAATGGGAGAAGCCATT
>JAQXEX010000073.1 GCA_029250625.1 Candidatus Poseidonia sp. | reverse complement strand
CCCGTCGCCATGGCTTGGAACAGAACATAGGCTTCTGCACCACGAATCTCACCGACAATGATGTATTCTGGTCGCTCACGAAGTGCTGCTTTGAGCAACTCGAACTCACCGATCTCACCGTCTGAGGATTCTCCACCAAATCCTTGACGGGTCAGCCCTGGAACCCAGTTGGGCTGTGGGATGTTAACTTCACGAGTGGATTCAATTGATACAATCTTCATCTGCCATGGAATAAAGATGCACATGGCATTGAGAGTTGTTGTCTTTCCAGACGCCGTACCACCGACGAAAAGCATAGGGACTTCATTTTGGAATGCAATCCAAAGATAAGCGGTCATAAGGGAAGACATCGTTCGGAATGCGACAATGTCAGCTGGAGAAAACGGGTCGTCCTTGAACCGTCGGATACAGAAGGCAGAACCGCGGGTTGAGACTTCACGGCCTAGTTTCATGACAATTCTTGACCCGTCCATCAGCGTAGCATCGAGAAGCGGTGAAGCGACTGAGATGTGCTTTCCACATCGCTGAGCAAGTTTGATGACATACGACTCCAAATCGTGGTCGGTTTCCCAAACACAGGTGGTTTCCACGGATTCAAACTTACGATGGTAAGCGAAAATTGGGACATTTGTCCCGTCGAGAGAGATATCCTCAACGTTGACGTCGTTCATCAAAACGTCCATTTGGCCGTATCCGATCAGGTCCCGGCGGAGGTAATAGAAAATCTTTGATTTGGACTTCTTGTTGATTTTCATGCTGTAAGCCTTGATGACCTTATCCATGGCAGCACGGACATAAGCGTCTGGATTGGAGTCGATTTCCTCAATGTTCGCAGTGAGGGAGCGGATAAAAATATCCATAATTTCGTCCCGTTGTTCCTGTTCCTTCTTCGTCATTGGAGGTTCAATGATTTGGTAAATAATGTTCAGAGTGGTACGGTCACGTACGATGCGAGCAAACGCATGAGGGGGCAAAACGGGATACTTGTCCAACTCATCGTACTGTGCGCGTTGTTTGGCTCGTTGACGTCGTTCTCCACCACCTTTTTTTCTTGCCATGGTCATCACCTTTGCCGAACGCATTTGGAGACAGTCTATCCCCGACTATAACACTTGGGTGAAAAAGAACTCCAAAACGACTCCCTGCGGGCATTTTAGCGAAAGCCGCAATGGAAGTTTTTTCAGGCGGTTTTTACCGAATATAACCAATCCTCGCAAGCAGCGACAAAGGCATGCAAATCCAGGTCGTTGGAAAGAACCGTGTCTGCTTCATCGATCAGGACATCCAAGCCCCAGCCGATTTCCCTTAGGTTGCGAGCCTCAAAAGCAGCGCGATCGCCATCCTCTGAACGCCCACGTTGTTGGATTCGTTCAAATCTCAATTCTTCGCTTGTATCAATCGCCACGGTTCGGAAAACAGTACCCCATCTCTGCGAAAAGACGCTGCGTTCTGCAGTCCCCCGGAGGCCTTCAATGAGTACAATTGGATGGGCTAGAAGAAGTTCGTCCACCTTCTCTCCAAGGCGTACTGCGAGGACATCCTCACCAAAGTCTGCACGCAGTTCAGCAGCTATTTCTCCAAAGATGCTGGGATTTTCAGGAAGGTTTCTCGAGCGCACTTCTGCTCGGACCATGTCCCCCATCGAGACGACGGGGATTCCCTCGTTTGAGAGTACTGCGGCAAATTCACCCTTGCCCGAGCCGGGCATTCCGCAGACTGCATAGACACGAGCCATGAAGAAGGGCCCGTGACTGATGCTCAAGAACATACCCCCGAAAGGATGCTTCAGAGGTTAGTTTGAGAACTCAGCACGACCCCATCGGCGGTCCATCATTTTCCAAAGAACAGCCGATGCAAAGAGGAGAAGAATGGAGATGACAATCATCCCCAAGTAACCTTGCTGAACCATGGAATCATCGTACATTTGGGCGGTTGCTGCAAGACCGTCTTGGGAAGCTCGCTCCCACCAATTCCCATAAAGGGAAACATCCCCTTGAGTGAAAGAAAGCAAGAACAGTCCAAGCAAAGGCAAAACCGTTCCAATCCAAAACCAGATCATAATCGAAGCATCAAAGATGGCCTTATTGGGCCGTAGACCCATCAAAAAGGCCGTCAGGGCCACGATGTAAATCGAGTTAGCAAACATGACGATAATGCTGGTGGGCAGGGACGCCCATTCATCCAACCTCCACGCCATCAAAACGATGAAAATCAGTGAAATCCACGAGGTGGCTAGAAAGTAAACCACGACTTTAGCTCGGATCAAATCAGGCACCTTAAGGGGCAAACCGTTCATGAAATCTGGAGAATCTAAAATCGTCAACCACGAATAAAAATTGAACCCGAAGAAGCCCAAAAAGGGCGCATAGGAGAGCAGATTGATTGGAATTGGAGCCTCGGCAAAATCAACCAACCATGCCATTCCTAGCAACACAAGAAGAGGTATTGCGTAGGATACGGTCATCTTTTTTATCGCACCAGAACGAAACAAATCAACAAATTCCTTGGCCACAATAAGACGAATTTCACCGTTACCGAGGAAACCCAGTCGCCCGTAAATTGGAGCCAAGAGGTCCCCTCGCTCAACGACACTCACGTCAAAGTCGTCGAGAATCAGCATGGATGCAAAGAAGCCTAGACCAACAGAGAACACCAATCCTCCAACAATAAACAAACCGTTCTGTGTTGACTGAGCCACAAGCCCCCAAAGCAACAGCTCGGTTGGGAGCCACCCTAAACCGACCCCGATGCCGAGGAAAACGATCCCCAGCGGACCGATGATGGTAAACGGTCTCCCTCGCAACCAGAGTGAGGAGGCAAGAAAAGAAAGAGCAAGACCCTGCCCAAGCGTAGTAGCCATTGCAAGCCACGTCCAAGGTAACGATGTCCAGAGAAGCGGAGTGCGAATGCCTGCAACACCGTCAAGAAGAATTCCAAGGGCCATACCTGCAATAATCGGAGTAAGGATGAGCATCACGTAGAAGGCTAAATCCTTGACGAAATATGCGAAGTGAGCCATTGAGTTGGGCAGCGGCTGAAGTGCTGGAGCGGCAAGAAGGAAATTTTTGGTTCCCGTCCGTCGAACGATTGCATCACGACCAATGAACGCAAAGGTTCCCATCCCCAGAGAGAACATGAACAACGGAAGATGAAGCGCAAAACGCAGTTCCTGCCAGGTGAATGTTTTGTTGTCAAGGTCGGAACTTTGGGCTGCAGAATCTCCGACAAGAAACTGCAATCCAATGGTTGAGATTGCTGTCACAAGGGTCAAAAGCAAGGGAAAGAGAACCATTTGTCGTTTCTTTGCGAATTCAACGCTCTTCCTCCCTTCCTCGACAAACATGACGCGAAAGGTTGCTGAAAATGCATTCCATCCACGCAATGGTTCGGTCAAGGTCGCACCGTGAGCCGATGTTCCGAGGGATGGAAGGCGTTCCGGAATCTCATCATCCCAGGGACGAGATTCAATGAACGAGGCGTCCAAGTTCATTCCTCCGAATCGGAAATTCCTTCCTCTGTGAATCGTTCAACATCTTCAATCGAGTGCCCGACAAGACGAATAAAAACATCCTCAAGGGTTTCATCTGGTGAGTTTTTCAATCCAGTGACGGTACCGGCTGCAAGCACCTTGCCGTCGTTGATGATGGCCATTCTGTTGCACATTCGCTCTGCCATTTCCAACACGTGCGAGCAAAGGAAAATAGTCCCTCCCTCAGCGACATGGTCAAGCAACCACTGACGGCATTTACGTTGATAGATCGGGTCCAAATTTGCAAAAGGTTCGTCCAAAAAGAGTAATTTTGGACGATGTATGAACGCACTCGCCAGCATCACTTTTTGTCGCTGCCCCTTTGACAAATCTTTGCACATAGTATCTCGCTTTTCCTGCATTCCAAACCAATCAAGCCAGTGTTCAACCTTCCCTTTCATGTCGTCTACACCGCGCAAACGGGCTACAAATTCAAGGAATTCAGCCGGGGTGAGAAAGGACGGAGGCGATTCAGATTCGGGCACAATACCGATGTTGGCCTTGACCTTCTGCGGGTCTCGAACCGCATCAACGCCCAATACTTCAATCTGGCCTTTGCTCGGGCGCAGTTGGCCGGTGAGAAGTTTGATGAACGTCGATTTACCTGCACCGTTTGGACCAAAAACACCGAAAAACTCACCCGCATGGACCTCTACATTGAGCGGATGAAGAGCGATAAAGTCGCCGTATTTCTTCGCCATATCCTTTGCGCTTACCAGAGGACGGGCATCTTCAGCCATGCTCGTGTCACACGGGGGGAGGATTTCATACCTTGCCTCTTATCTTGTTTTGAGCCGTGCGATGAAATCATGAATGTGAACCCTTTGGGTTGAACCATGAACGCTCCAGAGAGTGAAGTATTGAAGGTTGAACTCCTCCCAATTGATGAAGAACATGACATTGGTTTTATCGCTTGTTTAACCATTGACAGACCTGACAAACTGAATGCCTTAAACGCCGAGGTCATGGATGGACTGAAAGCCGTTTGTGCTTGGGTAGAAGGAAGAGATGACGTACGTGTGCTGATCGTAACGGGCGCACCCCCCAATCCGCCTGCTGAAGGAAAAAGGGCCAAGCCACATGCATTCGTAGCTGGAGCAGACATCACTGAATTTGCTGGCGCAGGAAGTGAGGTCATTCGCGTTAAGTTCACAGATAATGCCGTGGAAGCCTTGTGGAACTTGTCAAAACCAACCATCGCCATGGTCGATGGGTTTGCTCTGGGAGGTGGATGTGAAGTTGCTTGTTCATGTGACATTCGCATCGCTACCGACCGTTCCAGATTTGGTGCACCGGAAATTAACCTTGGATTGATTCCCGGATACGGCGCTACTCAACGATTGGAGCGTCTGGTCGGGTATGGAAAAGCGCATGAGATGATCATGACAGGCGACATGGTTCCTGCTGATGAAGCACATCGCATTGGACTCGTCAATCACGTTGTCGCCCCTGAAGATTTGAACGACACCGTATATTCTATGGCTCGGCGAATCGGAAGCAAATCCTCCCACGCCCTGCGCGTTGGAAAGGAAGTTGTTCGCAGTGCCCTTGATGAATCGTTAACCGAGGGAGTTGCTACTGAAGCAGCTGCATTCGCTGGATTGTTTGATAGCGAAGACAAAGAAATCGGTGTTCAAGCCTTCATCAACCGAGAAACGGCACAATGGAAGCACCAGTAATCTCACCCTTGGTCGGTCTTCGGCATCGGAAAAACACACGATGCTGGCTTGCGGAAGATGCGGTGACGGTACCGAGCGACAAAACGGTAGACAAGATTGCGAATCGGTAGCGGAATGACCCAACCAACGGGGTACCACATGGCGTAATACCAACGCATGTAGAAGAGAAAACGCAGTGCCGCTGAAGAACGAATGTACGGCTTGTTATTGCGTACGAGGTAAACGGTATCGGCGTCTTGAATGTGTTGCGGGAAGGTCGAAATGATGGCTTGGCCTTCTTCACTTTCGATGGCCAAGAATCGAAGAGAAGCAGGCGACGACATTCTTGGAGTCATGAACACCGCAAGCCGCGTACAAAGCCCGCAATCGCCGTCCAAAAGAATAACATCGGCTTCGCTCATTACCCGCCCTCATGCAAGCGACAGCCTATCGGCACAAAAGGAGAGGGGCCACTGCCCCTCTCCAACCCGAGATTGCGCTCGGTCGCGTCCATTCACAGAAGAATCATCCGACGGTTCGGATGTTGTTCTCGCGAAGATACAAACGGAAATGCGCCATATGACGACCGTTAGCCCTTCTGAACCAAGGATCGATGACGAGAATGTCATGCGCTCCAGTTACCGTGTTGTAAGCCCGGCTGCCCGCACTCACCAGTTCCTTGTGCATACGGACGTTACGAGCGGCCAGCGCTTCCTGCGATGAGCAGCAAGGGCCATTGGCTCGTACTCGGTCATTACGCTGACGGACCTTTTGGTCACGTCGTTCCAGGTAGTCCTTTCGCACTTGCTCTGCACGAGGGTCGCTTAGACCCCCACTGACGGCCGTACGATCTCGACGAACCCGGTTCTCCTTGTTCTTCTCACGGTTGAGTCTTCGACCGTGGTTCCTTCTTCCAGTGTTCTTGTTATTGTTGGTTTTCCCCATAGATTTAACCCCGATTTACCTTGACAGAGGGCTTCAAGAGCGCCTCCGCCGTGTGGGCAATGTTTTCAGGGGGAATTGGGCATCAATCTGTCAACTTGGAACACCTTTTGCACATAGAAAGTATGTACGACCGTATATAAAATATGTACTGTAAATAGCCCAGTTTTACAACTGGAGCGATGATGAAATGATTCTATTCTTTCATCTCTTCACGCAGGGCGGAAAGTGCACTGCTTGAAGCGGGCAAAGGCGGCAGAGGCAACGGGTTGCCGTCTGCCCCCATGAGAGGTGGGAGAATTTTACCATCCGCACCAATCAGTTCTGGCAATTCTGATTGTGGTTCTGGTTTGGGTTTGATGATCGATTCGAAACCATCATCAAGGGGAAGGCGAAGCTTGAGGATACGCCCTTCGTCAATTCTCACGAACGTTGCGCCGTAGACATGTCCTGGCGCTGGGTGTTCCGGTTGAACCATGACCGAATGGCCGTGCCCGGGTGTTTGAAGCAAGGCTACCAAATCTTCTCCAGCAGCATGGTCTTCCCACATCTTTGCCGTAGAAGCACGAATATCAGCCATCTGCCCTCGACGACGCTGCTTGATGCGTTGGCGAATTTCTTCATGCCGCTTTCGGCGATCGCTAACGGTGAGTTCGATGTCAGCATCCTCTACAGATTCCGGACTCACCTCAACAACGTATTCTCCCGCAGTGTGAACATCATCCAGTTCAACTGTGATTTCGAGTTCGTTACTGTCCCCGTTATCATCAACCGATGATTCTGACTGTGCGGAGGCCGCAGCAGCGATTTTCGCTAGTTTCCGTTCACGAAGGGTTGCACCATCAAGCGATTCGACCCTTACAGGTTCAGGAATGCCATCGTCTTGTTCAACTTCAATTTCTAACTCGACCTCGGACTCAGGCTCAGCAAGTGATTCAGAGCGGGGCTGGGGTGCTGCAACAGATTTTTGTGGCACAGTTCCAAGATTGATCCACCCGAAGGCAAGAATGCCCATGAGCACAACTGCCCCCCACTTGGCTTCGTCGGTTAATTCACCAACAGATGAGAGATAGAACCCCAACACACAGAGGAACATTACAGCCACGACGGTCCTTGCGAATCCCATGTCCCTCGTTCACCCCAAACATTGATTCTTTATGACGGTGATGGAATCCCAGCACCTTCACAAATCTTGACTGTCCCCTGTGAGTTGAGTCACGAGGTGGTCCAGAGCACGCCTGCGGTGACTGAACTTTTGCTTGATTTCTAGAGAAACTGCTCCGAAGGTTGCACCGTGAGTGCTGGTAACTCCATAAGTTCCAGGTGGTAGGGGTTGGCCCAAATCATCAATGTCCCGAGGAATGAACACCGGGTCAAACCCAAACCCTTCCTCTCCATTTGAAGTCGTCGAAATGGATCCGGGGCAAGACCCTTTTCCAAGAGTAATGTTCGACCCATCCCAAAGAGCAGCTACCGCTTGAAACGACGCACTCCGAAGGCTTGCTGCCTGCACAGGATCTTCGCTTTGGAGGTGGTCAAGAAGTCGTAACAGGCCTTGAAAACCGATTGTTTTGTATGCATATGAAGAATAGACTCCTGGAAAACCATCCAATGGGTCAACGAAAAGACCTGCGTCTTCGACCATGACATGGATTTCACCTTCAGGGAGATATTGCTTGGCTTGCTCAAGTTTAGCGATGGCTACATCTTCCAGAGAATCAAGTTGGGGTTCAACAATCGCACCTTCAGGCAGCAGCAATTGACGTACTTCAAATCCCAAGGGTGAGAGGTGATGGGTTGCTTCGGTGAGTTTTCCTTCGTTCCCTGTCAAGAACCAAATAACGGTGGACATCGTTCCTCCCAGCCTGTCAACCCCTATGATGATGACTCCTTTCCCCTTTATTTCAAAGGTAATTTGATAGCAGGGAGGGGCGACCATCGGTCATGGTTTCGGACTGGATTGCAGTGGCGGCAGGAGGGGCTTTGGGAGCCCTTCTCCGATTTTGGGTCAGTGAAAGCATGCCCTCGGATTCGTTTCCATGGGGGACACTTACCGTTAATCTCGTCGGCTCAATTTTGCTTGGAGTGGTAACCGCTGCTGTTGCAGTGAACACCCTGAGCGAAACCCAAGCACTCCTCTTTGGGACTGGATTGCTGGGGGCATTCACAACCCTCTCTACCTTTTCAATAGAAAGCGCCACTCTATGGAATGAGCAACGATGGGCTGAATTAGCAGGTTACATTTCGGCAACGGCATTAGCAGGGCCTGCTCTTGCCTTGCTCGGCTGGAAAGCCACTGAGGCGTTGTTGAACTGACCTTATTTGAGAATGTTCAACATTCTGTTAAGGGCTAAAAGCGCTCCTTCTTGAACATCGTTCGGAACAGAAATTTGGTTGGGTTTTTCTCCCTTAACCAAGCGTTCGAGGACGTCCATAAGATAGGCAGGATGGATCATGTACATGGTTGAACATGGGCAAATTTCGTCATCAAGACATTCAATGTGCTTGTCAGGGTGCTCTCTGGCCAAACGTGCAACCATGTTGATTTCTGTACCGATAGCGATCGAAGAACCTGCTGGCAATTCACCAACAAAGTTGCGTATGTATTGCGTGGAGCCGTAGGCGTCAGCTAAATCCACAGTCTCGCGTGGGCATTCAGGGTGGACCACGACGATTCCATCTGGGTGTTCAGCCCGGAAGGTATGAATTTGGTCCGGCGTGAAGCGCTTGTGAACGGAACAAAATCCATGCCAGAGGATGATTCTTGAATCTTTTATTTCACCCATGGCGCCAATTCCAGGCGTCCAGGTCGGCATTTTTTCGGCATCAATCCCCATGGCAATACCGGTGTTCCGTCCAAGATGTTGGTCGGGAAAGAACAACACGGCTCCCCCCTCACCCGCCCGTTCAAAGGCCCAATTGAGAACACCTTGAGCGTTTGAAGACGTGCAAACAACACCGCCATGACGGCCGACAAAGTCCTTCAAGTCAGCGCTGGAGTTCATGTAGGTCACCGGTACAAGAAACCGCTCGCCTTGAGGTGCTGGTTGTTCGGGGTCGTCTCTGCTGAGTGGGTCGTTCAACCCAGAGGCGGCAAGCAACTCCGTCCAAGCACCTTCGACCTCAACCAAGGTGGCCATGTCGGCCATCGAGCATCCGGCTCGCATGTTCGGCAAGACAACGGTTTGGTCGTCGTTGGTGAGAATGTCTGCTGATTCCGCCATGAAATGAACGCCGCAGAAGACAATGTGTTTTGCTGTTGAAGAAGCAGCCTGCTGACTGAGCATAAACGAGTCACCGAGGAAGTCGGCATGCATCACAATGCTGTCACGCTGATAATGGTGGCCAAGGATGAGAAGGTCGTCCCCGAGTTGTGCTTTCAGTTCCTTGATTCGATCACTAACGGCTTGTTCTTCGGTGGACAAGGAGGTATCCATGAAATCAACAGAACACATCGGGAGGGTCAGTGACATGGCTCTCATATAGCGTAAACACTCACCCTTTTTGAAACAGTGGTTAGGGGTGAACTTTGAAAACCGTGACCTTGTGAGCGATGCATGGCCTTCATTGAAGATCATCGTCTCCATTTGGGTGCTGAGGCGGAGGTATGGAAGGGCACGTGGTTTGGAAAACATGCCGTGAGAAAACAACGCCGACCCCGATCATGGCGTCATCCTGACCTCGACCATCGCCTCGGGGTTCGCCGCATGACCAGCGAGGCTCGCTTGTTGATTCGTTTACGCAAATGCGGACTCCCAGTTCCTGCTGTTTGGGATTTGGACTTGGATGGAGGACAGTTGGTCCTTGAATGGCTTCCAGGACGAACCCTCATCGAGGTTCTCAACGATGAAAACACCGAACCTCAAACCGTTGAAATGGCTTTGAAGTCCGTAGGTTCAGCTGTACGGCACTTGCACCGAGAGGCGATGACTCACGGCGATTTGTCAACCAATAACGTCCTTATCAACGAGCGAGAAGTGTTTCTGATCGACTTTGGATTGGCTGCTGTTGAGTACGAAGTCGAGCGATTTGGAATTGACCTCCATGTGCTGGATGAAATTCTTGGCGCATCCCATCCTCAATGGGAGGGGGCGATCAATTGGGTTTTGGAGGGTTATGCTGGAGTGGATGCTGAACTTGGAACCGCCCCTGTTCTTCAAGGCGGCAAGGTACCTACAGCAACCGAAGTGTTGACTCGTCTGGACGAGATACGACAACGAGTGCGTTATCACGGTTGAAGGGTGCCCGAACGCACATTACGTCGCTCTCCCTGTCGCTGCCACATGTTGAAGAACACGATGATGATGGCCAAAACCACACCAAGTTGGAGAACGATGCTGGAGTACAAACGCAATTCAGGGTCCCATGAATGAATCTCTACAGAAACGGTTTCGTCTTCCAACTGGAAATACACCAAGTGATTTTCAAGCACTTGAGGCCCCCACTGGTCGTTTTCATCCACAGTGAGAACTTGGGTTGTATTTGTTCCAAGGGTAGTGAAGTGTATTTCTCGGTCCAAGTATTCATCCCGAGGTGCGAGTGGATTGTAATGGTCGCGAGCTGCCCAAGCAAGAATTCCGTTTCCGATTGAGGGGTCAGAAACATGGTATTTCGCATTGCTTCCAAGCCATTGCATGGCCGTTGAACGATTGTAGACGACAAGTCGGTCGGTCGCACTGACATTGACCGTTACAGCAAGATATTCCCGATTGAAAGCAATGTCCACGATCGAAGCATTCTCCATATCAACTGGCGTCCCCCATTCAGCAAGAATTTCATCTTCTTCACTTGCTGCGCTAGCGTTAATCTGGTACTCAGTCAATCCCTTAACTCCCATTTGAACGACGTGAATTGATGTCAAATCCTCTGACGTGACGAAGGCTACTTCTGAGCCCGATCCTGCAAGATAGACCACGGAATCGTAAGGTTCGAGCGGAATGGATAACGGGGACCCGTCCAAATTCATTGCAAGAAGAGCACCGTCTTGGACGTAAACCACAGCGAGGTCAACGCCGTAATCCACCAACATCAAACGGTCGGGGCGATCCATCTGGAAGGAATGGAGAAGCCCATCCTCTTGTTCAACATCCACTACCGATAGATGTGTTGTATTAGCGGCGACCAAAGTCGTCCCTGATACTGCATACGGGGAGTCTATGGTCAAATCCAAAGAAAGCAGTTCGTACGGTTCCGAACCACTGTCTGAAAGATTGTGGACCAACATCACTGCCTCCCCGCTTTGATTGTCGAGAGTAAACAGCCATCCGTCGACCGCTGCTGCACCTTCTGGTGCTTCTACGCCACCAGCGGGCAGTGCGCTGTGAGTCAAATCCCATGTAATCACTGATGAAACAACGATGAGAATGACAAAGGCGACCCTCCCTGTTTCACGGCTTGTCGGACTGCGGTACCGGCGAAATGTAGACTGCAGTCTTCCTTTGATGAAACTTAGAGCATCCCTCGGTTTGGTCAGCACGGTTACTATACGGGCATTCATGGTGCGCTCATCAAAGAATTTCCACCATGTATTGGAGGTTCGGTCCGCAAGAGAAACGGCTGCTCCAGCGACCAACATACCGCCGATGATGTCCAAAAACCAATGAATTCCAAGATAGATGATGGTGAACGCAGTAACGGCGGTGTAGAGTAATACGGTGTGCCTGTAACGGTTCCATCGCCGGTCATCATCAAAACGCGTGAGGCACAACCAAACAGCAAATGGAATTCCGATGTGGAGAGAGGGCATGCCGTTTGTGAACGGGTCAATGCGGCGGAACCAATCGGCAATTTCCGGCGTCAGAGTGTATGCTAACGTTTCCATTCCTGGAATGGTATCTCCTGTGACCCTGACGTTGAAAAACAAATAGAAGGGTACGGCAATCATGTAAACCCAAGCGATCGAAAGGGTCACTCGGTCGGCGAGCCAGCGGTCGTCAAAATATGCGAAGTAAAAGACAGATACATAGCAGATGAACATGAATCCCGCCACATAAAAGTGGGTGAGGAAGGTCGTAAGTAGCGGATGTTGGAAGGTTTGTTGAACCCACAGGACAAGATTCCCTTCAACGGCCCAGACATAAGGCGTCATATCAAGACCGGTACTCGCCATTAAGAGGCGGTCAATTTGGTCAAGACCGTCCTTTGCATTGTAGATGAAAAAGACAATCAAGATGTGAACCCAATACCTGCGAAAAAAATCCACAAACGGAGGCAGAGAAACATTGGCCCAAGGTGGCTTGAATACCGGAAGAAGAATGACACCCAGTGCAAGTGCACTGATCATCCAAGTGAGGTACACGCTCTGCACTCAGCATCAACTCCAAACAACGGTCGGCGAGTCCTGTTCAATAATGCGTCGTCTCATTGAACCTGATTTCGAACGGTTACCATGCTCCGTGCACATAGGGCTTACCCCGATCGGGGTCTTTTCGTTGAGCGAGGTCGTGAATACGTTCAAAACGAAAGATACCGCTTGAGCATCCGGTCTGCCACTCGAAAGCAAGCGCATATTTTCCTATGGTCCGGACTTGTGGCTTCTCGGGAGGGTGTGCCTCAACTTGGCGGCGAAGAGTTTTGCTGGTCTCATCGTCGTTACGCATTGGAGAACACTTAGCACAGGGACAAGCATGGCGAAGGTCATCGTAGGAGACAACATATGTGGTATCATCGTTGTACGTGAGGACCATTTCGGTGGTTTTCCGCTCAAGTTTTTTGAGTGTAGGTAGTTCGGCGCTCATGGTTTCACCTCAAATGATTTCAAGGCCGTCATCTGACCCGTTTCCAAGTTGGTCTTGAAGTGCTGAGACTACTTTCGCAAATGCAATTGCTGAAGCTCCCTCGGGGTCTGATACAATTCGATGGACACCATCATCGCCACCGCGAACAAATCCGGGGTCAAACGGAAGGGCACCAAGGAACGGAACTCCAAATTCTTCTGCAGTTGCTTTTCCTCCGCCTTCTTTGAAGATGTCCAATGTGAATTGGAAGCGACCTTCTCCATCGGCAGTGGCGTCAACTGTTTTTCCACCTGGTCCTGCAACCGAGAAGGTGCTTCCGGGTTCTGCGGTCCCTTCAACGGTATATCCGCTCATGTTCTCAACAACGCCCAATACTGGAACCTTGAGAGATTCGGAGAAGGTAATCGATTTGCGGCTGTCCAGTAGGGCCACTTGTTGAGGAGTGGTGACGATGACCATTCCGTCGATGTTTGGTAGCGATTGAGCGACGGTAAGCGGCTCATCGGAGGTGCCCGGAGGGAAATCGATGACAAGATAGTCAAGTTCTCCCCATTCAACGTCGCCGATAAATTGCTGAATGGCGCCCAACTTGATGGGTCCACGCCAAACAACTGGAGTATCTTCGTCCTCGAGCAAGAAAGCCATGCTGATGACTTTCACGCCGAGGTGGCCCTGTGCTGGATGTATTCGCTTGTTTTCGACATGAAGTCGACGGCCATCAAGTCCCATCATCTTCGGAACGTTTGGCCCGGTAATGTCTATGTCAAGAATTCCTACACGGAACCCTTGCTGGGCGAGTGAGAGCGCAAGGCCTGTACTTACTGTGGATTTGCCCACGCCGCCTTTGCCGGACAGTACCATGATTTTGTGTTTGATCTGGCGGCCAATTTCTTCCATGGACATCTTACGCTTCATCTGCGCATATGCTTGTTCCATCTGTTTTTGTTCTTGAGGTGACGGAGCGGGTGCTGGAGTGGACTCGCCGGTACTTGGAGAGTTGAGGGTCACGGGTGAATCGGCCATGGTTTTACGAATGAATCGGGCTACTTCAACCCACCCACCGCCAAGAAAGGAAACATTGGCTGAGTTCACGGTCATCGGCGCAAGAGAACATCAACGGCGAGATGACTGAGAAGCGTGGGGACGACCACGACCACAAGAGGCAGGAACTGCCATTGCATCCCGCCGTACGCCCAACCAAGACCCACGGAAAGTGGCAGGGCGACGATGAAAGAAAACCGGTTGGTTTCACGCCGATGTGACCTAGACATGGATGTTCCAAGAAGAATCGACACCGTACCGAAAAACACGGTTTGGAAGGTAATCGATGTCGCGATGAGCCGGAACAATACATCAAAATCCATAGCAGCAGCGAAGATGTGGCCGACAAAAAGGACGGTGAATACCCCGATGTTTGCAACAATGGAAGCGTGTTTCACAGTGGTTCGTCCACCTCAACCTATGTCAAATCATGCTAAGAACTCAAGAGAAGATAGAGTTCATATGCACTCGCTTGTTCTTTAGAACCATGAAACTCCTCTTTGTATGCGTTGGTAATTCATGCCGCTCTCAAATGGCTGAAGGATTAGCTCGCTCAATGGGCCATGAAGCCTCATCTGCTGGGACGCATCCTGGACCTGAAATCGCCCCACATGCTGCGACACTCCTCGAGAGCAGAGGAATATCCACCGAAGGTATGGTGCCAAAAAATGTAGATGGATTCAAGGCTGAAGATTTCGACATGGTCATTTCAATGGGCTGTGGTGTTCATTGCCCATCCATGCGCATTGATGATGATTGGGAACTTGAGGACCCGCATGGAGGATTGTACGAAAGGTACGAAACCACTGCGGCTGAAATTGAGCGCCGGCTCAAATTGATTGAAGTTCACTCTTCTTCCGATTGAGGTACGTCTCCGACACCAGCAATGTTGATCCGCAGAACGCTTACAGTTCGTGTTTTACCTTCGTCTGTAGGCAGTTCTTCTGAACCGCATTCCAACTTCTCGATGGTCACGGTTTCTGGGAGCCCTTGAGCGATGTGACCGTTACGGCGGCGGCAGACCTCCGCCACGTCCACAGCTCGGGAAATTGTAGCCCCACGAGCCACGAGTTGAATGGAACGCTCGCCCTCTTCCATTGCCATGACGACCGCACGGACGTAAGCGTGCAATGGTTTTTTTCCGATGAAGATAATTCTGCGTTCGTCTGACATGGTATTCCCAAATCTTCGTGAACCGACCCATCACATAATACTTGAGTGATAGAAAAAATGCGATTGCGTCAAAAAATGTGGGATTTTTTATCCAAAATGCGAGAGCCGGGACTCGAACCCGGGTTCAGGCGTTGGCAACGCCCGGTGATAACCACTACACTACTCTCGCTTGTGCTCCGCCCACCGAGCCGGAGTTTAAACGATTGTCGGCCTCACTGCCTGCTTGGCCAAACGGCATGACCCTCAATTGCTGCCTCGCATGTAGGCCTGATTTAGGCATCGTGAACGATGCTTGTGATTGAAATATTGAAACAGCAGTTCAAAAGTAACTTTGCATATTGGCCGCCATGAAAGTCACACTTTCCGTTGCATCTTTGGTACTCATTCTGGCCCTCAGCCTGGCCACAGGCGCAGTA
>JAQXEX010000072.1 GCA_029250625.1 Candidatus Poseidonia sp. | reverse complement strand
TTGTCCGCTTTCTTGGATGGTAACACCGTCACCAACAGACCAGAATTGGCCGCCATCACCTTCGAAAGGCACCAACAAGCAAACAGCGCCAGAGTCCTGTCCTGGGTTGTCACAGGTAACAGGTGCAGCGTTGTCAACTTCGATCTGAACCCTAAGCGTAGCCCAGTTGATGTGTTCTCCCTGTTCCATTGTCAAGCGAATAAGGTTGTCGTCAGTTGCTGCACTTGGTGCACCACTGGCGTCCTCTCCGTCAAAGACGTACAAGCCGTCCTCATCATATTGACTCCAATCAATGGCTACAAACTCGTAGAAGGAAGATGCCCCAAGGCCATGTTCATCAACAGCGATAAAGGCAATCATGGCGTGGTAATAATCATCGTAATCAAAAAGGTTCAACTCATTCCAATGTGCGATTGGAATGTCAATGGTGGTGATTCCAGATGCGTCAGTGACGTTGACGTCAATGGCTCCATCCAGGTTAGTGTCCCATCCCATGGTCATTGAATCGCCGTCAATATCAATGGCGGCATAATAGGCTTCGACAGTAAAACTCTCAAGAGCCTCGGTAGTATCGTTGTAGTTGGCATTGGAATCCTCATCCAATTCCTCTGACAAGACGTCATACAGAATTTCAGATTGGCCGATCATTGGGGGATTGTTTACGGTTGCTGTTCCAGTCGATGTTCCTTCACCCTCTGCAGGGGGAGTGATTCCGTCGTCCACCATGCCGAAGCATCCAGTCAAGATGAGGAGTGCGGTCAACGTAATTACATTCAGTGTGCGTGTTATTTGCATAATTTTGCTTTCGGGGACTTCCTCTATGAAGTTATTTCCGGTTGTGAAGGAAATTTGACATGTGCGCGGAGGTTCATCGTCATTGAGAAAACCGCGCATGATGAATATATTTCATGCCTGCTTTTGTGCTAAGTTCATAAGCCGTCGCGGGAGGCTCGTGATTGGAGAGGGATGAACTCATGTTGAACGTCACGGCCCGACAGGACTTGATGAACAAAATTATTGAAACTTTGAGCGTGGTTGTTGAAGACGCACGCTTTGAGTTCAAAGAAAATGGTCTGCACGCCCGTGTGGTTGACGCGTCACACGTGGCTATGATCAATATGGAGGTGGATTCTGCCGCCTTTGACACTTGGGAAATCGAAGAAACCGACCTCGGTTTGGAACTTCGCAAAGTGAAGGAACTCATCAGTCTCGGTGCAGCCGATGATATGATTGAGATGGCATACACGCCGACATCGGGTGTTATGACCCTGAACCTCGGGAAGATTGACCGAAACATTCGACCGTTGGACAACACGACCATCTCGTCGCCAAACGTCCCCAAAATCGACATTCCCTCGAAGGTCGTGATGAGTGGGGCCGCTCTTGCTCAGGCGCTTCGTGCAGCAAAACAAGTGGGCGATTTGGTCAACTTGAGCATCGATTCAGAAACCTTTACCGTTCATGTCCAAGGACAAACAGATTCAGTTACCGTCTCTTTTGCAAAAGATGAATTGGATTCACTCGAATGCACAAAGCCAGCACGTAGTCAATACTCGTTGACCTATCTCGTTCCTATGGCGAAGGTCTTTGCAGGGTTGGGCGAAATCACTCTTGGATTTGGCGAAAGTTTCCCTCTGCAATTGAGCTTCTCGTTCAATGACGGTGCAGGCGAGGTCGTTTACTATCTTGCTCCACGTGTAGAAAGCGAATACTGAAGTTCAGTACCAGTTTTTGATTCACTGCTTACCGCAGTGTATTTCATGATGAATCATTAACTCTGATTGAGGCATAGCACTTGCGGTAATGTTCCTCAGTAGAAACTTGAGCCGGGACGATGTTCAGTACTCGCGCCATCCGTGACTGCATTCCTTGCACGTCAACATTCTCGTTTCTGGCTCGTCAGAGGAGCGGGTTTGTTGGAGGTATGCGAACACTTCGACACAGTCACATTTTGGACACATGTAGGTGTCCTTGGTCAACACGCCGTGTGACTTGTCCGAGTCTTTGATGACTTCATATTCACGAGATTTGACCTGGGTGCTTGAGGTGGCTTTGGACAAATCCACTTCCTTTCCACCAATTTTGGTTTTCAATTTGGCAGGGCCATTGTACCCACATTTGTAGTTGGTACAGGAGATGTCTCCAGATGGAGTAGGGAATGAGAGGGTACCACATTGTGGGCAAAACATAAGACATTCCCGTATCACACACTATTTAGGTTCTTTCCATTTAAAGTCTCATTTGAGTCCATAGGCCCGTATTCAACGGTTTTCTAAAACATTCAGGTTGGGGGAAGGGTCAAAATCACCAGCGCATACGCCAAGCCATGTGGCTGTGGTATGATTGGCGTGCAGCGGCAATTTGTGACGGTGATGGAAACATCGTTGACAGTCAAGTCTGGGACGGCCATATGACCGAGCACGGCGTTATGGAGCGTCTACGGACGGTTGAACTTGGGCAGTACATTCCCGAGGTTGGCCAACTGCTGGAACGTTTTCCAGAGGCCATCGTCTGTCTTCATGGCGACGAACGACTGCCAGACGCAGATTGGCCGTACCCCAATTCCATTGAACAGGCTCTCGCTGACAAAGCCGCACTGCGATTGGCCATTGAAGGAGTCCAGCGGGCTGCCAGCGATCCGGACCGACGCTTGGAACATCTTGTCCGGGGCAGCGACGAACTCCGAGCAGCCCACCTCACCATGGAAGCACGATTGATTGAATGGACGGCTCTGTTTTTCCCACTTGCAGTGATTACCGACCGAAATGGATTTGTTAGGGATGTTGCCTCAAGTCCGACTCCAGCAGAATTCGCATCCACCGTGGGTTTGGAACTCCCCGTCGAACAACCATCGGACAGCGAATGGAGGTCCATTCACGAGTGGGCTCAAGACACGGCTGGCTCCAATGGACGCTTGGACCGGATGGAGCATGCTTTGCGAGAACTCTCCACAGCCCACCTTCCTTCTGTGTCTGCATTGGTCGGTCCCCTTCTCGCAGCCCGACTCTGCGTAGAGGCGCATGGAAGAATGAGATTGGCTCGTCTTCCTTCTGGAACGGTCCAAATTCTGGGTGCCGAGAAGGCGTTTTTCAATCACCTCAAAACCGGCGCCCCTTCTCCAAAGCACGGTCATATCTTCATGCATCCATGGATCAGTCGCTCACCACGGTGGGTTCGGGGTAAAATTGCGAGAATGCTGGCTGGAAAGATCAGCATTGCCGCTAAAATTGACGCCTTTGAAGGAACACCTTGGACTGAAAACGACGTTCTTCCAGTTGAACAACGGGTCCAGGAACTCCTTGACCAACACAAAAAACCGCCCAGTCGGCGCTGAATGGAGGAGTTTCATTGGGCGGAGGTTCAAAGCGAAATCGTGGTCCACGCCACTTGTCGTCTGCCGTACGATTGGACCGAAAATCGCTGTGGACGTTGAATGCTGTTCCAAAGCGAGCGGTCTACGGTGAATCACTCCGAAGATTTTCCGGTCAAGAATACCGACGTTGGGAGCCTCATCGCTCTAAACTTGGAGCAGCTATGCTAAGGACTGAAAATGACCCAGCTCTTCTTTTGCCTCAGCAAGGGGAAACGGTGCTTTACTTGGGTGCAGGGCACGGTACTTCTGTCAGCCATTTGCACGACCATTTGTGCGGGGAGGACAATCGGTTCAATGGACGGCTCGTGAGTGTGGATTTAGCGCCACGATGCCTTCGTGACTTGACGTTTCTCGCCCAAAAACGGCCTGGCCTCGTCCCTGTTTTGGGTGATGCTCGTCGTCATGAAGCATGGGGCGTGTTGCTACCAAGGAAAGTCAATTGGTTGTTTCAAGATGTGGCTCAGGCCGGTCAAGTTGACATTTTCACGGCGGCCTGTCGCCGTTTCTTAGCACCTGGGGGAATGGGACTTCTATCGCTTAAAGCAGCAAGCGAACGATGGACCGGTGAAGGCGAAGCAGCGTTGTTTGAGGAAGTAGAACAGCGCTTGAACGATGCAGGGTTCCATGTGGATGAGTCCATTGAACTTGCAGGTTACGAAGACCATCATCGCTTGTTCGTTATTCATTCGCCGGAGGCTTGAATCTGCCCGAACTTCCTGAGGTTGAAACCGTTCGTCAAGGTCTCATCCAAGGCCTGCAAGGGAAAACCATTCGAGACGTACTTATTCGCAGAGAAGGCCTTCGCTTTCCCTTCCCAGACGACCTTCCAACGGTGGCTGGTACAACCGTTTTGGATATCAGGCGTCGAGCAAAATACCTCCTCATTGACCTGGACGACGGGAGAGTCTTGCTTTCTCATCTCGGCATGTCCGGTCGCTACACTCTTTTTTCATCCGAAGAAGCAGACGCTGTGGCTGTGCCACTTTTGCAAACCGTGAACGGTGGTGTGCCGGTTTCTGCCTTTGGAAGCCAAACAGGCTACGACGGGAAACACGACCATCTTGAATTTGTGTTCACGGACGGTACTCGAGCGGTCTACACGGATCCTCGGAGATTCGGCGTCATTGATTTGTTTCCTCGTATTGAGGAACCGGTTCATGCTTTATTGGAGCGATTGGGCCCTGAACCCTTTGAACAATGGTCTGCAAAAGACCTTGCTGCCCGATTACAGCATCGTAAAACCGCTATCAAAATCGCACTGTTGAATCAGCACATTGTGGTCGGCGTTGGCAACATCTATGCATGTGAGGCACTCCATCGCAGCGGCCTTTCACCCCGTAGAGAAGCACGAACACTGGTACGGAAAAATGGAACACCCACCAAACGCCTTGAGCAACTTGTCAATGAGGTCAAACAGGTCCTCGATGAAGCCATTGCTGCAGGAGGTTCAACGCTCAACGATTTCGCCTCAGTTGACGGAACCCTGGGCTATTTTGCTCATCGGTTTACAGTATACGGTCGAGAAGATGAGCCGTGCTTGAAAGACGGATGCGGAGGCACCGTAGAACGAATCACACAGAGCAATCGCTCAACCTTCCTCTGCCCACGCTGCCAGCGCTAATTGATCTGGAATACGATGCTCAAGGCGAATCCCCAAAGAATAACAGCGGTCAGTCGATGGATGAATGTCCCGTTTTTCTTTAACGTGTCCAAAAGGGATGTACCTGTAAGTCCTACTGCTACCGTAAGGTACCAGAGTGTGTCGATGGTCATTCCGAGCAATCCAACGGCGACTTTGCTACCAAATCCCATCCCGGGTCGCAGAACTTGTGCGAGGACAGCAACGAGGAACAGTGCAATTTTAGGATTAAAGAAGGCTATAGCAAATCCTTCGGTAAATCCTTGGCGCTTTGATGCTGTGTGGGTGTTTGAATCAAAATCTCCGTCCATCGTCCACATGGAATATCCATACCATGCCAGTAATCCGCACCCGATCAGTTGCAGTGTCAGAAACACATTCGGGGCTTCCTCTAACAGAACAATGAGTCCGAACACAGCAAGTCCAGCGTAGACTCCAAACCCGAGGCCATGTCCAAGGGCACAAGCCACACCCTGGCGCCTTCCACCCATCATGGTGTTCCGTAGAACAACCATGAGGCTCGGGCCAGGGGAAATCGCACCAAGGCTCAACACAAGTCCTGCAGCGAGGAGAATATCCCATTCCAAACCCGCCATGCTTCAACGCATGGGGTGTCGGTCATCAACGTAGTGGACTTTACCTCACGGGTTAGAGAAGGTAAAGCGTGAACCCCATGCCCGAATCATTCGCCTTTAACAAATCGGAATAGTTGAGGCTCCACTTGATGAGGGACTCGTTCATGCGCTTTTGGCGAAGCACATGGTCGTAGGCTTTGGATAGCGCACGGTTTTCTTGGTTGGTTTCGGATTTTTGCTCCATGTTAACTCATCAACATCTTCCTACTTTAATGTTGTTTTATGTGCATCATGTATGATTCATCGCAAGAAAGAGGAACTAAACATCTGATATGGGGGGTTAATGCGGTATTTGGCGTGTTTTTGGCCATGTCGATGACCCATCTCCCTGTTTGGCACTCGCAATTCAGAGAATGTGCCCCACCTGCATCTCGGATTGCGATGACTCGGACGGTCCGGAAGGCTCGGAGCATGGGGGGAAGCCATGCTCAACGAAGGCCTATGGTCTTCAAGGTCCACAACGCTCAAAGGGGTCGGAGCGAAGGTCAAGGCATGAGCGCACGCCGTCTTTTCGCCGCAGTGCGGGACCTTGATCCACCGGGCGGTGGCGCAGAGCGCTCTTTGGCAGCTTTACTGAACGGTATTACTTCGCCTGGACCAACGCTTGAAACCGCACCATCATTTGTACCATTGTCGCCTTCTGAAAATGCTCCAACGCATCCAGCGTGGACGGTGAGTGCCTTTGCAAGTCACGACAGAGGCGACCCTATCGGTTTGCTTGAACCCGAGGTGAAATTTGAAACCACAGACCTCCCACTCGAAGAATTCTGGTCGAAGGTCGCATGGGTCCTGCGAGAGCGCAAAGGCGAGCTTAGACGTAGAAAGTGGGCCCTTGACCGACACATTGCCAAGCGAAGCTCCCAATTCGCCGCAGAAGTTGGTTCATGGTTGGACAAACACGATGTAGAAGGCGGCATTGGCGTGACCCAACTTGACTGGGCACCAGGGGCCGCAGAAGCGTTTGCTTCCCGTGGAATGCCTTATGTCATGTTCGTTCGAGATGACAAGCCTTTCTTGCTCGAGGAACGCTTTCGCCCTGTAATAGAGGGCGCAGCCCTCGTGTGTGCAGCTGGGGAAGGTTTGCTGGCTGATATTGAATCACGTTTTTCCATCCAGAAAGGTCACAACGTACCATTACCAATCGACTTTGGTCGACGCTTTGGGAGCATAGAAGAGGTTAACGCCTTGCGTTTGGCTGAGCAAGCGAAGCGACCTGCTGGTTCTCCACCAACCATCGGGATTATGGGAGTGGTCCCTGAAAAGGGGCTTCGAACATCTCAACGCATCCTACCTAGGTTGCTCGAACGATGGCCCGAGGCAGAAGTTCTGATCGCAGGAGATAATACGTATTCGCAAGACCTCGCTCACCATCCAAACGCACGGATTCTAGGCTACATTGATGCAGCAGCGTTCTTCTCGAAAATCGATATCCATCTTATTCTATTTGAGAGGACAGGAACGTGGGGACGGGTCATAGGGGAAGCGGGCTTGTTCGGTGTACCAAGTGTGACTTCCGACGTTGGCTCGCAAAAGGAAGCGTTGGGAGAGGGAGGCATTCTGGTGGACGATGGTCATGATACGGATGCAGTCATTGATGCCCTGATGGCCGTGTATGAGGACCGAGAGCGCTACGGGGCATTGGCACGCAAGCACACACAAATAGTGGACCATCGGCGTTCTGTGGCGGCCTTCCGCAGCGGCCTCGAAGACCTGTTTGAAGACCGTTGAGCCCAGTCTGTTTGAACGACTCTACACTCACCCATTGAGCCAGCCAAGGTTTGGAGTGAGCAGCGGGCAACATGAGCGCCCAGCTTAATGAGGCTCCAGTGTACCGTGTTAGGTAGAACTGATTTGGGCCATAGTTAGGGAACGTTCTTGAACAAAAGGTTTGTCCTCGTAATATCAGATAATGGTTATACCAGTGTCTGTTGAGGTTTTTGTATGATAAATCGGATTCGGCAGAAGCTATTTACAATGCGTCATAAAAACAGCCCTTTCCCGGGGTCTGCTGAATATTGGGACCGCCGTTACCGTAGTGGAGGTACTTCGGGGGATGGTTCGTACGGCG
>JAQXEX010000071.1 GCA_029250625.1 Candidatus Poseidonia sp. | reverse complement strand
CCCGTCAAACCATCTTAGTTGGGGGTGGGTGAGGCTGCGCTTTATGGCGTATTCGAGCCTGCCTTCGACAAGGAGGGTTAAGTCGTAACAAGGTATCTGTAGGGGAACCTGCAGATGGATCACCTCCTAAGAAACTGGAGGCTGGGATTCGTAAGAATCCCAGTCTCCTACCCTTTTTTTATCGATTACCAAGTTTACTTTTTACACCGTTTGTCTGTTGCGTTGCAACGACATACAGTTCAACGGTTCACTCACTCGCTTCTAATCGGCGTAGCTTTTCCATTAATGTCGTGCGGAACGTCAACAAACGCAAAGGTGGAGCCTCAGCATTTACTGTGATCGTTGCGCCTCTGTTGAAGTGAACCTCGTCCCATCCATCTGGGACAACGTATCCTCTGTGCATGTCAGACGTAATGGTCGTGGATGCCCCTGTCCAGTCTGCCCAGGACCAAGATTGATGCTTTCGCTGTGCAGGGGGAATGTCTCTTGCAAGTACGAAATAATGCGAATCGACTTCATCTTCCCTGACCGTCTGGCGCAGTGTGCTGAACTCATCAGAACTCATTGCGTTGCGAAGCCAAGCTCCTTGGCCAAACCATGTCGAGAACAACAGTCCGCTGCTTTGCTGAAGGCATTGTTGTTCTCCCCGACGCAGGTGGTATTTGCTGGGGGCATATTGATGTGTATTTGCGATCAAAAGGTCATTCATCGCTGGGTCTGTTGTGAAACGATTTCCCGATGTGGAATCGATGATGGCCTGCAATCTCGGTAATTCATTGACGATGGCCTTTCCGGCCATGGCCGTTCTTACATCATCCTCAAACGTAGCGATTGATGAATCCATGTAAAATCCAAAACTTCCAGTTGGGTCTTCGCTTCTTGGGTGTGAATTGACTCCCATGACTGGAGTGGATGCATCAATATTGTGTGAGAGTGAGGTTAGGGTTCCATCTCCTCCAAACACAATCACGAGGTCACGCGCAATGAAATCAGCTCTTCGGACATGCTCTCGTGGTTTGAAGTCCACTCGATCTGCCGGCGAACTGGTGCGTGAGAGAGCCTCCTTGACTTCCATCAATCCGGAGTCGTGGACGGATTCGAAATTTTTCTTGTAGACCACGAGTATGTTCATTTCAGCCCCCCCTTGATGTTTGCAAGAGTTCATGCTTCAAGAACACAACCCTTTGTGCGTGTAAAAAAAGAACCATAAGGGTCCACCTCAACCATCAACCATGCAGTCAGACTCACCATGGGACGATATTACTCCTGAGAGCGAATTAAAGGATGCTACTTTGATGGATGGAGTGCCGGAGTCAATACCGATTTCTGCTGGATTTTCAACCATGCAAAACGGTGCTATGCTTTCGGGGATGGCAGAAATGCCACCGGGCCAGATGATTTTCCTGGGCCCTCCCTCCAGTGCCCCAAAAGTCGTTGGTATTCTCTGCGTGTTGTGGGGGGTTTTCGGCTTTGGGTCATCCGGTCTCAACCTCTTAGGCGTCGTTGGTAATCAAACATCGCAACCGCTTCTTTTAGCAGTTTATCTTGGTGGCTTAGCTGTTGGCATAGCAACCGTTGTGGGAGGCGTGATGCTTGTGTCCTATCAGCGCAGAGGGGTTCAGCTCCTCTTCGGGGCCATTCTCGTAAGCTCGGTATTGAACGGCCTTGAACTTACAATGATGGATGAGATTTACGACCAAATGTTGGAAGACGGTGACCTCACACAAGAAGAATATGATGTTATCAGTGCCAGCTCAGGGCTTGTTGCAGGAATTGGAATGTTCATTGTAGCCCTCTGCGGAGGCATGTGTGCCCTCATCGCTGCCATACCACTGATGGTGAGCAACAACGGTTTGGACAAGAGCTCTCTTTTCGGTTGAATTGTGAAACAGTGAGATTCATGACCTTCCCCCTTTTGGGATGACTCATGAGCGAAGATGTTGTGATTGTTGGCGGTGCCCGAACACCGTTTTGTGAATGGGTTGGCGGAAAGCGTGGCGATGGCAAAACCGGTGGTGCTTTGAAGACACTGAGCGCTCAAAACCTTGGCGGAATCGCCATTAAAGCAGCCCTAGAGCGAACAGGAACCGCTCCTGAATCCGTTGACCACGTCGTGATGGGGTATGCTCTCCAAACCTGTGCACAGTCCATTTATGGCGCTCGTCATGCAGGATTGCAAGGCGGTGTTCCTCAAGAAGTACCCATGCTTACGTTGTCTCGTATATGCGGTTCTGGAATCCAGTCCATTGTCAGTGGAGCGCAGATGATCATGCTTGACGAGGCTAAAACCGTCGTTTCTGGTGGTATGGAGAATCTCTCTCAAGCCCCCCACGTGATGCGTGGAGGTCGTGAAGGATGGAAACTCGGCCGCTCACCCAAGGTTGAAGATTACATGATGACCAACCTCCAAGACATGACTTGCGGCCTCTTTATGGCTCAGACTGCTGACGAACTTTGCAAGCGTAAGAGCGTTACTCGAGAAGAAATTGATGCCTTCGCAGCCCTTTCCCACTCCCGTGTTGCTGCCTCAATTGACAACGATGTTTTTGAACAAGAAATCGTTCCTGTCACAATTACTTCCCGCCGGGGCGATACGGTCCTGACTCACAAGGATGAGGACCACGTTGTTCGTGGTACTACAGAGGAAAGTTTGTCTCGCCTTCCCACTGCGTTTGGCCCCGAATCCTTTGTCACAGCAGGCAATGCATCGGGCGTCGTTGATGGTGCTGCTGCAGTCGTTATCAAATCGGCTTCAAAGGCCAAGGAAGACGGAGACCAACCTCTTGCACGAATCGTCTCTTGGGGAATCGTTGGCTTGGAGCCTGCGATCATGTCGTATGGGCCAGTCCCATCCTCTCGTAAAGCCCTTGAAAAAGCAGGCCTTACTGTTGGCGATATTGACCGCTGGGAAATCAACGAAGCCTTTGCGGGCCAAGCCGTAGCATGCATCAAAGACCTCGAAATTGATGTTGAGAAAGTCAACGTCAACGGGGGAGCAGTCGGTATCGGGCATCCACTTGCTGCCACTGGGACTCGTTTGGTCCTCACGCTTGCTTACGAACTGCAACGCAGTGGTGGACGCTATGGAGTAGCAACAGCCTGCATCGGTGGCGGGCAGGGCATTGCAATGGTCATTGAGGCCATCAAACAATGAGGCCGCCCAGGTCCCAAAGGTAACGAATCAATACAATCGCCGTAAGGGTCATGAAGATTCTCATGATGTTTTGAGATGAAATGTATTTCATTCCAAATTGAGCTCCCAGTCGTGCCCCTATGAAGGTCAAAAACGGTAGGGCAAAGAGTACGCCTGCTTGCTCCACAAGTGCGTCTCGTTCTGATGAAGAAATGAACGCCAAGTGAGTTATTACTGCAATTGGTACGACGACCATCATCAAGTGAAGGCTGGACCCAATGGATTTCCTGGTGCTCAGTCCAGTGTACTGTTGGAGGACGGGTACATAGATGACTCCTGCGCCGATAGCGAGGACGGAAGATAGCGTACCTCCGGTTGCCGCTCCTAGCCTGAGGTTTCGATGTTGTAGTTCTCTTGCCTCCGAACCTTCGTCGGTCTCGCTGGGGCCGTTTGAGGTGATTTTTCTCCTCGTTTTGATGAGGGCCCAAATCAAGATTACAATACTGACCGTCTTGAATACGGTGTCAAGATGGTCGCCAAGAAGCACGACAATTCCAACGCCCATCAAGGCCCCGGGGATCGCACCAACAAGTGCGGATTTGATGGCTTCGTCATCGTGGTGACCTTTCTTTCTGTGTGCAAGCCCGCTACCATAACTCACAACGGCGGTGAGGGTTAGGGAAACAGCAAGTAGGGTTCCATCAATTGGGAGGTCGGCTCCGTAATGCAAGAGGGGAACAAACAGCAACCCGCCACCAAGCCCTACCGGGGCGAAGGCAAAAGCAATGCAGAATACTCCAAAGAAGATGAGTGCTGTGTCAAACATTGTATTCATCTCAAGGGGTTGATTTCGGCTCATCAAGGTTGAATCAAGCGACCCTTGTTCCTGCCAGTGCGTTGGTGTTCATCATCTTGCTCATTGGAATCAGTATTAGAGAGAAGGTTTCAAGTACGAATCCAAACGAGCCTTGAGTATGGTTAACATGATGTATGTCGCTGCAGCAATCGCAGCAATTGTAATTTTGATTCTTATCGTTTGGTTTTTCACAACCTGGAACCGATTCATTCGTCTTGAAGAAAACGCTAACAAATCGTGGTCTGACATTGACGTATTGCTGAATCAGCGATACGATATGATTCCGAACCTTGTCAAGATTGTCGGACGTTACGCTGAACACGAGTCTGGTATTTTCCAAGAATTTGCTAAGGCCCGCCAAGCAGCTGCAGGTGCACTTAGCCGTGGTGACGTAAAAGGAGTCGCTGCTGCTGAAGGATTGCTCTCTGGAATGATGCCTCGCATCAACATGGTTGCAGAACAATACCCCGACTTGAAAGCAAATGCTAACTTCATGGACCTTCAAAACAAACTTGTTGCTTTGGAGAACCAAATCGCAGACCGCCGTGAATTCTACAACGCTGCATCTACCAACTTCAACAAGGCTATTCAGATGATCCCTGCCAGCATCGTTGCTGGATTCAAGGGATGCGTTCGCCGAGAACTTTGGACCGTTGCAGCTCACGTCCGAGAGAACGTCGAAATCACCTTCTGAGGAAAGACTGTTGCCCGCTGGGTCAATTCGTTGAATGATTGAAACTGAGGTGAATGCGTGAGTGAAGAAACTCCGCTCATTGATGTTAACGACCGACTTCGTCTATTGGGCACGGCCCACATTGCGACTGCATCGGTTGAAGCAGTGATGGAACAAATCGCATTGTATCAGCCAGATATTGTGGCGGTAGAATTGTGTCAAGGGCGCTACGAGACGCTCGTTAGCGACCGTCGATTGGACAAAGAGGGTTTGCTCAAGGTCGTGAAAGAAGGAAAAGCACCCATGGTCTTGTTGCAATCCATGCTTTCTGCTGAACAGCGTAAACTCGGTCTTGATGAGGGCCAACAGCCTGGGGCAGAATTGCTTGCAGCGGTCAACATTGGAAAAGAAGCAGGCTGTGAGATTGCTCTCGTAGACCGTGACATTCAGGTCACCTTGAGACGTGCTTGGCGCAAAATGAAATTCCGAGAAAAGTGGCGTCTCTTGAGGTCACTTCTTGAAGATGAGGAGGAAGACGATGATGAGGTCGATGTGAACGAGTTGCTTCGTGATTCAGACATGCTCTCCTCAATGATGGAAGAACTCAAAGAGTTCTCACCAGGAGCTGGAACGGTTCTCATTGACGAGCGGGACGCCTACATCTCTGGGAAGTTAGCAGAGTTGGATCCAAGCAAGAAGGTCCTTGCCGTCCTCGGTGCGGGACACTTGAAAGGCGTCGCTAAGAAGATGGTTGAACCCACCCCTTCTCATGAACTTGAAGAATTTTCAACGCTCCCTGAACGTTCCCGAATAGCACGAATGCTCCCTTGGGCCATGCCTCTCATTCTCATCTCAGCCATCGCTGTTTTCGTATCCAAAGGCGAAGGCATTGACTGGTTGGAATTCTTCACCATCTGGGCGATAGCGAACGCAGTTTTTGCCGCTATTGGTTGCATCATTGCCCGTGGCCACCCTTGGGCGGTTCTCACAGCCGCAGCAGCATCTCCAATCACTTCACTGAATCCCGCATTGGCTGCGGGTTGGTTTGCGGGGTATGTTCAACTCAAAGTAGCAGAGCCTACGGCAGATGATTTGCAGAAATTTTTGAAGTTGGATGACTTTTCCTCCTTTTGGTCCAATCCCGCCGGCAAAGTCCTGTTGGTTACCGCTTTGACCAATTTAGGTTCAATGGCTGGGGCTTGGGTTGCCCCCCTCATCTTGTTGGGTGGAATCTAATCCTCAATCAAACGGCTTCATGGTCGAAAAGAGGTCGACGTGTTCCTGTACGTCATGCACTCTGAGTATGTCGATTCCATGGGAGGCTGCAACAGCAGCAAGACCCAATGTGCCTGCTAATCGTTCATCTGCATGGTCGTGTCCAGTAAGGTGGCCAACAATTCGTTTACGAGAAACGCCCCAAAGAACACTCACTGAAGGGTCTTCAGCGATGGTTTTACCGGCTTGGAGTAAGGCGATATTGTGGCCGTGGTCTTTACCAAATCCAATTCCTGGGTCAATGCATATGAGTTCCTTCGGGTGTCCCTGCGCCGTCAGCAAGTTGCATTGATTGGTCAAGTAGGTGCTCACTTCTTCTATGCAATTCACGTAATGGGGCTTTGTTTGCATCGTGCCAGGTTCGCCCTGCATGTGCATGATGCAAATTGCTGCCTTCCATTCCAATACGGTGTCGATCATGGCTTTGTCACGAAGTCCCGACACGTCGTTGACCATGTCTGCGCCTGCCTTGAGGGCTTCATGTGCCACTGAGGCATGGCGCGTATCAACCGAGATCAAACCTTCCGGATTGGCCGATTTTAAGGCTTCGATAACTGGAACAACACGCTGTATCTCGGTTGCATCATCCACCGGTTCTGCTCCAGGGCGAGTGGATTCACCTCCGATGTCAACCCATGTTGCTCCTGATGCCCACATGGCCAGAGCTCGCTTGACGGCATCTTCTGGTGAAAGAGCCCGACTTCCCTCAAAGAAGGAATCCGAGGTGACGTTGATGATTCCCATGATGTGAGGGAAGCCTTGGTTCTGTTTCAGACCTTCAATAATCCGCTTTCGGCGCGGTTGAGACACTCCCGAGTCGGTCACCATTAACACCTCCAAAGCGACAGGTTTCATAAGATGTGACAAAGAAGGTACTCGTATGTCCGAGGGCGAACCATCATCGATGAGCACGATTCCTGTGGCTGCAGGGTCGGTTTCAGTCAATGGTGCATCGGTCAGTGATTCCGAATTTGCAGAACGCATCATTCGCCGTCTCAAACCAAGAAATTTGCAAGAGGTTTTCGATAAAGCAGCCAGCACATCACGGTCTGGCGGTATGCTCATCACCCTCATGGTTGCCGTTTGGTGGTTAGGAATTTATTCTCAAGACGATAACATGAGTGAAGGCATCTCCGTATTTTTTGGCCTCAATTTCGGTCAGGTCGCCTTTGCCGTAATGGTTTTATCACTGCTTTCGGCTATACTTACAGAATTCAGTAGGGATATGGGTAAAATATTCCCATCAACCGCTGCAGGCGGAATGCTCATTCTCGCTGGTCTCTATGTCGTTGAACCGTTAGTTGGCTCCTTCTTTGCAACCGGTGACCTTTCCACTGCGGACGGTCTTTGGAGGACCGTACGACTCGGAGCCCTCTGGGGCGGGATGTCAATGGGGTCCAACCTTCTTGTTAACGCCATGCTGTTGAATTGGTTGATCCGATTTATTGATTCAAACGATTACGAGTTTACGGGTATGGCGGATGCATCTCCATCATCCGAGGCAATCCTCGATACGACCGAATGAGCCACTACGCTCATGTGGGTGAGGCCAGTCGTCTGCACATGGCCGACACGCCGTTCAATGTGCTTCGTTTGGGGTACCGTAAGGGCCGTGACCCACGAATTACCACGCACTTGGCTTTGGTTTCAAGGGCTCTCGGAGGTACACGCTTTTTGTTAGCAGGAGACGAAGATAACGATCTCTTTGAGAATGTGGCTTCCGTCAACGAACGTTTTGGTGGAGCGATGTCATGTGAACACATCAAAGGCTCAATGGGATGGCTGAAGCGCTTTGTGGAGGAGGATGCAGGAGACGGTGAACCCGGTGTTGCGATTCACCTTACCATGTACGGTCAGCCTTACCGTGAGGTGATTCCTCAAATTCGTCGTGACCGCCCTGTGGTTCTCATTGTTGGAGGGGCAAAGGTGCCCGGTGATGTGTTCAAACATTCTCAATACAACGTGGCCGTCGGCAATCAACCGCACTCGGAAGTCGCCGCTTTGGCATTGTTCATGGAGGCGTGGTTCGGAGACGGCGGAACCGAGCGACACTTCCCAGATGCACGGCTTGTGATTGAGCCCTCCGCTCGTGGAAAGTCCGTTCATGATAAAGAGCGGGAAAATGAGAAGTAAGCAGATTGTTATTCGCATTACTAAAGTCCGTATTTGGTCCATTTCGACTCCTATTTTGAGCCGCTTTATCCAATCAAACCCACACCCAATCATTATGGGTGTCCGTTGACGACCAAATACGATGTTAGGAAGCGAACTCCAAAATGGGCGTTCCCTTCCAGCCACCCATCGACTCTACAACCCGTCATCTTTGGACATCGGAGATGCTGCTGACGGACTTGTCCAAGGAGCACAGATTCCAGAAGGTGCATCGGGCCCTGGTGTTCTTTTGACGGCCGATGGTGGTCGCTACGAGGGTGAACTGTTTGGAGCCAACCAAACGGGTGCAGGAGAACTGGTTTTCACTACCGGCATGATGGGATATCAAGAATCGCTGACCGACCCATCCTTTGCAGGACAGGTGTTGACCTTCACGTACCCTTTGATCGGGAACTATGGGATTCACCATGGGACCTCGGAATCGGGACGCGTTTGGCCTCGAGGTGTCGTTGTGCGTCATGCCATGCACCAACCCGACCACCGCAATTCCATTGGAACGGTAGACGAATTGCTGAGGCTGCACGGTGTTCCTGGCATCCAGAAGATTGACACACGTGCGATTACCCGACGAGTTCGGGAACTGGGAACTGTCCTGTGTGTCTTCGGCCCTCTCGGTCAAGAAGACAAGTTGAAGGCTAAGTTGGAATCGCTTTCCTCTCCGGAATTGGAAGACCTTGTGGATGAAGTTTCCATTGATGAGCCTGTTGAGTTAAATCCAGGTGTTGTGGATGATTTGGGCGTCAAAAAGCCGCGATTAGGTGTTCTTGACTGTGGTGTTAAGTACAACATTCTACGACATCTTTGCATGTATTTTGATGTGGTTTGGTGCCCCCCTCATACGCCATACAGCGTTTTGAAAAGCACCTACAACATTGATGCTCTCTTTTGCTCAAACGGGCCAGGGGACCCTGCCCATCCCGGTATGGCAACATCAGCCCGGAACACCCTTGCTGAAGCGGTCAAAGCCGGTCTTCCTGTGATGGGAATCTGTCTTGGACATCAGTTGATGGGTCTTGCATCTGGCTTACAGACTTACAAAATGCGATACGGTCACCGTGGAGCAAATCAACCGGTGGTTGACCTCAAGGAAGGGACCGTAGCCATTACCAGTCAGAATCATGGCTTTGCTGTTGCTCACCCTCAAGACGGTATGCTCGCAGCCCATCCGACTGGAGCTTCATCCTCACCTTCGCCGAACCAGCACGGTGCTGAGGTCGAGGTTCGCTACGTCAATGCTAATGACGGAACCGTAGAAGGACTTGATGTCATCGGGAAACCATGCTTTACCGTTCAGTTCCATCCTGAAGCATGCCCTGGTCCTCATGATGCAACCCATCTTTTCCTGCGCTTTAGGGCCGTTGTTGATGCTCACCTTGGAGGTGAACAGTGATGCCTCGCCGAGATGATTTGGAGACGATTTTAGTTTTGGGTAGCGGTCCTATCAAAATCGGTCAAGCGGCAGAATTTGACTTCTCAGGTTCTCAAGCCGTTCAAGCGCTTAGAGAAGATGGATATCGCGTCATTCTGGTAAACTCGAACCCTGCCACGATTCAAAACGACCCTGAAATGGCCGATGTGGTTTACATTGAACCGCTTCTCCCTGCCACGATTGCACGAATTATGGAACTTGAACGACCGTGTGCTTTGCTGGCTGGAATGGGGGGTCAAACTGCACTCAACATCGCCAGTGAACTTTCACACAATGGAACCCTTGAACGCTTGAACATTGAATTGATTGGTTCGGATTTGGAAGCCATCGATAAAGCAGAAGACCGAGAATTGTTCAATCAAGTCTGTGAGTCGATTCAACTGCCCATCAGTCAAGCAGTGGCTTGCAATACCATCGATGAAGTCATCGCAGCAGCAGATTTGATCGGAAGCTGGCCCATTTTAGTCCGCCCGGCATTCACTCTTGGAGGTCTTGGTGGAGGCACTGCACGAGACATGGGTGAGTTGGTGGAAATCTCACAACTCGGTTTGAGGAACTCGCGTATTTCACAGGTACTCATTGAAGAATCCATTTTGGGATGGCAGGAACTTGAATACGAAGTCATGCGGGATGAAGCAGACAATGCGACCATTGTTTGTACCATGGAAAACATTGACCCCATGGGCGTTCATACTGGGGAGTCTACCGTTGTGGCCCCACTCCAATCGTTCAGCGATGCTGACCATCAACGCTTGCGAAACCAAGCGCTGGCCTTGATTCGGGCTTTGAACATCAAAGGTGGCTGTAACGTTCAGTTTGCCTTCAATCAATTTACCGGAGAAATTCGTGTCATAGAAGTCAACCCTCGTGTGTCACGTTCATCGGCATTGGCGTCAAAAGCTACTGGATATCCAATTGCTCGTATGGCGGCTAAAATTGCTGTTGGATACACTTTGGATGAACTTCCAAATCCGATCACAGGCGACGGTACTACTGCAGCCTTTGAACCGACATTGGATTATTGTGTTGTCAAGATCCCAAGGTGGCCCTTTGACAAATTCAGAACCGCAGACCGTACACTTGGTACCTCGATGAAATCAACCGGTGAAGTCATGGCCATCGGTCGGAACTTCGAAGAGGCTTTCCTCAAGGCATGGGCTTCCCTTGAACAGGGTTGTGCGCATCCCCGCCCCTTAACAAGAGCAGACGAATCCGAAGGAGAAGGAATGTCAGAACGTGCCCATGAGGCCCTCCCAGACAGCACTCTTGTGGATTGGTGCAGAATCGCTACAGACCGACGAATGGGTGCTGTTCTTGAAGCGCTTCGTAGAGGATGGGGCGTTGAACGCGTTCATGAGATTACACGCATCACGCGTTGGTTCCTCTACGGATTTGAACGACTGGCTCAAATGGAAGCTGAGATCACCGCCCGAGGCGTCTCCCCAACGGAATTGACCGAGAAGGAACTGCGCCGCTGGAAGAGTCACGGATTCAGCGATGCTCACATTGCCGATGCTCTGGCGGGATTCCCTCCAGAAGGGCTGAAGTCGCTGGCTCCTGGACAAGGCGAGCGTGCTGTGATGCAGCGTCGACACGAATTGAGCCTTCATCCAATCTACCGAATGGTGGATTCGTGCGCTGCCGAATTTGCCGCTAAAACGCCGTACTATTATTCCACCTACGAGCCATTTGGCTCTCCTGGCATCGACCTCTTGCCGAATCTGGAAGAACGGACAAAAGACCGATTGGTGACCATCGGAAGTGGCCCAATTCGCATTGGACAAGGCATTGAGTTTGACTACGGTTGTGTTCACGCAGTGAAAGCCATTCGTGAAGCGGGTAAAGATGCCATCATCATCAACAACAATCCCGAAACGGTTTCTACTGACTTTGATACCTCCGACCGACTTTATTTTGACCCGTTGACCTTGGAGTACGTGAGTGAGATTCTCCTGCGGGAACGAGCTCATGGTATTCTTCTTCAGTTTGGAGGGCAGACCGCCATCAATCTCGCTATGCCTCTGGAGCAAAGTTTGCCAGACCTCCGGCTCAAGGGATTGGATCTCAGCATTATGGGGACTTCTTGTGACGCTATTGACGAAGCAAGCGACCGAGAACGCTTCGAAGCATTTGCTTCACGCAGCGGACTCAAAATGCCTCGCGGTGCAACGGGTACAACGGCTGATGATTTGCGGGCAGCCGTAGAAGAAATTGGCTATCCTGTATTGGTTCGACCTTCCTATGTTCTCGGAGGGCGTGGAATGGAGATTTTATCCAATCAACAGCAATTGGACGGGTACCTCAGGGATGCATATTTGGCTCCAGACAAACCACTGCTGGTTGATGAATACCTGGGCCATGCCACTGAATTGGATGTTGATGCAGCTGCAGACGGCGAGGAGGTTTTGGTTGGAGCCATTATGGAGCATTTGGAAGAGGCCGGTATCCATTCAGGCGACTCAACCTGTTTCATTCCGACTCAAAACATATCTGAGGAGATGCTCAAACGGGTCGCTGAACAAACAAAGATCATCGGTTTGGGGTTAAACATCAAAGGTTGCTTTAACATTCAATTTGCAATTCAGGGAGATGACCTCTATGTGTTAGAAGTCAATCCACGGTCATCAAGGACGGTTCCATTTGTTGCTAAATCATCGGGTTTGCCTCTTGCTCGTATCGCTGCAAGAGTCACCATCGGGCAATCGCTTTCTTCCCAAACCATCCCTCGCAGGACAACGGGTCAAGTTTGTGTAAAAGCACCGGTGTTCCCCTTCATCAAACTTCGTGGATTGGACCCTGCTCCAGGTCCCGAAATGAAATCAACCGGAGAAGTCTATGGTTCGGATGAGCGAGCTGATTTGGCTTATCTCAAGGCTCGCTTAGCCACTGAAATTCCGGTTGCTACATCAGGTGGTGCATACCTCACCGTTCGAGATGAGGACAAGGAGAGCCTTGTTCCAGTTGCTCGTGAGTTGGTAGAACTGGGATTCACATTGTACGCTACAGGCGGTACATCTGACGCTCTTCGCCGCCACGGACTCCCTGTTGAAACAGTCTATAGAATCGCAGAAGGAGAGCATCCTGACGCCTTAGATTTGATGCGGCAAGGCAAAGTTTCCTTTATCGTCAATGTCCCCACTATCTCCGGTGGCGCCGTTCGTGATGGTAACATGATGCGCCGCCTTGCGGTTGAACTGAACATCCCGTTCGTGACGACCATGCGTGGGGCGACAATGGAGGCTGCTGCCATGCGGGCTCGAATTGAAGAAACACTGGAACCAAGGAAACTAACCGTCCATTACTGACTGGCTAAAAGCAGTGCTTTATGACCTCAAATGAGTCATTTAGGCCATGAGCCAAGCCGTTGTTTCTACTATGAGCGCTGGTAGCGGCACTTTTGCATCTGCCCTCGTCCCCCATGAGACGACTCCGGTAGACGGTTGGCTCTGGCTATCCTATGACCAACTCAATCTCAGTTTCGTGAGCGATGTCGAACCCGATGGGCTGCACTACGGTGTCGTCTTGATTGAATCGTCTGCAAAAGGGAACAAACGCCCCTATCACAAACAAAAGCTTGCGTTGCTGCTTTCATCGCAACGGCATTTCGCCATTGAAGTTCAAGCCACTGGGAGGCCGGTTCGGTACCTCACAACAAACGGCACCTACGCAGATGCGTTGGGCGAACACATCGACCGTCACGGACCTGTTCACGCAGTTGTGCACGCAGAGTTGGAACTGCGAAAGGAGATACAACCCTTGGTTGACCGGGGGAATGTCGTGCTTCACCGGCACATTGGGTGGCTGACCAAACCATCGTGGTTTGAACAAAGCGTAGGTTCCAATCCGCCGTTTCGCATGGACCGTTTTTACCGCAAGGTGCGTCATGAAACCGGATGGTTAATGGAAATGGGAAAACCAGTAGGAGGGAAGTACAGTTTTGATTCCGAAAACCGATTTCCATGGAAAGGCGACCCGCTTCCTCCAGAACCTCCACAGTACGAGTCCGATGAAATTGATCTTGAGGTAGAACGATTGGTCAATACAGAATTTTCGTCACACCCAGGGGTGTTGGACATGTCACAACTGCCGACTACCGCAGAAGATATCGCTGCTGCCCTCGCTTTTGGAATGAAGTGCATGCCTTGGTTTGGACGTTATGAAGATGCAATGACGGACAAAAGTCGTGGACTTTTCCACTCACGTTTGGCTTCCCTGCTGAACCTTCACAGGATGATGCCAGGTGACTTGGTACAAGCTGTTTTGGAAACGGATGCCCCGTTGAACAGTACAGAAGGATTCTTGCGACAATTGATTTGGAGGGAATACGTCCATCATATCCACGAAGTCACCGATGGGTTCCGCACGCTTGCCGTTCAACGAACACCTTCGAATCGGACGTTTTCATGGATGGCCCAAGCCATGCCTGATGAGGAGGAACATCCGAACCATCTCAATCAAATGCAGGCCCTTCCGGAAGCGTATTGGAAAGGAGACAGCGGGATGCAATGTCTTGACTCGTCGGTTCAATCTGTGATTGAAGAAGGTTGGACCCACCACATTCCTCGGTTGATGGTATTGAGCAATATTGGGAACTTGTTGGATGTTAACCCTCGGGAATTGACCGATTGGTTTCATGCTGCTTTCGTTGACGCTTATGATTGGGTCGTAGAGCCGAATGTACTCGGAATGGGTACGTTTGCGCTTGGGGACGCCATGATGACGAAACCCTATGTTGCGGGTTCTGCTTACATCAACAGAATGAGCGACCACTGTAAATCATGTGAGTTCCATCCAAAGAAAACCTGCCCAATGACACGGCTCTATTGGGCATACCTCGCTCGTCACGCCCCTGCCTTTGAAGGGAATTTCCGCATGAAGATGGCGATGAACAATCTCAAACGTCGCAGTGAAGAAGAGAGGGATAAGGACCAGTTGACCTTTGAATGGGTCAGTCACACCTTGGCTGAAAACCAGAAATTACACCCTACAGTATAAGATGACAAACAAACTATCTCATGATGTTTTATTTCTTGAAGTCCTTCAGTTTTGGCGCATGTATCTGCTCCGGCGTTATGTTCTTGTCTGTGCAAATAACATACCGGGATGACAAGGTATGAAATGCTCATTCCATTTGGGCGATGTATGGCCAAGAAGCAAGTAGCGCTTTTTATGCTCGGTATTCTCTTGTTTTCAATTCCTTCATTCGCTACGGCAGCCAGAGAAGCCGTCATGGTGGAGCAATTTGGAATGGGCTTTGATGAAATCGTCATCGCTGATTCCTCCGACGCTCTTTCCAATCCTAGAGATCTTGAATTCCACCCCGGGCGAGCCAACGAACTTTGGATTGCGAATCAGTACACCGACAGCATCACCATTGTAGAAAATACAGGACTTGAAGACCAAACTTCCCAGAACCGCCGAGATTCCAATCGAAACCACTTCTTGGAAGAAGTCAGCGCCATTGCATTCGGCGCTTATCACCCTGAATTTGACTGGCAGTGGGGTTCAGCCCAAGAAACGGCCAATACCTTCTGCGGCCAAGCCTCTCCGAACAATTTCATGGGGCCAACCCTGTGGCCATCCTCGCTCAGCCACTTTGCAGTTGAAAACCAAAACAACGGAAACGGACTTCTCGGCAGTCACATTGACATGAATCACGAATCACCTTACGGCGTTGGAATCGCTCACGATTCCGACAATGCCTATTGGTACAACGATGGGTACTACGGTGAATTGGTGTACTATGATTTCCAAGACGACCACGATACCGGTCGAGACGACCACTCTGATGCTATCGTTCGTCGGTATTCCGAGATACAACTCACCCACATCATGGGCGTTCCTGGCCACATGATTCTTGATGACGATTCAGGAATTCTTTACATTGCAGACCCAGGGGCAAACAGAGTGTTGTGGGTCAACACCGATGATTCTTCAATCAGCACTCAAAACATCATGAGTGATTCATCTCGTATGGAACCGTTGCAGGAGTACTCGTCCATTACCGGAATGGAATGGGGCGTACTCGCAACGGGCCTCAACATGCCGTCGGGAATTGTTCTTGACGACGACCAACTCTTTGTTTCTGAATACGGCAACGGTCAAATTGTCGCATACGATTTGAGTTCAAACGGTAAGTCGGCCTTAGAGGTCGACTCCATCCAAACTTCAGCCACATCCATCATGGGTCTGGAGATCGGTCCTAACGGCCATTTGTACTACGTTGACTTCGGGCAAGATGAAGTCGTTCGCATTGACCCTTACATGGACGAAGATGGAGACGGCGTCGGCGACCAAGTTGACAATTGTCCAATGATACCGAATGCTAACCAAGCCAACCACGATGGGGATTTGCTCGGAGATGCATGCGATGACGATGATGATGATGACGGGCTTGTGGACGTTGATGATGAATGCGCTCTGGGCAATCTCTCATGGGTGTCTACGGCCTTAACGGACCACGATTCAGACGGTTGTGCAGATTTGACCGAAGATTCGGATGATGATAACGACGGAATTTACGATTCATCTGACTTTTGTCCGACGGGTGACCTCGGCTGGAGTTCATTGACCGCTACAGATTACGACGAGGATGGCTGCAGGGATGCAGAGGAAGATTTGGACGATGATAATGACCGAATCTGTGATGCAGATAATTCCAGTAGCGATTGGGTTTGTTCTCTCTCAACCGCAGGAACCGACCTCTGCCCTCAAAGTTCACCATCGTTCATTTCCTTTGTAGGAAATGACGTTGACCGTGATGGATGTGAAGATTCAACTGAAGACACGGACGACGATAACGATGGTTTTTCAGATGACATCGATGACTGCCCAAACGATGCGGGTTCAAGTTCACTTGGGGCAAGCATTGGCTGTTCTGATTATGATGGTGACGGCTACGGCGATACCGTAGACGTTTTCCCGGTCGATGGCACTCAATGGATTGACAGCGACGGTGACGGTTTCGGAGACAACTCCAACGCTGAGCAAGGCGACCAATGCATTTTGGTCCAAGGTACGTCCAATCAAGACCGCCATGGATGCGTTGATTCAGACGGAGATGGCTGGTCGGATTCAGATGATGGATGGACGGTAGCAAACGGAGCAGATGCATTCCCCAGCGACTCAACACAACATTCTGACCAAGACGGAGACGGATACGGTGATGCTTCGGATGGATTTGAAAGCGACGCCTGTCCTTTGAACGCTGGGACTTCCACAGAAGACCGTTTGGGTTGTCTTGACTCGGACGGCGACGGATGGTCGGATGCTAACGATGCCTTCCCCGAAGATGCAACACAACATTCCGATGCAGATGGAGACGGTTTTGGGGACTCAGCAACAGGTACAAATCCAGACAGTTGTGTTGAAATTTACGGTACTTCCGATATGGAACGCTTCGGCTGCCCTGACCCAGACGGTGACGGATGGGCTGGATTCCTTGACGCCTTCCCCGATGACGAGCGCTTCTGGTCTGACGCCGATGGCGATGGATACCCTGACCAAGAAGGTACGAACCTTTCTGACGATTGCCCAGAGGTCCCTGGGACATCAACAGAAGACCGTGTCGGCTGCGTCGATGGTGATGGGGACGGTTGGTCCGATTCCGGTGATTCGTATCCTAAGGATGCATCTCGGTTTGCATCCGCTGAAGATTCCTCTTCAAGCAATCAGTTGTTCCTCATAATAGGCATTCTTTGTGTTATCGCGGTAATTGTTCTTGGCTATGCGGTTCAGCGACGCAACCAAAACGAATCGTCCATCAATCTACAGCCTCATGATTTACAACCGATGATGATGAAGCCAGTAGTTCCACTTGCAGCCCCAGAGATCCCGGCAGTGACCCCTGCTGGTCCACCCGTGCCTGCTGAAGGATTGCCTGCCGGTTGGACGCTTGACCAATGGGCATGGTACGGCGAGGATTACCTCAAGAACCAGTGACGGGCCCGAATTGCATCGCATCGAGCAATGCTTGTTTGACTGCCTGGGCATCAACTTCGTATCCGAGATTTTCTAGAGAAGTTGTTGTGTCCGCAGTGAGTCCACACCCAGCTACCGCTTCCACCCTTCCGGGGGGCGTGTTGACATTGACGGTGAATCCATGCCGACTAACCCAGCGAAGGAATGACAATCCTATGCTGCAAATTTTGTGTCCATCCACCCATACGCCCTGCATCCGATGGTCGCGTTCGCCGTTGATGTTCAACATCCCAAGGGCGTCGATCACCCACTGCTCAATCTTGGTGATGATTTCAGCAACCGATGCTTCTTGTTCGCGAAGACCCCATTTGAATACGGGGTAGCAGACAATCTGTCCTGGGCCGTGCCACGTTAAGCCACCGCCACGGTCTACAGCTTGGGTGGAATAGTCCTCTGGTGGTCGAATGCCATCGTTCCGGGCGCGTGGACCGACCGTGACCACTTCTTGGTGCTCAAGGATGAGCAACGTATCTGGGATTTCGTCGCTGATGCGCTGTGCTTGCAATGATTTCATCAGTTTCAATCCATCCTCGTACTGAACAACGCCGAGTTCTCGAATGTCAACCATAATCGTCGCCTCTCATGGACTGCCTCAATACTTACCAGAAGAGCCGAAACCGCCCGTTCCTCGTTCGGTATCCGTCAATTGGTCGATGGTTGTTTCAACCAACGTTACCTTTGGGACTTGGGCGAAAAGCATCTGAGCAACACGTTCCCCTGCTGCAATTGAGAACGAGTCGCCTTGACCAATCCAGGTTGCAAGGACCATCAATTCACCGCGGTAGTCAGCGTCTATGGTGCCGATTCCATTGGGCATGATCATTCCTTTCTTGCCCAATGAAGAGCGGCAACGCAATTGCCCCTCCCATCCCTCAGGGATTGCTGCAGCCCAACCCGTGCGGATGAGGACAGACGAGCCTTTGGGGACGACAGTGTCTTCCAACGCATACATGTCCCATCCTGCGGCCAAGGCTGAACCTTGGGTCGGCAAGATGGCGCCTTCATCGAGTCGGGCGAATTGTACGGTTAGAGGAATCTGCTCCATAGACACGGTGACAATACATCGCTTTTTGACTGTTGGGATGATGTAAGATTCTACCCACATGCATCTGCAGTGGAAATAGAGGTGATTTTACGATAATTTTAGATTCTTTTAGGGGTTTTATATCATTCCTGGCCAAATATGCTAAACGATGCACTGCTCAATCGTACGATGGGGTGGTAAAGGGTCGCGAAACGCATCTGCTCTATGCCTTCGCGGGGGGTATCATTATAGGCGTTATAGGAGGGCAAACAAAATCCAGCGCGAGACAAACAGCCGGGGGGAATATGTCATGGTCATAGAACACAGCAAAGATGAGGGAGTAGACGTCGATTTTACGAAAGAACATCTTGAGCCCATGCTTCAAGAAAACCTGGACCGATTCGTTCTGTTCCCCATCCAGCACGATGACATTTGGGAAATGTACAAAATGGAACAAGCATCGTTTTGGACTGCGGAAGAGATTGACCTTGCTGAAGACCTCAAAGATTGGAAGAACCTCAACGAAGGTGAACAACATTTCCTCAAGCATATTCTTGCGTTCTTTGCAGCCAGCGACGGCATTGTCAACGAAAACTTGGTGATGAATTTCTCCAATGAAGTATGTTGGCCCGAGGCCAGAGCTTTCTATGGTTTCCAGATCATGATGGAAAACATCCACGCTGAAACCTATTCGCTTCTCATTGATACCTACATCAACGATGACCAAGAAAAGAACCACCTGTTCAAGGCACTGGAGACCGTCCCGTCGGTTCAAAAGAAAGGGGAATGGGCCATGCGTTGGCTTTCTCGAAAGCGAGGCTCCTTCGCTGAGCGCTTGGTTGCGTTTGCTGCTGTTGAGGGAATTTTCTTCTCCGGTTCATTCTGTGCAATTTTCTGGCTCAAGAAGCGAGGACTTATGCCCGGCCTTACCTTTTCAAACGAATTGATTTCTCGTGATGAAGGCCTACACTGTGACTTCGCTTGCCTGCTTCACAACAAGTTGTTGCGTGGTGCTGGTGAAAACGTCATTCGCCGTATCATTGCTGAAGCAGTTGAAATTGAAATTGAATTCGTCACCAAGGCATTGCCGGTGAACCTCATCGGAATGAATGCAGACTTGATGGAACAATACGTCAAATTCGTCGCAGACCGTCTGCTCGTTTCATTGAACTGTTCCAAGATCTACGAAGCATCGAACCCGTTCCCGTGGATGGAAATGATTTCCATGCAAGGAAAAACCAATTTCTTTGAGAAGAGAGTTGCAGAATACCAGAAAGCTGGTGTTATGGATGGCTCGTCTCTTGGAAGCGTTCAACAGCGGTTCTCTGTTGACGAAGACTTTTGAACCGTACGCGAACAAAGGAACTTACCACGCAATCACACTCACCGAATCTGGAGGAAATATACATGGCCATGCAAGTAGTAAATAGGAAAGGCGAAAGAGAGGATGTGCGCTTTGATGCCATCCTCGAAAAGTTAACAACACTCTCTAAAGGATTGAACTCAAAATGGGTAGACCCAGGACACGTTACCAAGCTCACCATCGAAGGCCTGTACGATGGTGTGACCACTCGTGAACTTGACCAACTTGCAGCTGAAACAGCCGCATCATTGGCTTCCCATCACCCTGAATACAGCCGCTTAGCAGCTCGTATTTGTGTGGACGATTTGCACCGTGCAACCAAAGATAGTTTCACCGATGTAATCACCGACCTGCGTGAGTACATCGACCCGGAATCCCGAAAGCACGCACCGTTGATCTCGGAAGAAGTGTTTGACGTGATCATGGAGCATGCAGACGTTTTGAACAACCACATTGATTATTCTCGAGACAACAATTACGACTACTTTGGCTTCAAGACCCTGGAACGCTCGTACCTCCTTCGCTTGGACGGCGAAATTGCAGAACGCCCTCAACACATGTTGATGCGAGTTTCCGTTGGAATCCACCACAACAACATTCCAAAAGCCCTCGAAACATATGACCTCATGAGTCAAGGCTACTTCACTCACGCAACGCCGACATTGTTCAATTCCGGAACACCGATGCCTCAAATGTCATCCTGCTTTTTGCTCACCATGCAAGACGATTCATTGGACGGAATCTATGACACTCTCAAGCAGTGTGCTTTGATCTCCAAATCTGCCGGAGGAATTGGATTGTCCATCCATCATGTGCGCTCAAAAGGTTCGTACATCAAGGGCACGAACGGAACCTCCAACGGAATCGTACCAATGCTACGAGTCTTCAACGACACAGCGCGCTACGTTGACCAAGGCGGCGGCAAGCGTAAGGGTTCTATCGCAATTTACCTTGAACCATGGCACCCTGATATCCTGCAATTTTTGGACCTCAAGAAGAACCACGGAAAGGAAGAACTCCGAGCACGTGACCTGTTCTACGCAATGTGGACTCCCGATTTGTTCATGGAACGGGTCGAGCAGAACGCTGACTGGTCATTCTTCTGTCCGAACGAATGCCCCGGTTTGCAAGATGTCTACGGTGATGAATTCAAGGCAATGTTCGAAGATTTAGAGCGAAGAGGCCTCGCCCGTGAAACGGTTCCTGCACGAACCATTTGGGACAAAATCGTTGAATCCCAAATTGAAACAGGTACGCCTTACATGCTTTACAAGGATGCAGCAAACAACAAGTCCAATCAGAAGAACCTTGGAACCATCCGCTCCTCAAACCTATGCACTGAAATCATGGAATACACCGCAAAGGACGAAGTTGCTGTCTGCAACCTCGCCTCAATTGCCTTGCCCAAGTTCGTGAACATGAGCAGTGGAGAATTCGACCACCAGAAACTCTACGACGTTACGTATCACGCTACAGGCAATCTGAACCGTGTCATTGATGTCAATTACTATCCGGTTGAAGAAGCCCGTAATTCTAACATGCGTCACCGTCCGATTGGACTGGGCGTACAAGGACTTGCTGACACCTTTGCTATGCTAAAGATGAATTTCGACGGGCCCGAAGCTCGCTCATTGAACAAAGAAATTTTTGAGACGATTTACTACGCTGCCTGCACTGCTTCGAAAGATGCTGCAATTGCAGAAGGACCTTACTCAACTTTCAAGGGTTCACCCGCCAGCAAAGGTGTCCTGCAATTTGACTTGTGGGGCATGAACGAACACAGTGGCCGCTGGGATTGGGGTTCACTCAAGGAAGAGATCGTGGAACATGGAATGCGTAACTCCCTCTTGGTTGCTCCAATGCCCACAGCCTCAACCTCCCAAATTCTCGGAAACAACGAATGCTTTGAGGCGTTCACCTCCAACCTCTACGTCCGCCGCACTCTCTCTGGAGAGTTCGTTGTTCTCAACCGACATTTGGTTCGAGACCTCATCAAGGAAGACCTTTGGAGTATTGAAATGAAGAATGAAATCTTGCGACACAAGGGCTCCATACAAGCGATTACAAATATCCCTGAGACGATCCGCAACCTCTACAAAACCACATGGGAAATCAGTCAACGCCACGTCTTAGACATGGCTGCTGACCGTGGCGCATACATTGACCAAAGCCAATCGTTGAACATCCACATGGTTGATGCAAATCCTGCAAAGGTTACCTCAATGCACTTCTACGGATGGAAGCAAGGTCTGAAGACCGGAATGTACTATCTGCGAACAAAGGCAGCCGCCGACGCCATTCAGTTCACTCTTGAGTCCAAGTCCAAAGACGACCAAACTGTCGGTGGACTTGCTGAGCGTGCAGAAGATGTTGACAGCCTTGAAGCAATTGCATGCAGTCTCGATACTCCCGATGACTGCCTGATGTGTGGCTCTTGAAGGTAGACTGAACCTCTGCCTGAGGCTCCTCGCGCCGGAGATTCCTTTAATTGTTGAACCTTCATAGCCTGCTTGAGGCATGACAATGGATGAAGCAACCTTAGTCCTCAATGTTATTTTGTACGTCCTTCTTCCTCTCTGGGGAATCGCTGGGATGCTTGACTGGTGGTGCCACCGAAAGACCGAGATTGAAAAGACCTCGGGATTAAAGGAAGCATATATCCACTGCCTCATGGGAGTCCAAATTTGCATCCCTCTCGTTCTTTCGCTTCTTTTTGAGGTCAATGTCCTCATCATGTTGCTATGTTTTGCTGCCCTTATTGCTCACGAAGTTGTTGCACACTATGATGTCCATTTTGCAACCGGTAAACGTGAAATCTCAATTTGGGAAGTTCATGCTCACAACTATTTGGCCACCCTTCCGTTCTTCCTCATTCTGCTGATTATTGTACGTAAGTGGGAGGTGTTCCTCGACACGGCCACCCTCAATTGGAGTGGAGGGTTTGGTGTTGAGTGGAGAAAGGAACCCCTTGGGAACTCCGGTAATTATGCAACCTTCTACATGGTACTCATGGCCATTTTCGTCGTATTTCCTTACATGCAGGAGTGGTGGCGCTGTTATTCCTACCAAAAGAAGCATGGAACTCCTCAGGTGGATGCATGACGGTTTACATTACCAGCACGGGTGCCTTTCTACCGGGCCCTCCAATCTCAGTTGGTGAAGTTGAAGGCATCTTGGGTGCAGTGCATGGGAAACCTTCCTCCCTTCGCGTTCAGATCCAAAAAGCGAATAAAATTGAAACCCGCCACTATGCCATTGATGAGAATCAAAATACAACTCATAGCAATACGGAAATGGCATCAAATGCTGCAGAGCAATGTTTGGACAGAGCATTTCTAACCCGTGACAAGGTTGGAATGCTTGCCGTTGCTTCTACTCAAGGCGACCTTCCCGCCCCTGGCATGGCGAGTATGGTCCAAGCAGAATTGGGCCTTCCAGCGATAGAAATTTTGACCACGCATGGGATTTGTTCTTCATCCATGATGGCCCTAAAGGCGGCATGGAACAGTCTTCGCTTGGGCGACCACGAAGCAGCAGTAGTGGTTTCAAGCGAACTCTCAAGCCGCCTTCTCAAGAAGCAACGGTATGAGGCTGCTACTGAATCCACATACGCTTCAAAACGCATTGACTTCAATACTGAATTCCTCCGGTGGATGCTTTCTGATGGGGCTGGAGCCTTACTTTTGCAAGATAAGCCTGCACCAAAGGGATTCAGTTTCAAAATTGATTGGATTCACGGATTCTCACATGCTCACGCTCTTCCAACATGCATGAGTGTCGGTTCAGCAGGACTTCCCGATGATGAGCGAACCTGGCAGGATTACGATACCTATGGTGAGGCTGAGAAAGCCGGAGCCCTCCTTCTTCGGCAAGAAGTTCGTTTGCTCGATAACATCGTTCGTATGGGTGTTGATGGATACCTTCGACTCGTTGAGGATGGAATCAGCATCCCCGGAGAAATCGACCATTTCTTGTGTCATTATTCCAGCCACCATTTTAGGGACAAGATCTTGGATTTGCTCGACGCTGCTGGCGTGGGCATTCCTGAAGACCGTTGGTGGACCAACCTTTACACCCGTGGAAATACAGGGGCTGCCTCATTATTCATCATGATCGATGAATTTCTTAGGACCGATGAGGTCACCCTCAATGAAGGAGATACAATTCTTTGCTTTGTTCCTGAAAGCGGACGATTTAACACAACATACATGCAACTCACGGCGGTGAAATCATGAACGATGGAGATATAGCAATTGACGGCAGTTCAGCCAACACTACACCCTTGATTTCAGAGAGGGGAAGAGAATTGAATCCTCATGCTCAACGTTGCTTGCAACAACTCTTACGAGTTTGGCTGGGTTTTGAGCGAGACCTTTCAACGGTTCCACTCCTTCGTCGTATTGATTTAGGGACATATACCGTTGAAGACCATCTCTGTTTGTTGAGAAACCTTCGTCAACAAGTGATTGAAGGTTCACGATGGATCACACGAACAGCAAGTAGTTTTGACCGTAATCATGCAGAAATCCGTTCAACCATCATCAGCCATGCTGTTGATGAGCACCGTGATTACGAGTTGTTGGAAAAGGATTACGTAGCCTCTGGTGGGGATTTGAATGATATTTTGGGAATGGAGCGAAACGTCGGCTCTGAAGCCCTTCATGGATTCTTGATGCACCGTTCATCTCGTCCCAATCCGGTTGACCTGCTTGGAGCGATGTGGATTATTGAAGGGCTCGGAGAAAAGATGGCTCGTTCTTGGGCTGAGCGCATTCAGGAGTTGACAGGCCTTGGAGAGGATTCTACCCGTTTTATGACCTATCACGGGCACAATGATGGTGACCACATGGAGCGCTTTTACGACATGCTGGACGAAGTGTGTGTGGATGGCCCAACCGTTCGTTCAATCATCAAAACATCTCGAGTCGTTGCACGCTTGTACCGACTGCAATTGGAGGAAGTCGAACATGAGCTTGAATAATGCCCCCCTTAGCCGAAAAGAGCGCCGAATGGAGCGTAAGCGTGCAAAACTGATGTCTCAGAACCACGGTAGAATGCCCGCTACGCTTTCTGATGCCCTTACTGGTGACAAGAGTCTACCACTGGACGATGTTGCTAAGGAGTTTTGGCTTAAGGACCTAAAAAATCCACTCCGAATCATTGTCTTACCAACCCTTCGGATCATTCTTACAATTCTTCTTCATATTACCTATTACATCAAGCGCCTTATTCCAATTCAATGGAAAGCCCACGGGTTCTTGCAGTGGCAAATCTGTTTTTTCATGAAATACTTTGTTCGTCCGGAAGCAAATGTTCTCATCTTGAGACATTTTCAAGCCGAAAGCAATTTGCTCAACTTTGTGATTGATAATTCCGGTAAGGACGATGTAGAACCGGTTCTCATTTATCCGAAGATGATACGGGATTTGATGGTACAGACCTTCGTTCATCACGACCAAGGCGTTTTGATGACGATGAGGGACCTTGAGGAACCCGACCGCTCACTTTGGCCCATTGAGGACAAAGAACTCTCATGGACAAACTGGCGACCCGTTCAAGTCGACTACGGGACTCAACGGAAGAAATGGACACAATTTTTGGATTTTGAAACCGCTCATGAACTGTTCAAAACTTCGTTTTGCTTTTGGCTGACTGCCAAGGAGTACGAAGCAGCCATCAACTCGTTCCAATTCGACCATTCTGTTGGCCTTCTTATTGACGATATCGTGGGAGCCACGCATTTTGCAGACATAGCATACAACCGGTTCCCAATGATTCTTGTTGGGCCCACAGGGCTCTCATACCGATTTTTGATGCATGGTTTTTTTGTGGAGCATGTTCACGCACATCTTGAGAACATGCGAAACAACCTCGGATTGGAGAATTGATGATGCTGGTTCGTTGGTCGGACCTTCAGTCGTTGGTCTACATGGCGCTCTATCCGTCACTTATTGCGTGGCAGTGGTTGAACGGAATCCACTGGTTTCTGTATCTCATCATGTTGGTTTTATCTGTTGGTCTCGCCGTGGTCCAACACAATCATACGCATTTAAGAATGTGGACGTTCAAACCTCTCAACCGACTTACTGATGCTTTACTCAGTGTTCTCCAAGGCATTCCATCCTATGTGTTCTTCCCTTCTCATATCGGCAATCATCATCGTTACAACCATGGTCCAGAAGATGAAACTCGAACCTACCGCTTCGGGGGGCATCATAATCACCTCATTGGGTATCTGATACATCCCTTTCAGGCATTGGGTGTTCTCGTTCCAACCTCATTGGCGTACCTTCGGAGACGAGTATCAAAGAAGGATTACTGGCCTGTGGTGGAGTGCCTCCTTATTCTTGCAGTCACTTCCGCCCTCATCTGGGTCGATGTCCAAAAATGGTGCCTCTTTGTGCTCCTTCCTCAGAGTGTTGGCCTTCACTGGCTTCTTGGTGCCAACTACTTGCAGCATGCTGGTGCACGCCCAGGTTCGGGGCCAGAAGCGACCAAATCCGAATCATTGGATTATTCACGAAATTTCACAGGGGCGGTCAATCTCATGTGGTTTAACATTGGGTATCACTCGGCACATCACGAATCACCTCGAGCACACTGGAGTGATTTGCCTCAACTCCACAAGCAACGAAAGAGTGACATTCCGGAGTGGCTTATTGAGCGGAGTCTCTTGCTCTATATGTTGAGATGGGTTAATGTATTCGCAAGAAAATGGACTCGTAATTTCCAACATAATGTTGAGAATACACATGATGCTTTGACGGCTCAAGACTAAATGCTATTGTACATCCCATTTTTTTGATGGAATCAAAATCGCTTGTGCTCAGCCTTTTGCTGGCCTTTCTGCTTGTAGGTGCAGGCTTTTCGCTTGTCGCCATGGATTCAACAACCACTGATGAGCAAGATGAGACCGTTATTCCCGATGAGGGGTCTAATGGCGCTGTTAACACTCCCCCTTCCGTATTGGCTGATGCTGTACTTTCTATGGACTGGACAGGCATGAACGCTACCGTCAGCGGGTTTGTGACTGATGAAGCCCCTCAAAACACCTCCTTGTCAGTTCGAGTTCTTGATGACGAATTTGCTGAACTCAATGCTTACAACATCACCCCTGCGGCAAACGGGGCTTGGACAATTGAGACCTCGCTCCACAATCCCGGTGATTGGATTGTTGAATTGATCGCTGTGGATGATGCTCAGCAAAGCAGTGAAACCTTGCTCATTGAATTGTTTATTGTTGCTCCTCTAGAAGAGCAGATGTCGCTAACGTTCCGTTGGGATGAACCTGTAGAGAACGATACCGAGGGGACCATTAGTGGATTGCTACTTCATCAATTCCCAAGGTCTTGTACCATTGAATATCATCCACTCGGGCAGAGCCCTGCACTTCTTGTAAGTGGGGCAGTTAACAACAGCACTGGCGCCTACAGTATTGTTTTTGATACAGAATCGCACAATACTGAAGGAGACCTCGTGTCTGAATGTGGCCTGTTCACTGAAAGTGACCTCACTGTTCGGGTTGTATTGCCTATGCCTCCAGAACCAGTCGGCGACGAGGATGGGGATGCCGTTCTTGACGACGCAGATGAATGCCCTAACACGCCTCAGGGAGAGCCAGTTTATTCGACAGGATGTTCTGATTCTGAAACCGATGACGATGAAGATGGCGTTATGAATCACATGGACGCTTGCTCGGATACGCCACTGAACGAAACGGTTGACTCCAACGGTTGCTCACAAACTCAATTGGACGACGACGAGGACGGCGTGAACAATGCAGTCGACCTTTGTCCGGCTACTCCTACCAGCGAGGTGGCTGACGCCACTGGATGTTCCCCTTCCCAACTTGATACCGATGGAGACAGCGTTAACGACGCTCTGGATCAGTGTCCAAATACTCCGGCGGGCACTGCGGTAGGTGCGGATGGATGCCCATTGCCTGACTGGTCACATGAGGATTCCTTCCTCTGCCTTGATGGACAAGGGGCATGGGCCAAAGACCTCAATGGAGACGGCAACAGCTACACTGCGAATACACGTGGTGATGGACAAGAAGGTGGTGGCGGTGGGTCAGGTCCTTGGTTCCAATGCGAGGTTTCGGTTTCGTTTACTTCCACATCGATGCAAATCAACTCCAATGCTATTCCAAATCACAATTGGCTCTCCGCTTATGCAGCAAATGCGGATGAGCAAAGTGAGTCATTCACCATTGCTCTTGAGCCGGTGAACGACACCAATGGAGGGCATTCCTCTACCAATTGCCCTGCTGCAAACGGTGCTTACGAGTGTGCTCCAGATCGTGGGCCCGTTGGAGTGGCAGTGAATGGTGTACCGATTTTCGGTCCCGAAGAGGGTCCAGGCGGCGACGCTGTGGCTCTTGAGTTTCTGTACTTCAATGAAGACAGGCAACCCATTGATTTAGGATATTGTGGGGCGCATAATGGGCCTTCTGGAGTTCACTATCACTACGATGCAATGTGCCAGTTTTGGGACGACCCGAACGGTGAGACCATTGTAAATTATGATTATACTGACCTGGACCCGACCCAACACTCTCCAATCATTGGATGGGCGTTTGATGGATACCCCATTTATGGTATGTACACTTGGGACGATAACGGTCAAGTGACGGCCAAGAAATCATCTTACGAAGTAGAGCGTACTTCTGAAGGTGGTGACCAAGGTTACAATGGAATTGATGATTGGAACTATGTGAGCGGCCTTGGAGACTTGGACCAATGCAACGGTCGTTTTGGCTCAACGCCTGAATATCCAGAGGGTACCTATTACTATGTTTCAACTCCGATAAGCGCCTCCACAAAGACGGTGGTCGATACTGATTCACAAACGGTTCCCATGATTGGATTCCCATACTTCTTGCTTTGCTACCATGGTGAAGCCGATATGAGCAATGCAGACGCTGGTGGCCCACCTGGTGGCGGGCCTCCGGGTGGATTTGGGGCACAAGTCCTCTACACCAATGCACCGGATATGACCGATCAACCGTCCGATGTTGGTGATGTATTCTGGGATTTTTCTTGGCTATGGATTACGCTGCTTGGAGCAGGATTCATGTTCAGGACTCGCGATTGAGGCGATGAAATGAAGTCATACAGCCTGTGCTGTGTCCTTGTTTCTTTGATGGTATTAAGTGGATGTACGGCTGTTGAACCGGATGTGTTTGACGGTGAAGACCTCGTCCCTGTTGGATACCAGACGTTCTCGTTGCACGACCATGACGGGTATGCATATGGTTCTGGGAACTGGAGTAATTCGGTTGTTGTCGTTCAATTCATGCTTACCAATTGCTGGGACGTTTGCCCCACTCAAACCCAAGACCTCTCAGTGCTGTACAAAGAGTTCAGTGACGATGTTGGAGCCGATTTGGAATTTGTTTCGATCACGGTTGACCCCTGGCGGGACGATGAAGTCGCCTTGAATGATTACATGGCTGCGTTCAATACGTCGTGGCCGATGGTTACAGTTCCCTTCTTGAACGATGAGAACCTTACCGTCATTGAGCAGGTTTGGACCGACTTTGACATTACGGTGACGTTACTTGAAAGCAACAACAGCACATCAATTCAAGGCCGAGGTCACACGGTGTACTACAACGTTGAGCATACCGATGGAATCGTTTTGGTTGACCGTGATGGGATGCAACGGGTTCGGTGGACGGGTGATGATTGGAATCTCGATGGGATTAGAAATGATCTCAACGCTCTACTGGATGGCTATTGAAGCCGCCGGGCCAAATCACATCTTGTGAATTGCATGACCAAGCGTGTCCAATACGCCTTCATGGGTCATTTCCGTCATGGTCGGGTGAGCATGAATGGTATGTGCAATGTCTTCAAGGACAGCTCCCATCTCAAGTGCAAGCGTCCATTCCCCAACCAATTCACTGATGTGGGTTCCTACGCCTTGAATTCCTAAAATCCGGTGGTCGTCTTCACGAGCAACAACGCGAATGAAGCCTGCGGTTTTCTCCGCCTCTTGTGTTAAGGCGCGGCCGTTTGCTCCAAGTGGGAATTTCCCGGTAATGATGGGGTGACCTGCTTCTTTTGCTTGGTCAGGTGAAAGTCCAACAGAGACAATCTCTGGCTCAGTGAACACAATGGCTGGGACTGCAACAGGGTCGTATGCTCGTCGATGCCCAGCAATCAGTTCAGCAACCATCTCTCCCTGGAAGGATGCGACGTGAGCGAGCATTTCTCCCAAGTCGCACAAGTCACCAATGGCGTAAACACCTTTCATATTGGTTTCACAGCGGTCGTTCACTTTGACAAACCCACGTTCGTCAAGAGCAACGCCTGTGGCTTCAAGCCCGGTGGAAGAGGGTTTTCGACCAACGGTCACGAGTACCTTGTCCGCAACAACATGTTGCATCTTGGTGTCGTCTTTCTCGTTTTTGTCAATAAAGTTGAGTTGGACCTTTCCATCCTTTGTTTCTTCAGAACCTTTTGCGAACACACCTGTGTGTACTTTGATCTTGTTCTTCTTCATGAACAACTCAAGAGGCCGTCGAAGCTCTTTATCAAACAGAGGCAAGACCGAATCCATTGCTTCAACGATGGTCACGTTTGAGCCGAGCATTCGGAAGGTGATTCCCAATTCCAAACCGATGTAACCCCCGCCGACGATGACGACATGCTCTGGCAGTTCCTCAAGGAGAAGTGCGTTGCGAGAGGAGATCACATGGTCGTTATAGGGCATGAATGGCAGTTCAATTGGTACCGAGCCTTGCGCCATGATGACGTGTTCGGCTTGAATCAACGTTGCATCTTTGCCTTCTCCAATCTTCACGGTCTTTGCGTCCTCAAAGGTCGCCCATCCGGTGATCAGTTCTGCTCCTGCATTCTTCAAAAGAGCCTCTACCCCTTTGTTGAGGCGGTCGACGATGCCTTCTTTCCAACCGACCAGGTTGGCCATGTTGAGTTCGGCTGGGCTTGGAATTGAAATTCCCATGTGCCCGTCCTTCTTGGCGTGCTTAGCGAGGTTGTGGAAGGTGTGTGCCGCATGAATGAGCGCCTTTGAGGGAATGCATCCGCGAATGAGGCAGGTGCCACCAGCACGTTCTCCTTCAACGATGATGGTTTTCATTCCGAGTTGAGCCGAACGAATAGCAGAAACGTAGCCTCCGGGGCCGGCTCCGATGACGAGTACTTGACATTGCTTTGTTTTCACACCATCACCTCACATGAAAATTGTAGCGGGATTCTCTAAGTAAGTTTTAACCAACTGGACGAGGGTGGCGCCATCATGGCCGTCGACAACACGGTGGTCCCATGAAGAAGAGAGGTTCATCATTCGGCGAACAACAACGTGTCCGTTGCGTACAACAGCACGGTCTTTTGCATTGTGGACTCCAAGAATCCCAACTTCGGGTTTGTTGATGATGGGCGTTGCGCCGAGTCCACCGAGCCGTCCCAGGCTGGTGATGGTGAAGGTTGAACCGCTGAGGTCTTCGACCCCTGCTTTTCCGTCTCGAGTGGCGGAGGTAACTCGCAGCATTTCTGTTGCAGCGCTCCAAATATCCATGGCTTCAACGTGCTTGACAACAGGAACGTAGAGTCCTCGGTCGGTTTGGGTTGCAATTCCGAGGTTGATGGCTTCATGGCGAGTGACGACGTTTGCTTCATCGTCGTACAATGCATTGCATTCCGGACGCTGTTCCAACGCTTTCACCAATGCTTGCATAATGAACGGTAGATAGGTGAGTTTTGGAGCACCTTCTGGACGTGTTGCGTTAAGGTGCTGGCGCAGTTCTTCCAAGGCGGTAACGTCCACTTCTTCAAAGTAAGAAAAGTGAGGGATGGTGCTGTAGGATGACATCATTCCGTCAGCAATCTTTCGACGAAGTCCGATGACCTTGATGTCTTCAGTACCGTTTCGTTCTACTTTGGCCGAGCCGCCCATTGGGCGTGCAGATGATGCTCCAGATGCTCCGCCTGCAATGTGTCGGTCCAGATCAGCATGACTGATGCGTCCAGCAGGGCCAGAGCCCGCAACATGTTGCAGGTCTACGTTTGCAGATCGAGCTCGTTGGCGGACTGCGGGTGAAGCGAGTGCTTTCGTACCCGCCGCACGGACGACCGGTGCTGCTGCAGGAGCGGCTTCAACGGGAGGAAGTGTTGGTGCTGCTGGTGTGGCGGCTGCAGCTTTCTTTGCAGGCTTTTCTTCTTTAGCAGGGGCAGGTGCAGTGGCTTTTTCTTCGCTTGCATTACCGTCTCCCTCAACTTCGAAAACGATACACACAGCGCCTACAGGGAGAATGTCTCCAGCTTCACCGACGATGCTCTTGACGGTACCTTCGCAAGGAGCAGGAATCTCAACGGTTGCTTTGTCGGTCATCACGGAGAGAATCGGGTCATCTTCCTTGATGCTGTCTCCAACGGCGACCAGCCATTCTACGACTTCTCCTTCAACAACGCCTTCTCCAATGTCTGGTAGTTTAAATTCAAATGTTCCCATGTTTATTCCTCCTGTGTTTTCTGTATGGCTTCTGCAATCCTAGACGGACTTGGAAGATAATCCCATTCGGTGGTGTGCGGGAACGGTGTATCCCAGCCAGTCACCCGTTGAATCGGTGCTTCAAGGTGATAGAAGCATCGTTCTTGAATTGAAGCACTCATTTCCGCACCGAAACCACTGGTCTTCGGTGCTTCATGGACGATGACACAACGCCCGGTCTTCTTCACTGAATTGACGACAGTGTCACGGTCCCAAGGGACCAAGGTTTGCAAGTCAATGAGTTCGCAATCAATGCCTGAGTTCTTGATGGCCTGTTCACTCACGTGGACCATGGCTCCCCATGCAATCACGGTGCAAGCGGTGCCTTCTCGGACGATGTTGGCTTGTTCAAGTGGAATGGAGTAGTACTCTTCGGGAACTTCGCCTTCCGGGTGGTCGTTCCATGTCGGGACATTGTGCGGGTCTCCGTAGAACGGGCCACGGTAACATCGCTTTGGTTCAAAGAAAATGACCGGGTCGTTGCATTCAATTGCACTGGTAAGTAGGCCTTTTGCATTTCTTGGATTGGAGCAGTACACCACTTTGAGGCCCGGTGTGTGGGTGAACTGTGCTTCGGGGGACTGCGAATGATGGTGTCCTCCTTTGATCCCTCCACCTGCTGGTGTTCTAAATGTCACGGGACTGGTGAATTCTCCGCCAGACCGGTGCCTGAGTTTGGCGATCTCATTGACAATTTGGTCATAGGCTGGGAAGATGTAGTCTGCAAATTGGATTTCAGCAACCGGTCGTAGACCGTTCAGACCCATCCCCATTGCGATGGCGGCAATACCACCTTCTGCAAGAGGCGAATCAAAGACTCGGTGATGTCCAAATTCTTCCTGGAGTCCGGCCGTGACTCGGAATACGCCTCCGAAGTAGCCAACGTCTTCTCCAAAGATGACGACATTAGGGTTGCTTTCGAGCTGGTGCTTCAACGCAGAGTTTAGGGCTGCAATCATGTTCATTTTTGCCATGCTAACACCTCACTTCCCCAGTTCCTCTCGTTGTTCTTGAATGTGCCAGGGGACGGTTTCGTAAACTTCTGTAAAAATGGTAGATGCAGGGGGGTAAGGTCCGGTGGCGAGGTCCCCGAATTCGCATGCTTCCTTGTAAGCCGTCATGACTTCAGCATCTATTTTCTCCGCTAATGCGGTATTCTTTTCATCATCCCATTCACCTATGTTGACAAGGTGTGCTCGCAGTCGTTCCACTGGGTCGCCACCAGGCCAGGATTCTGCTTCATCATGAGGCCGGTATGCTGACGGGTCATCAGAAGAGGAATGGGCGCCGGACCTGTAGGTGTAGACTTCGATGTGGGTTGGTCCGAGTCCAGCAGAGGCTCGTTCACGAGCCCATTTTGTAACGCTGTAGAGTGCAAGGAAGTCGTTTCCATCAACGCGGAATGAGGGGATGTCGTAGGCGAGTCCACGCTCAGCAAACGTTCGCCCACCTGTGGCCAGCGAAACGTGGGTGGAGATGGCCCACTGATTGTTGACCACGTTAAGGATGACAGGGGGTTTGAATGTTGATGCAAAGTTGAGTGCATAGTGGTAATCTCCCTGGGCTGATGTACCGTCTCCGAGCCAGGAAATACAGGCTTCATCAAGGCCTTTGTAGGCGCTGGCCATCGCCACGCCAACCGATTGTGAAAACTGAGTTCCTACGGGCGAAGAGATGGAGATGAACCGTCCTTCTTTCCACGTGTAGTGAACCGGCATTTGTCGTCCACGGACGTTGTCTTCCGTATTGCCGATGCAATGGCAGATCATGCTAACCATGTCTCTGCCTCGCACGAATTGTGCGCCGGGTTGGCGATACGAAGGGAAAATCCAATCGTTGTCTTCAAGCGCCATTGTTTGGGCAATGGCCACCGCTTCTTCGCCAAGCGAACGCATGTAAAACGAGAGTTTCCCAGTGCGTTGCATTTTGATCATTCGGTCGTCGAAGATTCGAAGTCGCATCATGTATTCAAGACCCTGAATAAGTGCTGCTGCGTCAAGACCTGGGTCCCATTCACCAACAGCAATTCCATCATCGGTGAGTACACGGACCAAACCGGATGCATGAGGTGCAGTGTCTTGTGCTGAACATGTTGCGGGGTCTGGACGATTCAAATCACCCGGTTGTTCAACAAATTTGTCCCCAAACGACGGTGTGTCTCCGGGACGGAAAGGCGCAACCCCAATCGTGTAGGGCGAGGTTGTAACCGTACTTCTCTCCGTCATTGTTTCACCTCAGGACCGGTCCACCTTAAGGGGTGTCGGTGAGTTGGTTTGGTGGTTAGCAACACGGACGTATGCACCCGGCATTGTTTCCGTATTGGCCGCATTCTTCGTTTTCCTGTACAAGAGGCCTGCTTTGAAGGATGACCGGACCAATGGGCCGCTTGCTATGCCCGAGAATCCGATGTCTATGGCGTGAATGGCCCAAAGGTCGTACATTTCAGGTTCAGGGAATCGGTCAACGGCTAGGTGGTTTGCAGTAGGGGCGAGATATTGCCCTATGGTGACGAGGTCAACGCCCGCTTCTCTGAGCAATTCCAACGCTTCAATAATTTCATCGTCGGTTTCACCAACGCCGACCATAATGGATGACTTGGTGAGGATGTCCGGTCGCAACACCTTGGCTTGCCTGAGAATTTCCAAAGATTGATTGAACGATGCACGGGCATCCCTGACCGTTGCATCGAGGCGCGGGACGCACTCAACGTTGTGTGCAAAGACCGCAAGCGGGCTGTTGTCCAACAAATGTTTGAGCGCTCCATGGTCTCCTGCAAGGTCGGAACAGAGGAGTTCAAGAGTGACTTCTGGTGCTTGGGCGTGAACGGCATCGATGCATTGTTTGTAATGGTCTGCCCCGCTATCTGGTAGGTCGTCTCTGTTGACGACCGTAATGACGGCATGTCGCAAATTCATTGATGTCACTGCTTGAGCCAGGTGAGCAGGTTCCTCCGGGTCGAGTGCAGGCGGTCTCTTGATGGTTCCAACGGCACAAAAGCGGCAACCTCTGGTGCATTCTTGCCCAGCGATCATGAACGTTGCATCGCCCGATGCCCAGCAATCGTGAATGTTGGGGCAGCGCGCTTCTTCGCAAACCGTGTGAAGTTTGTTGTCCTTGACAGCACTTTTCGTCGCATTGAATATGGCTTGCTGCTCTCCGCTGGGCAGTCGGGTCTTGAACCACTTTGGCAGCCGCCTTTGCCGTTTCGGAGCAGGTTCGGAATCACCTTTAGAGGTGGCCATTGGGAGCGGTTTTCCTTCCATGAGCCTTCCTCCTTGGTACAGGGCAGCCGGAGGCCATCAAAAAGGTGTGTGATTCTAGGCCATGCTGGTCAAGGAGTTGTAAGACTCGTGAATTCATACGAGGTTTCATGAATTGAGTCCTCGCCATTGAAACCATGAGCACCAAAGTTGCGCTGATTACAGGGGCTGGTCATCGGCTGGGTGCAGCCACTGCGAACAAGCTCATGAATGCAGGATGGTTTGTGTTCATTCATGTTCGCTCCTCTCGCCAAGCCGCACAAGATCTGCTTGAACATGCAGAAGTTCAAAACGACCGCAAATGCGGAGCGATTCTTCAGGCAGATTTGACCGTTGATGACGAACTAAAAACCTTGGTTGATGAAGTAAAGAATCATGACCTTGTCAAGGCCAATGGCCTTTCCGGGCTGGTGCATAATGCATCTTTCTATAGCCAATCAAAGTTTGAAGAAACAACGTTTGAAACCTTCCGGAATTTGAACCGCCTGCACATGGAGGCGCCCTATTTTTTGACCCAACAATTCCTCCCAGAACTTCGGACTTCCAAGGGCTCTGTTGTGGGGATTGTCGACACCTCCTGGGGCAAGGCTTGGGAAGGACTTTCACACTACACGTCGAGCAAAGCAGGGTTGCGCCAACTCATGCTGAATTTGGCGGGTGAACTAAGTCCGGATGTGAATGTCAACTGCGTTGCACCCGGTGCAATTATGGCGGCGGATTGGGAAGCCGAACATTTCACGAAAGTTCTCGAAAAAGTCCCCATGGGCCGTTCGGGCCAACCCTCAGACATCGCCTCAGCAGTTCTTCACCTGCTCGAGGCTTCCCATCTCTCAGGCCAAGTACTCCATGTTGACGGTGGATGGTCCATTGAAGACGCTTGAGTTTCATTGAAGAAGGAAGCCGCCACCGGATAAGATGCAGGGGTGGCTGAGGTGGTCAAAGGCGCCGGGCTTAAGATCCGGTCCCGTATGGGTTCGTGGGTTCGTATCCCACCCCCTGCATCACATTGCCCGGCGTCGTTGTAATGCCGCTGATAATCGCTTGAGTTGATGCATCCCATGCAAAACCGTTTAACACCCCCTGCACCACGGAGGCATGGTGAACAAGATGCTGTACAGCAAATCTGCAACTCATTCGCACTCAGTAGCTTGGTTTTTGGCTGCATTGATGGTTCTATCAACAAGCGCCGTACTTTTCGCTTCAAATGACGTCAATCGCGAGGAGTTCCTTGGAGACGAACCAGTCGTCTTTAGAAACACAAATACTCAACAAACTTACGACCTTTATCTCGCCAAACAAAACGAAACCGTGGGCGGTCAAGGTACGATTACAACCTTAGCGCCTTCCTCAGAGGGACAAGAAGAAGCAAGTGCAGTTGATGGGCTTGAATTCAGGAGTGCGGAATTGATCACCGATTTGTATGTTAACGGCACGGGTGCTTCAAACATTGCTCGGCTCTCAATTTACTACCAATTTAGTGGCCCTACGGGCTCTACTGCCACCGTAACATTTGCACTCAAAGCAGGAGATTCACAAATTGTTACAGCGAGCAAGGAATTGTCTGATCCGTGCTCAACCAACCCTCTCTCCGGGAACGCTTGTTCTTGGACCGTGATTGAAGTTGAGTTTGGCCTCGCCAGTGACGGTTTCACAGTCCCTCAAGGCAAACAACTCAAGATTCGAATTGACGCTGATGCTCAGTGTGCTGACGGTCAAGGCGGCCTCCCGTCTGCCAACGGCTGCGACGTTAAGTTTGCATTTGGTAAGGTAGGAAGTGGTGGCAGCTACTCCCGATTGCAAATTATGACCAATGCTCTTTCCGGTTCGTCGGTACGGGTCCACAGTTGCTACGGGAATTTTGGCTGCAGCTGGAATGACGAAGAAAAACTTGAATGGGCTCCTAACCACCGTTTGAAATTCCGTGAAATGCGTTTTTCCGTTGAAGTTCGGGATGCTTTTGGTCGTGATGATATTGAAGACGTCACGCTCGTGATGAGTACACCGAACGAAGCCAACTCCGTCTTTGAAATAGATTTTGATGATGATATGTTGAAACTTGACAACAACGGCCTCGTTGGGATTTACAATTACACTGCTTCAGGTTTGGCTTCTGGCGAGTACCCCGTGCGGTTGGAAATCAATGACGTTCAAGGGCATTCGCTTCTTTTCGAACACCCAGGATTGGAATTCTTGGAACACGATGTTTACCTTACAGTTCCGCAAAATCAACCGGATGTTGTCCTCTACGCCCCAGGTCAAACCAGCAAAGTCAATCTCCTTATCGAGCACACAGGATCTGCATCATCAAGTTTGGATGTCGTCTTCGACATCGCAGACAACCTCCCCATCGAATGGGCTGAGCCTTTGTGGAGTCAGGCCAGCGGCTCTTACACGCTGACCGGAGGTGGCGATTCTGCTATCCCCGAATTACTGATTGAGGTCCCTGAAGGGGACTTGTCGGATGCTCCCGAATACCTTCAAATTGAGGCACGCGTTTACGCAACAAACGACCAAGGACAAAGTGAAGAAGTCGCTATCAAAACCCTACGGATTGACTTTGAGAAGGTCGACGTATTTGCTCCCCCTCGCATCTCAATTTACGAGGACCAAGAGCATCAAAAGCAGATAGCAGATTCTACTCGCCCGGAAGCTTATGACGAAGGCCTCTCGCATTATGTTGATGCGTTTAACGGCAGTGAAAACTTCTACATTGATGTGTTCAATTCAGGATTTGATACGGATTCGTTCAAGATCCGCGTGCTTGAGCAGCCCGATGATTGGCAGTACCGCTTTTATTCCAATGTGACCGGAGCAGAACTTACTGAGCAAGGCATCTATCATCTCACCACAGATATTGGTTCCACTCAATTGCTGACGGTCCGCATGGAGGTGTTCCCCCCGGAAGATCGAGAAAGCCTTGACATTGGCCTCTTTTCACTTGCTTTCTCAAGCACTGAAGACTCTGAGTTGCGAACGGATGTGGCGTTTACTGTTCAACGAACCTTTGGAATTCTTGCCGAGGTCATCGCCGATAGCGACGGGGTGAGTGAGGGGAATTTGCTTGGCCAAGTAGGCCCCGTCAGCCCCAATCAAGATGTTTGGTACAACGTTCGCATCTCGGACTCCTCCAGCACAAGCACGACCGAAACAACCTGGCGGATCATCAACCCCCGGGACTTGTCAAGGAATGCAGATAACAACCCGAAATATACTGCATGGGAATACTCCATCTCAAACGATACCAACGATAACATCGTGGTAGTATCTCTCCCAGCCGATGAATACGTTGACATTCGCATCGGTGTCCAATTGAACGGACAAGTGGAAGCGGGAGAGCACATCGTCTACACCCGAATCATCGAAGAAGGCGTTGAAGAGGAAAATGAACCAAGGTACTTTGATCTCCCGGTTAAGGTCATCATCAAGGAAGATGTTGTACCCGGCCGAATTGAAATCACTGCAAAGACCGAAGCCTCACGTTTCTCATCAGGGGAAGAGAAAAACCTAGAATTCAAGATTACCAACCAAAACAACGTTGAGCTTGACGTGTTTATCTTGTTGTACCAGCCGCTTGGGTGGGAAGGTGGAATCCGTGCAACTTCCAATCAACTCGGAAGCGATTTCATTTTCGTGAAACTTTCAGCATACGAAAGCAAGGACTTCAGTCTTGAGATGACAGCGCCTGAGTCGCTCAAAGACAGTGCCTCTGTAGCCTTTGAATTCAAAGTGACTCCAATGAATAACGAAACTCCGTATGCGGAAGATTTTGAACAAACCTTCGCCTTCCAATACGTGACGGAATGCAGCGGAGCATCTTGCTTGTTTGGTGAGTTGACCAACCCTGAACCCCAAACCATGGTGTTCTATGTGATACTCGGCGTTCTCTTGCTCTATGCTGCTCGTCGAGGCAGGCAACAACCAACGCAGCACTTTGAAGCCATTGTTCAGGACAAAAAGACTGAGGAATTGTTCGAAGAAGAGTTGGATGAAGCGGATGATTCAATGCCTGAGCCAGTGGTTGCCCAAGCCGACGATGACGACCTTGAATTGCTCGAAGAACTTGACGAACTTTGAGTCAAAAACAACCCCTTTTTCGGAGCGTTGTATGAACATCGTACCATTTCCCTTATGAGGCATAAAACACACCGTCCCTTGTGAGAACCATGCTGACAGGCTCGAACCTTACTGCCGCGACTCCTCAATTGCGCCTGTCAGAGCGTAAAAATGCTGTAAAATCAGTGTTTTTGACGCTTTTAATGGTGCTATCATCGCTTGCATCCATCGAATATCTCGCTATTGATGTGCAAGCAGCCTCCGATCAGGACGGGGACGGGCTCACCTATGGTTTGGAATACCTCATGAACACGCAACCCAACGACCCCGATTCAGACAATGATGGCCTTCCAGACGGCTGGGAGTGGAAGTATGGACTTGACCCGCTTTCTTCAAATGGAGCAGACGGCGCAGTCGCTGACCCTGATGGCGACGGAATGTCAAATCTCCAAGAATACACCTATCTCATGCCCAGCGGGTGGGACAACCCCAGCACCGGTTCAGTTCTCGATAACGGTGTCTGGTGGAACGGCACCATTCCGGTCAACGACTGGAACGAGGAAGACTCAATGCAGTACAATCAACCTGCTTGCGGCGCAGCCGGCTCAGACGGAACAGGCAACGTCATCTTGTGCGACGAGGACCCAGTGGGTAACATCTGCGCTAACGGATTTGACGATGACAAGGACGGCTTTGTTGATGCTGCAGACCCAGACAATGACGGCGATGCAGATTGTTTGAGCAACGATGACGACGGGGACGGACTCATCGACGAAGACCCAGCAGGATGGGATACCGATGGTGACGGAATGAACGATGGATGGGAGGCTGCAAACGGCCTCAACGCAACTTCTCCATCCAATGCAGACGGGCCAAACGGCGACCCAGACGGTGACGGATTGACCAACCTCATGGAATACGTTAACCCAACGTGGATCACGATGTGCGGTTCATCCCCGTGCTTTAGAAACGGACCCGATGGCGCAGTCACTGAAACCTACTCTCCTTGCGACCCAGTCCAAGGCGTCGGACCCGGTGGTTGTGCGACCTACACCGCTGAGGTGGACGGAATCACCTCGACCAATCCTCAAATTGCTGACACCGATGGTGACGGCCTTAACGATTCATACGAAGCACTTACCCTCCTGACCGACCCTACTGCCGCCGATACAGACGGAGACGGTATTCGTGATGGCGTTGAAGTTAACGGAGCATACGGAAATCCTGCCCAAGCCAGCGACCCTCGTGACAACAATACCGACGACGATGCCTTTGACGATGGAGAAGAAGACACCAATTTCAACGGACTGGTGGACGAAGGCGAAACCGACCCAACTCGTCGAGAAGATGCCGGAGACGAAGACAATGATGGAATCCAGAACTGGGAAGAAAACCTCACTTGCACGCTTTGGAACGTAGCAGACACAGACTTTGGTGGCGTGAGCGATGGAGATGAACGAAACATCAGCCATGGAACCGACCCTTGTGATTCTCTTGTGGACTTTGAGACTACATTCGTAAATTACGATTCGTCGTTCAACCAAGTTTCACTTGGAAACGGTAGCGGATTTAACCCCGGCGGAGGCGTAGGCTGGTACAATGTTTCGGGTATTTGGGAGTCCTTTGCTTATGCGACGGTAGTCAACAACGTGCTCCAGGGCGTATCAAACGGGCCAAGCGCCACGCCCAGTCAAGTCGCTAATCGAAACGGTTCCTTCTGTCACTCCAATGCCATAGCATCCGGTACCATCGGGTCGACCCTGCAATATTGTGACGACGATTACACAGACAGTGACCAAGACGGCCTTGCTGACTGGCAGGAGTTGTTGGGGACATTTGGATGGTTTTCTAATCCAAACATTGCTGATTCAGATGCTGATGGCGTAGACGACTTTGGTGAGATTTCCGACAATACCGATCCCAACGAACCTTGTACGAATCTGCTGGATACGGATGGCGACGGTCTCAACAATTATTTCGAAAACAATACCGGTTGTGATTTGAGCTTCATTGGAATCACCAACGGGTCACAGGATGTCTGGGTTACGGACTACAGCTCATCTGATACGGACCAGGGTGGCGTTAACGACAGAACCGAATATTTCGATGGAACCAACCCTCAAAACGACCCGACCGACGACATACAACCGGACGACTTTGACGGCGACGGCATCCCTGACGCGATTGAAAACCAGACCGGAACGGATTGGACCAATCCAGATACGGACGGCGGTGGATTGCTTGATGGGATAGAGTGTCCGGATCTTTATTGGGTTGCTAACTGCGCAGGTTCGCCGTTTGACCCGTTTGACCCTACTGATGACATTCTCAACAACGATGTAATCTTCTGGGCCAACAACTCCTCTGGCGCTGTTGATATCAACAGCGTTCACCGTTGGCGAGTGATTACCAACGATTTTTACACAGGTTCCACCTATGCACAACTTGACAGCGTTCACCCCAAGGAGGCTGTGTCCATCCCTTACAGCAACCTCACACATCTTGCTCCGCTTTCGTTTGCTAACGATACCATCGAGTGGACCATCAATTACAACAATCCGATCAGTGTTGGACAGATTCCAGTCCCGTCGTTTTACTCAAACATCTCTTACGTGTTTGAATCAATAGCCACGTTCTCAAGAAACAACGATACGCATGTTCTCTCCGTTGACCAAGGACCCATCAATGAACTTTGGTTCCAAGAGCCTGAGTATTACTTTGATTGGGCCACTCTTGCATCGACTACTGTTCCTGCGCAAGGCTTCCCGTACGAACTCCTTACCGATGAAATATTTACCAATCCAAACGATGTTCATTCCTATGTATTCAACGTCACCAACGGTGTCGTGACCGATTCTGGGGCAACCGATGCTTACAGCGTTGCATCCGCTCTTGAAGAGTATCTTACCGACGGTAACGCCACAACAGAATTCAAGCGTAATTATAACGGTTCAGGCACCCCATCCATTCTAGATACAACCCTCAACATTCTTGAAACTCGAAAAGAGGGTTCCTGCCGTGAATTCAACACTCTGTTCGTGACCATGGCTCGTCTTGCAGGCCTACCTGCTCGTCAAGTAACCGGCTATTCCGGAGGCACGTGGACAGGAGAAGGTTACGCCGTTTATGCTACAGATGCAACCACTTGGTCAGAAGTCCGCCTCCAACAAAACAACGCTAACGGGAACACAGACCTCGGATGGATTGCCTTTGACCCTTGCCCACCAGCAGAAGAAATGGAGGTTGTCAACCAATCCATTTCCACCTTGACCTGGTCTCGTGACAGCACTCAAGATATCAACGTCACTGGCCAACTTCGATATGCGGAAAACGGTACGCCTGCGTCGGATGTCCCAGTCTTTGCCTACCTCGTCCCGGTCGATGAGGCGAATCTTGTCCCAGGCCCAGGCGGTCCAATGGAACGGATGATTGGAGAGTCGCGAACTGATGCAAACGGAACGTTCACGTTCACAGGTGTTCCCGATGCACCTACAGCACCAGGAATGCACAATGTCGTCGTTGAATACCGTCAGTTTGGCTACGTTCCAAACGGAGGAGAAATCTACGATGGATACGTTAACGTGACAGAGAACTCAACCTTGTTCCACACGGCACCTGCCGTGATCAATGCCCCTGTTGCAGGAGCGGGTGCAACCACCGTGATTGAAGGGCTGCTTGAATTTGAAAACCAACCGCTTGACGTGTTTTTCCAACTTCCAAATCAAACCGTGTGGTTGACCTATACCTCTTCGGTTGACGGTGCCCAAAACCTCACCGGTCTTGTTGACAGTGCTGGAGCGTTCGCAATCACCATGAATCTCAGTCAATTTGAAACCAAAGGAAATCTTTCAGCAACGCTTGGATATTCCGGATGGCAGGACACATCGATCACCGGCATCCCTCTCGAGGCCTTCCATCTCAACCCCACGACGACCTCCATCGTCCTCAACGTGACCGATGCACCAAATCTAACAGCCGTCATCGAAGGTCCTTTGACCAACAAGAGCATTCTCCTTCTTGATGACAACATATGGGTGAACGGCTCTGCCGTTTCTGTGGGGGCATCTCCAGTTCCTTTGACCGGAAACCTGCAATTTGCCATTCGGGGCAACAACAGTGGCGATGTTTGGTTTGAAGTGTTCAACACAAGTGTCACTGGGACGTTTTCAGTCCAACATTTCCTTCCATCGTCCACAATGGTAGGCTCAGGCGAACTTGAAGTGCGTCTGCGCTTCTATCCAG